>CANQUE010000022.1 GCA_947626905.1 uncultured Oscillospiraceae bacterium
GTGTTGCGGGTGTAGGTCTCATAGGTGCGGATGCCCCGCTCGCAGAGGATCACGTTCTCGTTGCCGCCGGCCATGATATACTCCGCGCTCATCAGAAGCTCCTTCAGGGTGTTGGCCAGGCCCCGCTTCAGCAGGATGGTCTTGTTGGTCCGGCCCAGGCCCTTGAGGAGCTCGAAGTTCTGCATGTTCCGGGCGCCGACCTGGATCACGTCCACGTCCGCGAAAATGTCCAGATCCCGCAGGTCCATGATCTCCGACACGATGGGCAGCCCGGTGACCTTCTTCGCCTCGCTGAGAAGCTCCAGACCGGTGGCGTGCAGGCCCTGGAAGTCATAGGGGCTGGTCCGGGGCTTGAACGCGCCGCCCCGGAGCAGCTTCGCCCCGCTGGCCTTCACGGACTGGGCGATGCCGATGATCTGATCGTGGTTCTCCACGGAGCAGGGCCCGGCGATGACGGCGAAATGGCCGCCGCCGACGCTCACGCCCCCGGCGTTGACCACCGTGTCCTCCGGGTGGAACTTCCGGTTGCATTTTTTGAACGGCTCGCTGACCCGCTTCACGGACTGGACGATCTCCAGACTGGCCAGAAGCTCCATGTCGATGTGGCTGGTGTCCCCCACCAGACCCAGGATGGTGTACTCGCTGCCCTGGGAAACGTGGACCTGGACGCCCTGGGTTTCCAGCCAGTGGATGAGATGGTCCCGCTGCTCGTCGGTGGTGCTGGGTTTCAATACGGTGATCATTGGTTCGACTCTCCTTTGCAAAAAGGCTGTGCGGCAATGTGCCGCACAGCCTGGTGGTTTTCCTGTTCCAACGGTTTTTCGCAGCACGTATCGCTATTACTCCGTAAAGAAGTAATAGTAATAATAGCCGGCAAAAAAGACGCGCTGCATATGAGGTACGCTCCCTGAAAAGAGGTTTTCCGCTGGGATGGTGGCATTATATAACCAAAAGCGGAGCTTGTCAACGTTTCAAGCGAAAAAGAAGAAAAACAAGCCGGCGCGTTTTTTCCGCGCCGGCTTGCCGCAGGGGATGGAGGAGGACAGGCAAAACGTGTCAGGCGCTGGCAGGGGCGTCCGCATCTCCCCCCGGCACGTGCCAGGGCAGAGGCCGGGGCTGGGTCAGAGGCGGTTCCGCGCCGGACTCCTTCCGCCGGCGCCGCCAGGTGGTATACCGGTCCCGGGCGGCCATATAGGCCCGCTCCGCCGTCCGGTACAGCCGGTATGTCATGGGCTTGTAAGGCATGGTCACCTCTCCGATGAACTCGGTGAGGACGCCGCCGAAGCGGCTTTTGAACAGATACAGCCCGTTGCTCACGTCGGCCCGCTCCAGCACGCCCCGCATATCGTATATCGCGCAGCCCCGGGCGGCGGCGGTGCGGATGATCTCCCATTGGAGCAGGTAGTTGGGCATCAGATCCCGGTGGTCGTTGCCGCTGGCCCCGAAGACGTACCAGGTCTTGTTGCCGTAGTATACCGGGATGGCCCCGGCGATGGGGCGGCCCTCGTAGCAGGCCAGCAGCAGCTCCATGTGCTCCGGGCCCAGCGCGTCCCACATCCGCCGCAGATACTCCAGCGGCCGCGCCAGAAAACCGTCCCGGCGGGCGGTTTCGACCAGGAGCGCGTGGAACACCGCCAGATCCTCCCGGCCGCCCCGGCGGATCTCCACGCCCCGGCGCTGGGCCAGGCGGATGTTGTAGCGCAGCTTCCGGCCAAAACCGGCCATGAGCTCCTCCTCGCTCCGGTCGCGGATGTCCAGGCGGAACACGTGCCGGGGCTGGACCATGTCCCCGGCCCCGCTGCCCGCGCGGATCTGCCAGCCCAGGCATTTCATGATGCGCCGGAAGGCGCCGTCGTCGGAGGAAACGTCCGGCTCCATCCGAAGGGCCATGGCGTTATACTTCCAGGCCAGCAGCTGCGCCCCCTCGGTCAGCTGGCGCAGGCTCACGGCGTCGTCCGGCCGGCAGATGGGGCCCCGGGGGCAGTACATCAGATTTCCGAACAGCGGCATCCGCCGGATCAGCACGCTCATCCCGCCGGTGATGGTCCCGTCGGGGGCCTCCGCCAGGATGATCTCGTTTTTCCAGTTGGACTTTACCTGGGCCCACTCCACGGACTGCTGGAAATTGCAGCGCTCGTGGCGGGACAGAAATTCCGTATAGAGGCGCTTGGAAGCGTCGTCGTTGGCAAACCGCATCTTCTTGTCCTCCGTTTCATGGTGTGGAAGGGGCCTTGCTCCTTGTGGCGTATCATACGCCCCGGCTGCATCAAAGCGGCATCGGATCTTTTAAGAATTGTTTAATTTGTTGTTTTTTGTAACTAATTAGAGGATACCGGGAGAATATGAACAAATCGTGAACGTCAATTTAGGCTTTTCTTAAAAGAAAAAGCGCCCCCGGAAAGGGGGCGCAAAAAGAGGCGGGATGGGGGAGCTTTCAGCCGGTGATCATCTCATAGACCACACGGATGAAGAACACGCACAGCACCACGGTGATCAGGGGCTTGACGATCCGGGAGCCCTTAGCGGTGAAGCAGCGCACGCCCAGGGAACACCCGGCGATGCCGAACAGGCCGGCGGTGAAGCCCAGCAGGATGTTGCCCTGGCCGTTGAGGAGATAGGTGACCAGGGCGGCGATGTTGGCGCACAGGTTGATGACCTTGGTGGTCCCGGCGGCGTCGTTGAGGCTCAGCCGGGCCACGCCGGTGAGCAGCAGCAGCATGAACGTGCCGGAGCCGGGCCCGTAAAAGCCGTCGTAGGCGCCCAGGGCCAGGGCGATGGCCGCGCAGGCCGCCATGGTGCGCCCGGGGGACAGGGGCTCCCGGCTCTCGCCGCCGATGGTCTTGGTCCGCATCACATACACCGCCGTCAGCGGCAGGATCACCAGCAGCAGCATCTTGAAGATCCGGTCGGACAGGTGCAGGGCGATGTTGGCGCCGATGGCGGAGCCCACCAGGGAGCACGCCGCGCACACCAGGCTCAGCTTGGGCTTGATATAGCCCCGCTTCCAGAACTTCCAGGTGGTGACGGAGGAGCCCATAAAGGAGCTGAGCTTGTTGGTGCCGATGCTCATGTGCACCGGCAGTCCGGCGATCAGATAGGCCGGCAGGGTGATGAGTCCGCCGCCGCCGGCGATGGCATCCACAAAGCCGCCCAGGAAGATCAGCGGGCAGACGATGGCGTATTGCATCCAGACAGACATGGCAACTCCTGTCCGCGGTTGACAGCAACCGGGTTTTTCATTATAATTTCCTCATAAAATATACTTGCCCGCAGCGCAAAATGCAAGGAGAATATTCCATGATCGTTACATACAAGGGAAAGACCCCCTCCGTGGACCCCACCGCCTTCGTGGCGCCCAACGCAACCCTGATCGGGGATGTGACTGTGGGGCCGGACGCCTCGGTCTGGTTCGGGGCGGTGCTCCGGGGGGACAACGGGCCCATCACGGTGGGCCGGGGCAGCAACATCCAGGACAACGCCACCCTCCACAGCGAGCCGGGCCGCGGTTTGGTCATCGGGGAGAACGTGACGGTGGGCCACAACGCCGTGGTCCACTGCGGAAAGGTGGGCGACGGCGCGCTCATCGGCATGGGCGCGGTGCTGCTGGACGAGGCGTCGGTGGGAGAGTATGCCATCGTAGGGGCCGGGGCCCTGGTGACCCAGCGGTTCGAGGCGCCCGCCTGCTCGCTGGTGGTGGGCGTGCCGGGAAAGGTGATCCGGACCGGCCGGGAGGAACAGAAGCAGTCCAATCTGGCCAACGCCGCGGGCTATGTGGCCCGGAAAAACGCCTATATGGCGGGGGAGTGAGCCATGAAAGGTATCATCCTGGCCGGGGGCATGGGTACCCGGCTGTATCCCATGACCAAGGTCACCAGCAAGCAGCTTCTGCCCATTTACGACAAGCCCATGGTGTACTATCCCATGAGCGTGCTGATGCTGGCGGGCATCCGGGAGGTGCTGGTCATTTCCACGCCCACGGATCTGCCCCGCTATGAGGAGCTGCTGGGGGACGGCAGCCGGCTGGGCATGGTCCTGCGCTATAAGGCCCAGGAGCGGCCCCGGGGCCTGGCGGAGGCGTTCGTCCTGGGGGAGGATTTCATCGGCGGCGACAGCGTGTGCCTGATCCTGGGGGACAACGTGTTTTACGGCCAGGCCCTCAGCAGCTATCTGGCCCGGGGGGCGGCCCTCACCGAGGGGGCCATGGTCTTTGGCTACCCGGTGAAGGACCCCAGCCAGTTCGGGGTGGTGGAGTTTGACAAGACCGGCCGGGTGGTATCCCTGGAGGAGAAGCCCGCCAGGCCCAAGAGCCGGTATGCCGTGCCGGGTCTGTATTTTTACGACAATGAGGTGGTGTCCATCGCCAAGGGCGTGACGCCCTCCGACCGGGGGGAGGTGGAGATCACCTCGGTGAACAACGCCTATCTGGCCAAGGGAAAGCTGAAGGTGATCCAGGTGGGCCGGGGCATGGCGTGGCTGGACACCGGCTCCCCGGAGGGGCTGCTGAGCGCCGCCCAATTCGTCCAGACGGTCCAGGAGCGGCAGGGCTTTTACATCGCCTGCCTGGAGGAGATCGCCTGGCGGCAGGGGTGGATCGACACCCGGCGTCTGTTGGAGCTGGGCCACGCCCTGCGCATGACCGACTACGGCCAGTATCTGATCAGCCTGCCCCAGGAGCTTTGAGGAACAAATACGACCCAAAACGCCCCTGCGCCGCGGGGGCGTTATTTTATTCGGGCGAGCGGTCGGACAGATCGGGGTCCTGTGAAAGGAATATGCCAAATGGAGAAAATATGGAGAGAGATGTATCAGGCCGCGAAAGCGGTCCAAAACGACAGGAAAATATCGGACTATGTGGAAGCGGGAGGGGTGGCGGCAGCGATCCTGTCCTCCTCGGGGAGGATCTATACGGGCGTTTGCATAGACACCTGCTCTACGTTGGGGATATGCGCGGAGAGAAATGCGATCTTTCACATGATAACGAATGGAGAGCAGGAAATCAAAAAGGTGCTTGCGATCATGGAGGACGGAAAAACAGGCGCTCCATGCGGCGCTTGCCGTGAACTGATGGTCCAGCTCATGCCGGACAGCTATCAGAAGATCGAAGTGATGATGGATCTTGAAACAGAGCAGATCGTTCCCTTGGGTGAGCTCACCCCCAAGTGGTGGATATAGATCGATCCCCCTCTGTCGGAAGATCGGATCTGGAGGACCTATATGAATGGATTGCGATATCTCGATCTGAGAGATGCGCCCGAGCTGAAAAGCTCGGCGGCTGAATGGTTCCACAGCAAGTGGGGCGTGCCGGTGGAGGCGTATCTTGCATGCATGGATGCGTATCTCCACCGCCAAACGGAGCTTGCTGGTATCTATGCCTCCATGGCGACAGGATCATCGGCGGATTGGGGGTCATCGAAAACGATTTCCATGACAGAAAGGATCTTGCCCCCAACATATGCGCCGTCTATACAGAAAAAGGATTTCGCGGCCAGGGCGTGGCGGGAAACTTATTGAAGCTCGCCGTAGAGGATATGAGGGCAAAAGGGATCACGCCCGTTTATCTCGTTACAGACCACATTGGTTTTTATGAGCGGTATGGATGGGAGTTTTTGTGCATGGTGCAGGGGGACGGAGAGCCGGATCAAACAAGGATGTACATCCACAGATAGTTCCCCATATCATGAACGCCCCGCGTTGAGCGGGGCGTTTTTTCTGTGGTTTTCTTTACCGGTGGCCGGCATGGGCATGCTGCCGGACGGGGCGGCAGCCGGCGGCGCTCAGGCCCCGGCGGGGCCGGTCGGATGTGCCCGCCGCGGCCAGCTTCCGCTCCCGGCGGCGGGTGATCTCCTCGCTCTTGGGCTGGATGTCCCCGGCGGCCTGGAGAGCCAGCTTGGTCAGCATGGGCCCCACCAGCTCATAGACCAGCACCGCGAACAGGGTGATGTTGCGGATGAGGGCGCCGTCGGCCCCCAGCTGCATGGCGGTGGTGCACATGCCCAGGGCCACGCCGGCCTGGGGCAGCAGCGTCACGCCCAGATATTTCTGGATCTCCGGCGAGCAGTGGGTGAGCCGGGCGGAGAACCGGGCCCCCAGATACTTGCCCGCGGACCGGGCCAGGATATATACCAGCCCCACCATGACGATGGCCCCGGAGGCGAACACCCCCAAATCCAGCTCCGCGCCGCACAGCACGAAAAACAGCGCCAGCACCGGCGAGGACCATTTGTCCGCCAGGTTCATCAGGTCGTGGCTCAGCGGGCAGCAGTTGCAGAACACCGTGCCCAGCATCATGCACACCAGCAGCGAGGAAAAGCCCACCGTCACAGGCCCGATCCGGAACTCCGCCATGGACAGGGCCACCGTGAGGAACACGAAGGCGATGGTCATGTTCAGCCGGTTGGTGTTGGAGTTGAAAAGCCGCTCCAGCTCGGTGAGCAGCCAGCCCAGCACCGCGCCCAGCGCCAGAGAGGCGACGATCTCCACCAGCGGATTGACCAGGATGGACACCAGGTCCGCGGTGCCGGTGACCAGGGTCTTGGCCAGGCCGAAAGAGATGGCGAACACCACCAGGCCCACCGCGTCGTCCAGGGCCACCACCGGCAGCAGCAGGCTGGTCAGGGGGCCCTTGGCCTTGTATTGGCGCACCACCATCAGCGTGGCCGCCGGGGCGGTGGCCGTGGCGATGGCGCCCAGGGTGAGCACCTGGGCGGTGGAGAGGATATCCGGCCGCAGCAGGTGGAACAGATACAGCGCCCCGTCCACAAGGACGGTGGCGGTCAGGGCCTGGAGCACGCCCACCACGAAGGTCTGCCGCCCGATGGCCCGCAGATCCTTCAGCCGGAACTCGCTGCCGATGGAGAAGGCGATGAAACCCAGGGCGATCTCCGAGGCCAGATCCAGACCCTCCGCCGTGCCGGTGGTGGTGAAGCCGAAGCCCAGCGCGCCCAGGCCGAAGGGCCCGATCAGCACCCCGGAAACCAGATAGGCGGTCACCGTGGGCAGCTTTGCCAGATTGGACACGCGGGTCATCAGCAGGCCCGCCAGGATGGCGAAGGATACGAGAAGAAGGGTTTCCATTTTATTACCTGATTTCGCTTGAAGATTGTTGCCCTCCCTTCGGGGCAAGGCGTTAGTTTAGCACTGCCCGAAATGAAATACAAGGGCAATCCTTCACAATTTTACGTGCTGCCCAGGCGGTTTGTGCGCACTTTTGCCGAAAAGAAACGCGCCTCCCGAAAGGGGAGGCGCGGAGGTGGAAAAATCGGTGGGCGTCGCTTTCTGTCAGGACCGCAGCACGCCGAAGGAGCCGTCGTGGGCCTGGCTGAAATAGTATTCCTGGCCGTCGATGGTCTGCCAGCCGGAGAGCATGATCCCGGTCTCGGGGTCGCAGTAATAGGTCAGGCCGCCGTCCTGGACCCAGCCGGTGCGCAGCGCCCCGAAATGGCCGTCGTGCAGGGGGTGGAAATAATACCAGTCATCGCCGATCTGCCGCCAGCCGGACACCACCGCGCCAAAGGTGCCGTCCCGCCGGTCGTTGAGGAAGAACAGCTCGTTGCCGAACTGCTGCCAGCCGGAGACCTGCCGGCCGTCCGGCCCCTGGTAATACTGCCGGCCGCCGTCATAGACCCAGCCGGAAATGAGCATGGCGCCGGTGGCGGGGGCGAAATAATAATATGTATCCTCCAGCCAGACCCAGCCGGTGCGCATCACGCCGCCGGAGCCGTCGGTCTTTTCGCTGAAGTAATAGGTCTGCCCGTCCACGGAGAACAGGCCCTTCACCATGGCCCCGTCGGCCTCGGGATCGCAGTAGTATACGCTCCCGCCGTCCTGGACCCACCCGGTGAGGCGGACGTCGTTTTTATAGTAATACCACTGGTCGTCCTCATATTTCCAGCCATTGCGGGTGGTGACGACTCTGTCGGGGTAGTATGTATAGCAGTTGTGGGCGTTCTGTACTTCCTCGGCGGACATCGTCCGGCCCCAGTTGACCGAGTCGGACCAGTTGCCCTCCGCCAGGACGATATAATCGCTGTGGACCTCCAGCACGATCACTGAGTGGCCGCTTATCCCGCCGTAGGACAGCACGTCGCCCACATGCAGGTCCTCGATGGTGATGGGGGGCTTTTTCGCCCGGGGACCGCTTATGCCGGGAAAGGCGGCCTCCTGCAGCATGATGGCAAAGCCAAAACAGCCATATTCGGCATAGCCGTTCTTGTCGATATAGTAAGAGCTGCTGTCCCACGGGGACCACTGGGGATAGACTTCCTGCATGGCGATCAGGCGCTCATAGACCTCCTGCTCCGAGGGGAGCGCCGCGGCGGTCCGGGGCGCGTCATTTGCAGCGGTCTGTACCGGGAGAGCGTCCGGCTCCGCCGCCGCCAGCGCGGGCGACGCCAGGGCCAGGAGCATGATCGCTGCCAGGAGAGAACTGATCGTACGCTTCATCCTTCGGATCTCCTTCTGTAAACAGTTGTAACCAGATTATACCCTATCTTTTGCAGAAAGGCAAGCCCCTTGCCGAAAGGAAACGATTTGGCAAGATATTACAAATTTTATACAATTTTCACGCTATCCTTGACAGGGGGCGGGGATGCTGTTAGAATGTGTGCCGTCTTAATTGGAAAGGGTCTTTCCAAAGCAGGATGCGACCGCCGTTCCCCGGGAACGGCCAAGGCCATACGGACAGCCGGGTCGAATGCCGAACCCCGCGAAAGCGGCGGCAACTTCTGTTGCCTTATTGATTGAGCTGGGCGCCAGCGCTCGGGGCTCAAGTTTTATAAGTTGGTTACTTTATAACCGGTGCCGGGCGGCACGCAGACTTGTAAAATGGTCAGTAAGAGTAAGAGCAAGGCATTTTGCTTTCAGAAACTCTCAAACCCATTGGGACGGCCCGCCGTTTTTGACGGCGCGGGGTGAATGGTCCGCAAGCGGAACGTGCCAGGCATGTTCCGCTTGTTTTTTATTATTTCAGACATAGAGGGAGCGGCCATGGATAAGATCATCGAGCTGAAAAACATCACCAAATCCTTTGACGGAGAGGTGGTGTTGGACAACATCAGTCTGGACATCTATGACAACGAGTTCATCACCCTGCTGGGCCCCTCCGGCTGCGGCAAGACCACCACGCTGCGGCTCATCGGCGGGTTTGAAACGCCGGACAGCGGCGACGTGCTGTTCATGGGCGAGCGCATCAACGACGTGCCGCCCCACAAGCGCAACGTGAACACCGTGTTCCAGCGGTACGCCCTGTTCCCCCATCTGAACGTGTTTGAAAACGTGGCCTTCCCCCTGCGGGAGCGGAAGGTGCCCCGGGAGGAGATCCAGCAGCGGGTGGAGGAGATGCTGGCCATGGTGGCGCTGAAGGGCTTTGAACACCGGTCCGTAACCAGCCTGTCCGGCGGCCAGCAGCAGCGGGTGGCCATCGCCCGGGCCCTGGTGGGAAAGCCCCGGGTGCTGCTTTTGGACGAGCCGCTGGCGGCCCTGGACCTGAAGCTCAGGAAGGATATGCAGCAGGAGCTGAAGAACATCCAGAAGGCCACGGGCATCACCTTCGTTTTCGTCACCCACGACCAGGAGGAGGCCCTGAGCATGTCCGACACCATCGTGGTCATGAGCGAGGGGCGTATCCAGCAGATCGGCACCAGCCAGGATGTGTATAACGAGCCGAAGAACGCCTTCGTGGCGGACTTCATCGGCGAGAGCAATATCGTGGACGGGGTGATGCTGGCGGACCGGTCCGTCTCCTTCTCCGGCCATACCTTCCCGTGCGTGGACGGGGGCTTCGGGCCCAACGAGCCGGTGGACGTGGTGGTCCGGCCGGAGGACGTGGACATCGTGCCGGAGGAAAAAGGGATGCTCCGGGGCGTGGTGACCTCCGTCACCTTTATGGGCGTGCACTATGAAGTGATCGTGGACATCGGCGGGTTCAAATGGATGATCCAGACCACCGACTTTGTGGACGTGGATGAGCATATCGGCCTGGTCATCGAGCCGGACGCCATCCACATCATGAAAAAGAGCGAGTACTCCGGCCTGTACGGGGATTACGCCTCCTTCTCCAATGAGTTCGACGAGCTCAGCGACGCGGAAAGCGAGGGGGAGGAATGACGGCAAAGAAAAAACGCTCCTCTCTGGTCACCGGCCTGGCCGGGGGGCCTTATGAGGTGTGGGCGGTGCTGTTCATCCTGGTGCCGCTGGGCTTCGTGGCCTATTACGCCTTTACGGACAACGATTTCCGCTTTACCACCGCCAATATCGTCCGCTTTTTCACCGACACTTCCACCGGCGGGGACGGCAGCGCGGTACGGACCTATCTTGTGATCAGCTGGCGGAGCATAAAGCTGGCGGTGATCTCCACGGTGGTCTGCCTGGTGCTGGGCTATCCGCTGGCCTATATCATCTCCCGGGCCTCCGCCAAGGCCCAGAAGACCATGATGACCCTCATCATGATCCCCATGTGGATGAACTTCCTCATCCGCACCTACGCCTGGATGACCATATTGCAGGACACGGGCATCCTCAACAACCTCCTGGCCGGGCTGGGCCTGGGCCGGGTGCACATCATCGGCACCGAGACCGCCGTCATCATCGGCATGGTGTATGACTATCTGCCCTATATGATCCTGCCGCTGTACTCCATCATGGCGAAGATGGACCACCGGCTCATCGAGGCGGCCCGGGATCTGGGCTGCGCCCCGGCGGGGGTGCTGCGGCGGGTGATCCTGCCGCTGAGCATGCCCGGGGTGGTCAACGGCGTGACCATGGTGCTCATCCCCTCCATCAGCACGTTTTATATCTCCCAGAAGCTGGGCGACGGCATGTTCTTCCTGCTGGGCGACGCCATCGAGGGGCAGTATGTGGCCAACAACCTCCACTTTGCCGCGGCCATCGCCTTTATCCTGATGGTGGCGCTGCTGGCGGCCATGGCGGTGATGCGCTACTTCACCGAAAAGCACACCTACGGAGGGCTGTGAGATGAAAAGAGCATCCAAGATCTTTACCGCCCTGATGTTTGTGTTCCTGTTCGCGCCGCTGGTGATCCTGCTGATCTTCTCCTTCAACGAGGCCAGGAGCCTATCCGTGTTCTCCGGGTTCTCCCTGAAGTGGTACCAGGAGCTTTTCCGGGACACGGAGACCCTCAAGGCCGTGCGCAACACCCTGGTGCTGGCGGTCTGCGCCGCGGGGGCGTCCACCGTTATGGGCACCGCCGCCGCCGTGGGCATCTACCGGATGCGCAGCCGCTATCTGCGCTCGGCGCTGGACATGGTGACCAACATCCCCATGATCAACCCGGACATCATCACCGGCATCTCCATGATGCTCATGTTCGTGTTCGCCAGCCGGCTGATGGGCCTGGCCAACAGCCTGAGCTTCCTGACCCTTCTCATCGCCCACATCACCTTCTGCCTGCCCTATGTCATACTGCAGGTGCTGCCCCGGCTGCGGCAGATGGACAAGGCGCTGCCGGAGGCGGCCATGGACCTGGGGTGCACCCCCTGGGGCGCCTTCTGGAAGGTGGAGCTGCCGGAGATCATGCCCGCCATCGTCACCGGCATGATCATGGCCTTCACCCTGAGCCTGGACGATTTCGTCATCAGCTACTTCACCACCGGCACCGGCTTCCAGACCCTGCCCATCCGCATCTATAACATGACGAAAAAGACGGTCACCCCGGACATGTACGCCCTGGCGACCATCATCTTCTTCGTGATCCTGGCGCTGCTGCTGCTGTCCAATCTGACCGACAGCGAGGACAGCCAGCGCCTGCGCGCCGCCCGCCGCGCCAAGCGGGCCGCGGCGGGCAGGCCGCCCATGGACCCGAAAAAGCGGCGCATCCTCTATGGCTGCGGCGGCGGCCTGGCCCTGGTGGCGCTGGCGGCGGCGGTGGTGTTCACCGTCACGGAAACGGACAACAAGCCCCAGGTTCTGAACGTATACAACTGGGGCGAGTACATCTCCGACGGCTCCGAGGGCTCCATGGACGTGATCAAGGAGTTCGCCGCCTGGTACGAGCAGGAGTATGGCCGGCCGGTGCAGGTCAACTACGAGACCTTTGCCAGCAACGAGGACATGTACGCCAAGCTGTCCAAAAACGCCATCAGCTACGACGTGATCATCCCCTCCGATTACATGATCGCCCGAATGATCCAGGAGGATATGCTCCTGCCGCTGGACTTTGACAACATCCCCAACTATCAGTACATCGACGAGGACTTCCGGGGGCTGTACTATGACCCGGATAACCTCTATTCCGTCCCCTACGCCTATGGCATCGTGGGGATCATCTACAACGCCAACGTGGTGGACGAGGCGGACGCCGGCGACTGGGACCTGATGTGGAACGAAAAATACGCCGGCCAGGTGCTCCAGTTCAACAACTCCCGGGACGCCTTCGGCACGGCCATGTACCGGGCGGGCATCGATGTGAACACCACCGACCGGAGCCAGTGGGACCTGGCGCTGCAGTCCCTTTTGGAGCAGCGCCAGAGCGGGGTGGTGCGCAGCTACGTCATGGATGAGGTTTACAACATGATGGAGTCCGGCGAGGGCGCCATTGCCGCCTACTACGCCGGCGACTACTTCACCATGCTGGACGCCCAGGCGGACACCGTGGATCTGCGGTTCTATTACCCGGAGCGGACCAACTTCTATATCGACGCCATGTGCATCCCCTCCTGCTGCCAGAACAAGGAGGTGGCGGAGATCTTCATCAACTATATGCTCTCCAAGCAGCCCGCCATCGCCAACGCCGAGTATACCTGGTATGCCTCCCCCAACCGGCTGGTATACGAGGACCCGGACTATGTGGACGAGATGGGGGAGGAGGCTATGGCCATCCTCTATCCCGACTGGGGCGATTTTTCCGAGAAGTACAACGCCTATGCCTACCGGAACCTGGACAACGACCTGCTGGATTACATCAACTCCCTGTGGGAGACGCTGAAGATCAACTGACATATACGGCGATACCGCCCCGGACCCATCGGTCCGGGGCGGTATCGTATGCTGAACGGTTCGTTTATTCTATGGTGATGCGCCCGTCGCCGTTCACATCGCTGTAGCCGGTCACGTTGGGCAGACCGTCGCCGTCGGTGTCCTCAAAGGAATTTATGTAGTTGGCCAGGACCATGTATTCCTCCATCACGTAGTCCAGGATGTTGACGGCGCCCTGGAGCATGGAATAGCCCTCGCCCAGATCCCGCAGGAGGTAGTTGGTGCCGGCCACGTTGTATGTGGCCTCCGGATCGAGGGGCTCATATTTCCCGGTCTCATGGCTGAGGACCATCACGTCCTTGACGCGCCGGGAGTGGATCACCCGGAGAAACTCGTTGTTCTCGCCGGTCTCCACGGAGGAGTCCACGGAGGTGTCCACGGTGAATTTCAGGCCGGAGACCTGCAGGAAGCCGCCGTTTTCCTTGTCGGTGCCCACCAGCCGGACGCTGTGCTCCAGCATGTCCAGGATCTGCTGGCCGGTGACCTGCACCAGGCAGGCCACGTTGCCGAAGGGCAGCATGTTCTTGCACGTCAGATAGCTGATCTCCCCGGTGACGGCCCCGCTGCGGATGCCGCCGCCGTTGGTGATGGCCACGTCGGCGGGATAGCCCTCCACGATGTTGGTCTCATTGAACAGGTAATACAGCGCGTCCGCCACGAAATCGCCGGTGTTGGTCTCCTGGCAGCGGACGAGGCGGTTGCCCTGCTTGTCGTAGTTGTCCAGCACGTCCTCGGTGGTGCCGATGACCTCTCCCAGATCCTCCTCGACCTGGGCGATCCAGCTGGCGTTGAGCGCACGGACGTCCTCCTCCATATCCAGCTTTTCGCCCGCGCACATCAGATCGAACATGGCGGCCTTCACGTCCGCCATGGACATGAGCGTGGTCTCGATGGCGCCGTCGGGGGCGATGGTCATTCGGCCCAGGTTCTGGAAATAGGACCCGGCCTGGGTGAGGATGACGGTGTTGCCGCCGGCGTCGGTGACCTCCTCCATGGGGATCTCCTCGTGGGAGTGTCCGTCGATGAAGGCGTCCAGACCGGTGGTATGGGCGATGACCTCCCGGCTGGTCCAGGGCGAGGCGGCTGGGTCCACCCCCAGGTGGCCCAGGGCGATGACGGTGTCCGCCTCGGTGGAGGCGTCGTTGATGGCCTGCTGCACGGACTCGTACAGCGCCGCCCCGTCCTCGTCGCCGGCGATGCCGTAGATGAAGTTGCCGTCGTCGTCCTGGAAATAGGCGGGCGTGGATTTGTAGAAGGACTCGGGGGTGGTGATGCCGATGAAGGCGATCTTCCGGCCGCCGACCTCAAAGACCTTGTAGGGGTCCAGCACATTGTCCTCCCGGGAGCCGTCCTTCTCATGGTAGAAGTTGCAGCTGACATAGGGGAAATCGGCCCACTCCACCGCGTCCAGCGCGCCGCCAATGCCATAGTCGAACTCGTGGTTGCCCAGGGTGGCCAGGTCATAGCCTACGGCGTTCATCAGATCGATGACCGTCCGGCCCTTGTCCATGGCGCCGAAAACGGTGCCCTGGATCTGGTCGCCGGCGTCCACCAGCAGCACGTTGTCGAAGGTGTCCCGGTACATGGCGGTCAGGGCGAAGTTCAGCTCCTGATCGATGTGGGTATGTATGTCGTTGGTGTACAGCACCGTGACGGGCTCGTATGCCGACGCCTGGGCATCCGCCCCGGCAAAGGCGGGCGCGCCCAAAGACAGGATGAGCGCCAGCGCAAGGAGCAGGGAGAACAGCTTTTTCATCGAAGACCCCTCCTGAAAGACAGCCTGCCAGACGGCAGGACGTATGGGTAAAGATGTATAAATAGAGTATATCACAGTCGGACGACTTGTCAAATGTTGTTGCAACCGGTCAGACCGGGAAAATATTTTTCCACGAAGGGCACGTCGGGGACGGTGAAGGCCCGGCCCCGGAGGTAGTCCAGCTCCCCGGCGGGGGTGGGGAAGTCGAAGCGGACATACCAGCTCCACAGCAGCTGGCGGTTCTCTCCGTACCGGCGGTTCACCCGCTCCCGGCCATATTTTCCGTCCCCCAGAAGGGGCCATCCGGCGTGGGCCATCTGGACCCGGATCTGATGGGTGCGGCCGGTGTGCAGCCGGCAGGAGACCAGGCTCAGTCCCTCCCGCCGGGCCAGCACGCGCCAATCCGTGGCGGCGAAGCTGGCGCCCGGTTCCGGCCGGGGCTTCACATAGACCTGGTTTTTCACCGCGTCCTTGAACAGCCACCCCTCCAGCCGTCCGGCGTCGGGGGTCGGGGAGCCGACGCACACGCACAGATACTCCTTCGTCACCTCCCGGGCGCGGATCTTCTCGTCCATCACCCGCAGGGCCCCGGCGGTCTTGGCGGCGATGACGATACCCCCGGTGCCCCGGTCGATCCGGTTGCACAGCGCCGGGGCGAAGGCGTTCTCCGCCGCCGGGTCCCACTGGCCGGCCTGATAGGCCCGGGCCTGCAGGCGGGCCACCAGGGTGTCCTCCTGCCAGTCCCCGGAGGCGTGGCACAGCATCCCCGGCCGCTTGTTCACCAGCAGGATGCTGTCGTCTTCATAGATCACGTCCAGCTCCGGCCGGACCCTCGTGAGCCAGCCGGGGGCGGCGGCCTTTTTGCCGAAAAAGTCCTCCGGGATATACAGCCGCACCTGGTCCCCCTCCGTCAGGCGCAGATCGGGCCGGGCCCAGTGGCCGTTGACCTTCACGTCCTTGCGGCGGAAGTGCTTTTGCAGCAGGGAGGAGGGGATGGACGGGGCCACCTTGGCCGCGAAGCGGTCCAGGCGCTGGCCGGCGTCGTTTTTCGTGACGGTAAACTCTCGCATGACCACATCATAACATGAAAATTAAGGATTGACAACAAAGCATTTTTTATTTATAATACTTTGGCGACTGTATGAGGTTTGTCCTATGCTCTTAGATCTGCACGAAATCATCGAGATGCCGGGACGCAGCGTCCCGTTCCAGTGCGAACTGGACCGGGAACGGCTCAGCTTCCCCTCGCTGGAGGCCTTCAACGGGCCGGTGACGGCCCGGGGCACGGTGAAAAACACCGCCGGGGTACTGGAGCTGACCGCGGATGTGGAGGCGGATATGACCGTCCGGTGCTGCCGCTGCGGAAAGCCTGTGCGGCGGCGGTCGACACCCCGGTACGCCGCCACGCTCCAGGCCGACGCCGAGGACGGGGACAGCGACGATGTGTTCCCCCTGGAGGGGGACATGGCGGACGTGTCCGATGTGCTGGAGACCTGCTTCATCCTGAACACGGACCAGCGGTTTTTGTGCCGGGATGACTGCAAAGGGCTTTGTCCCACCTGTGGGAAGGACCTGAACGACGGACCCTGCGGCTGCGGGAAAGAAATCGATCCGAGAATGGCGGCCCTCGGGCAGCTTTTGGATGATATACAGGAGGTGTGAACAATGGCGGTCCCTAAAAGAAAACAGTCCCACGCCAGAAAGAGCAAGCGCCGTTCCAGCGTTTGGAAGCTGCGTCTGCCCAAGCTGGTTGCCTGCCCCAACTGCGGCGAGTACCATATGCCTCATCGCGTCTGCCCGGCCTGCGGCCAGTATGACGGGCGCACTGTGGTCACTGTGGGCGAGGAGAAGTGATTTTTCTGCAAGATAAGGGGGGCGGACAGCCCCCCTTTTTTGCTCTGTAAAAAAGCGGCGCACACAAACTGGCGCCATCGGATCTTATGGGAAAGGGGGCGAAGGATATGGCCAGGCCTTTAGTGGCCATCGTGGGCCGGCCCAACGTGGGAAAGAGCCTGCTGTTCAACCGGCTGGCGGGCAAGCGGCTGAGCATCGTGGAGGATACGCCCGGCGTGACCCGGGACAGGCTGTATGCCCCCTGCGAGTGGATGGGGCGGAAGTTCGACATCGTGGATACCGGCGGCATCGAGCCCAACACCGACGACGAGATCCTGCTGTTCATGCGGGAGCAGGCCATGCTGGCCATCGACAGCGCCGATGTGATCGTGATGGTCGCGGAGATCGGCACCGGCATCACCGCCGCGGACCAGGAGGTGGCCGGGATGCTCCTGCGCAGCGGCAAGCCGGTGGTGCTGGCGGTGAACAAGATGGACGCCATCGGCCCCAACGACCCGGGCATCTATGAGTTTTACAACCTGGGCCTGGGAGACCCCATCGCCCTGTCCGCCGTCCATGGCCACGGCACCGGCGACCTGCTGGACGCGTGCGTGGCCCATTTCCCGCCGCCGGAGGAAGAGGAGGAGGACGACGGCCGCATCCGGGTGGCGGTGATCGGCAAGCCCAATGTGGGCAAGAGCTCCCTCATCAACCAGATCACCGGCGAAAAGCGGGTGATTGTGGCGGACATGCCCGGCACCACCCGGGACGCGGTGGATACCCCCGTGGACAACCAGTCCGGGAGCTATCTGTTCATCGACACCGCCGGCATCCGCCGCAAGAGCCGGGTCAACGACCGGGTAGAGCGGTTTTCCGTGCTCCGGGCCCAGCTGGCGGTGGAGCGCAGCGACGTATGCCTCATCATGCTGGACGCCCGGGAGGGCGTCACCGAGCAGGACACCAAGATCGCGGGCCTGGCCCACGAGGCGGGCAAGGCCAGCATCATCGTGGTGAACAAGTGGGACCTGGTGGAAAAACAGACCAACACCATGGACGAGATGCGCAAGCAGATCAAACGGGACCTGTCGTTTATGGATTATGCCCCGGTGGTATTTATCTCCTGCTTGACGGGACAGCGAACTGGGCGTATATTTGATATGATAAACGCTGTCAACGAACAGGCGTCCCTGCGTATCTCCACCGGAAAGCTCAATAACCTGCTGGCCGACGCACAGGCCCGGCAGCAGCCCCCCACCGACAAGGGCCGGCGGCTGAAGGTGTTTTATATGACCCAGACCGGCGTGAAGCCGCCCCATTTCGTGATCTTCTGCAACAGTCGGGAGCTGTTTCACTTCTCCTATCAGAGATACATCGAAAACCGCATCCGGGCGACCTTCGGACTGGAAGGGACCCCCGTCAAGCTGACGATCCGTCAGAAAGGAGAAAACGAATGATACCTCTACTGCTCATCCTCATCGCCGTGCTGAGTTACGGGCTGGGCGCGCTCAACAGCGCTGTGCTCCTCAGCCGCTTCGTCTTCCACAAGGATCTGACGAAACAGGGCAGCGGCCGGCCCACGTACGCCAATTTCGTCCGGGTGAACGGCAGCAACTGGGGCTATGCCTGCATCGCCGTGGATGTGCTCAAGGGGGTCATCGCCGTACTGGCGGGCGGCCTTTTGATGCTGATCGTGGGAGAGAATTACGTGGTCGTGGGCAGGCTGTTCGCCGGCTTCTGCCTGGTGCTGGGCAATATCTACCCCATCCATCACCAGCTCCGGGGCAACAAAGGCGTGGTGGCCTGCATGACCGCCATGTGGCTGGCGGACTGGCGGGTGGGCCTGGTGGCCACGGCCGTGTTCGTCATCGTGGTGGCCTTCTCCCAGTACGTATCCCTGGCGGGCATGGCCGCGCCGGTGCTGGGGGCCGTCACCGCGTGGCTGTGCGTGCCCAAGGAGGAGATGAAGGGCCTGGCCGGTACCCTGGTGCTGCTGATGGCGGTCAGCATCATCTGGCGCCACCGGGGGAACATCGTCCGCATCCTCAACAAGCGGGAACCCCGGGTGAAGTGGGGCAGCAGGCCCCAGGCCGAGCGGCGGGTCAGGGACAACCGCTTCTGACGCCCTGAATGCATATGGCGGCGCTCCGGCAAAAGCCGGAGCGCTTGGCTGTCAAAGGCGTTTTTCCACTTTTCATCCGGAACGGTTCATGCTATAATGGCTGTGTACAGCCATTATATTTCATTTGAGGCGGTTTTGCTCCCGGCAGAGCCGGGACCGCAAAACATGCCACATTGTAGCATCCCGCCGGGGACGGATATGCTACAATGACCGCAGGGCGGTCATTATATATGATCCGAGGCGGTTTTGCTCCCGGCAAAAGCCGGGACCGCAAAACACGCCCCATTATAACCGCGGCCGCAGAGCGGGAAGCGGGACTCGCGCCCGAAGGGGCGCAAAAGAAAGGCGCAGCAAATGATTCTTGACAAGATCTTCGGCAGCCACTCCAGCCGGGAAGTGAAAAAGCTCCAGCCCTTGGCGGACAAGATCGAGGCGCTGGAGGAGGAATACAAAGCCCTGAGCGACGAGCAGCTGCGGGCCAAGACCGACCAGTTCAAGGCCCGCCTGGCGGCGGGGGAAACCACCGACGATATCCTTCCCGAGGCCTTTGCCACGGTCCGGGAGGCGGCGGACCGGGTGCTGGGCATGCGGCCGTTCCGGGTACAGCTCATCGGCGGCATCGTGCTCCACCAGGGGCGGATCGCCGAGATGAAGACCGGCGAGGGCAAGACGCTGGTGGCCGTGCTGCCCAGCTATCTGAACGCCCTGGAGGGCAAGGGCGTGCATGTGGTCACGGTAAACGACTACCTGGCCCGGCGCGACAGCGAGTGGATGGGAAAGGTCCACCGCTTCCTCGGCCTGGAGGTGGGCCTGATCGTCCACGGGCTGACCCGCGCCGAGCGGCAGAAGGCGTACAACGCCGACATCACCTACGGCACCAACAACGAGCTGGGCTTTGACTACCTGCGGGACAACATGGCCCTCTATAAACGGGACATGGTCCAGCGGGGGCACAACTTTGCCATCGTGGACGAGGTGGACTCCATCCTTATCGACGAGGCCCGCACGCCGCTGATCATCTCCGGCCAGGGGGATGAGAGCACGGATCTGTACCGCCAGGTGGACGATTTTGTCCGCCGGCTGCGCAAGGGCGTGGTGGCCTCCGTGGAGGAGAAGGAGGAGATCGAGTCCGCCGACGAGAACGCCGATTACCTGGTGGACGAGAAGGCCCGCACCGCCACCCTGACCGCCAGCGGCATCGCCAAAGCGGAGCAGTATTTCGGCGTGGAGAACCTGTCCGATCTGGAGAACACCACCCTGAGCCACCACATCAACCAGGCCATCAAGGCCCACGGCGTGATGAAACGGGACATCGACTATGTGGTGAAGGACAACGAGGTCATCATCGTGGACGAGTTCACCGGCCGGCTCATGCTGGGCCGCCGGTATTCCGAGGGCCTGCACCAGGCCATCGAGGCCAAGGAGAACGTGGAGGTCCAGCGGGAGAACAAGACCCTGGCCACCATCACCTTCCAGAATTACTTCCGCCTGTACGGCAAGCTGTCCGGCATGACCGGCACGGCCCTCACCGAGGAGGAGGAGTTCCAGTCCATCTATAACCTGGACATCATCGAGGTGCCCACCAACAAGCCCGTCATCCGCATCGACAGCCCGGACGCGGTGTACAAAAACGAGGCGGGCAAGAACCGGGCCATCATCCGGCAGATCATCGAGTGCCACGAAAAGGGCCAGCCGGTGCTGGTGGGCACGGTGAGCATCGAGAAGAGCGAGTATCTGTCCGGCCTTTTGAAAAAGCAGGGCGTGCCCCACAACGTGCTCAACGCCAAGCACCATGAGAAGGAAGCGGAGATCGTGGCCCAGGCGGGCAAGCTGGGGGCGGTGACCATCGCCACCAACATGGCCGGCCGCGGCACGGATATCATGCTGGGCGGCAACGCGGAGTATCTGGCCCGGCAGGATCTGAAGAAGGCGGGCTATGAGGAGGACGTGATCGCCGAGGCCACCGGCTACGCCGAGACCGAGGACCCCACCATCCTGGAGGCCCGGAAGCTGTTCGCCGAGCGGCAGGCGGAGCACAGGAAGGTCACCTCCGCCGAGGCAGAGCAGGTGCGGGCCGCGGGAGGCCTGTTCATTCTGGGCACCGAGCGGCACGACGCCCGGCGCATCGACAACCAGCTGCGGGGCCGTTCCGGCCGCCAGGGCGACCCGGGCCAGAGCCGGTTTTTCATCGCCATGACCGACGACGTGATGCGGCTGTTCGGCTCCCAGCGGGTCATGGGCATGATGGAGGCCCTGGGCCTGGACGAGGACACCCCCATCGACAACAAGATGCTCTCCAACGCCATCGAGCAGGCCCAGAAGACCGTGGAGAGCCGGAACTTCCAGGCCCGGAAGAACACCCTGGAGTACGACGACGTGATGAACGTGCAGCGCAACATCATCTACGAACAGCGCCGGAAGGTGTTGGACGGAGAGGATCTGCGGGGCTATGTGGGCAATATGATCACCGATGTGATCCGGGGCGACGTCGCGTCCGCCTTTGGCGCGGTGGGATACCCGGAGAGCGCCGGACAGCTGGAGGAGGCCCTGGAGCCCTTTTACCAGATGTTCCTCACCAGAGGCCAGATCACCGTGCCCGAGAGCGGACTGTCCAGCCTGACGGTGGACGACCTGTCCGGCAAGCTGCGGGGCATCGCCGAGCAGGTATATGCCCGCCGGGAGGCGGAGTTCGGTTCCCTGCCCGACGGCACCCCCGTGATGCGGGAGCTGGAGCGGGTGATCATGCTCCGGGTGGTGGACGAGTACTGGATGGAGCACATCGACGCCATGGACGACCTGCGCCAGGGCATCGGCCTGCGGGCATACGGCAATGTGAAGCCGGTGGACGCCTATAAGCAGGAGGGCTTCGAGATGTTCGAGGCCATGATCGAGGGCATCAAAAACGAGGTGGTCCGGCGCATCTTTACCGTCCGGGTCCGCAAGGAACAGACCATCGAGCGCCGGGCGGCCGCCAAGGCCAACGTGAACAACGTGGGCGGGGACGGCACCGTCAAGCGCCAGCCCATCAAGAAGGTGAAAAAGCCCGGCCGGAACGATCCCTGCCCCTGCGGCAAGTGGAAGGCCGACGGCAGCCGGCCGCTGAAGTACAAAGAGTGCTGCGGCCGCAATCAGTGACGGATGGACAGCACAGGGATCATCCGATCGAAGATCCTCACCTGCCGGCACGGGTTCTCCACCCGGCTGGGGGGCGTGAGCGAGGGGATATTCGCCAGCCTGAACCTCAGCGGCACCCGGGGGGACGACATGGAAAACGTCCGGGAGAACTGGCGCCGGTTCGGCGCCGCCGCCGGGATCGGCACGGAGCGCACCGTCCACGGCCGGCAGGTCCACGGCGTCAGCGTGCGCGTCGCCCGGCGGGGAGATGAGCACGCCATCGACGAGCCCGCGGCGTGGGGCGGGGCGGACGGGTACGTGACGGACGAGCCGGATCTGCCGCTGGTGGTCTTCACCGCCGACTGCACGCCTCTGTTGATGCAGGACCCGGACGCCGGCGTCGTGGCCGCCGTCCACTGCGGCTGGCGCAGCACGGCGGCGGATATCGAAAAAGAGGCGGTCCGCGCCATGGAACGCCTGGGGGCCAGGGCGGAGAACATCCGCGCGGCCATCGGCCCCGGCATCCGCCGGTGCTGCTTTCAGACCGGGCCGGAGGTGGTCCGGGCCATGAGCGGGCTGCTGGGCGGGCAGGACCGGGACCTCTGGGGACCGGACGGGCGCGCGCCGGGAAAATATCTTGTGGATCTGCCCGGCGTGGTGAAGCGCCGGCTGGAGCAGCTGGGACTGCGGGAAGAGAACATCGACGAGCTGGGGATCTGCACCATGTGCCGGCAGGACCTGTTTTGGTCCCACCGGGCCATGGGCGCGGCCCGGGGCTCCCAGGCCAATATCATTGCGTTATGAGAAAAACCGGAGTAAAAATCCTATCCGCCGTTCTGGCGGCGGCCATGTGTCTGAGCGGCTGCGCCGCCCAGGAGCAGCCCGCCCCGGAGGCCGGCGGCGAGTCCGCGCCTACCCCCACCCCCCTGGTGGTGGAGGGCAGCAGCACCGGCCAGGCGCTGGCGGACACCTATAAGGCGGACCATATCTTCTCCCTCAACACGGTGGAGGGGGACTCTTTCAACCCCTATACCGCCACCAGCTCGTGGAATACCCTGGTGGCTATGCTGGCCTTCGAGCCCCTGGTGAAGACAGAGGGGGACTTCGAGGCCCAGCCCAACCTGATCACCTCCTGGGAGACCACCGACGGACTGAGCTGGGTGTTCCATGTGGACACGTCCCGGAAGTTCCACGACGGAGGCTCCATGAGCCCGTCGGACGCGGTCTATACCCTGGAGGTGGCCCGCAACCCGTATCAGGGCCGGTATGCCCGGCGGTTTTCCCACGTGACCGGGGCGTACGCCCAGGACGATAGCTCCTTTGTGGTCACCCTGGACCGGTGCAACTGGCGGTTTTACGAGCTGCTCAACATCCCCTGCGTGGAGCTGGGGACGGGGTACAACAACGTCCCTTACGGCACGGGACCGTACAAATTCAACAGCGATCTCACCGCCCTGGAGCTGGACACCAACTATCCCGGCGCCAGGAACATACCGCTGAAAAAGATCTATCTGAAATGCTACGCGGAGCCGGAGACCATCCTGCAGGCCTTCGAGGACTCTCTGCTGGACCTGGTGATCAACAACCCCACCGATATGTCCAGTCTGGGCTATTCCAGCTCCAACCTGAAAAAATATGTGAATACCTCCAACCTCCACTTTCTGGGCTATAACGCATACAGTCCCATATTCGCCCAGCCCGCCTGCCGGGCGCTGATGACCTACGTCATCGACCGGGACACCATCATCTCCACCTCTCTGCAGGGAGCGGGCGAGGCCGCCACCCTGCCCATCCATCCCGCCAGCAGCCTCTACCCGGCGGCCATCGCCCGGGATCTGGGGTATTCCCAGGAAAAGCTGGAGGCCGCCCTGGGCGCGGCGGGGGCCATGGACGCGGATTATGACGGGGTGCTGGAGCTGAGCGGCGTGCGGGCGGAGCTGGTATTCCTCGTCTGCTCCGACAGTACCGCCAAGGTGGCCGCCGCCCGCCAGATCGCCAACAAGCTGCGGGAGGTGGGGTTCGCCGTCACCATGAAGGAGATGGATTACGAGAGCTATGTCAAGGCGCTCCAGGACCGGGAGTATGACCTGTATTACGGAGAGGTGCGCCTGTGCAACGACTGGGATCTGTCCTGCCTGCTGGAAGAGGGAGGAGATCTGAACTATGGCGATATCCGGGACCCCAACCTGACGGGCTGCGTCCAGGCGTTCCTGTCCAGCGACAGCGCCAATCTCCAGGGCAACACCCAGGCGCTGTGCCAATACCTGGCCCAGACGGCGCCGATCACCGCGATCTGCTTTGAGCGCACCGAGGTGCTGTACCACCGGGGCGTGCTGTCCACCATCAATCCCACCCAGGAGAATATTTTTAACGATATCCAGGAGTGGGACGTGGACCTGAGCTGAGGTACATATTATAAAAATAGACCGCCAAGAGCGGAATACGATACAGGAGGGGTAAAGCATATGACGGACCGGGCTCTTCTCAATAAGGCGCGGGAGGCGGCCGATAACGCCTACGTGCCCTATTCCCATTTCCCGGTGGGCGCGGCGCTGGAGTGCGCCGACGGGACGGTGTACACCGGGTGCAACGTGGAAAACGCCGCCCTGGGTTCCACCATCTGCGCCGAGCGGACCGCCATCGTCAAGGCGGTGAGCGAGGGGCGGCGCAGGTTCGTACGTCTGGCCATCTACGGGGAAGGGGAGAACTACTGTTTCCCCTGCGGCGCGTGCCGCCAGATGCTGGCGGAGTTCGTGGGAAGCGGGGATATGGAGATCCTGTGCACCCGCTCCGGCGGCCGGTATGTGAGCTATAAATTCAGCGACCTGATGCCCCACTGCTTCCAGCTGTGAAAAAATAGGGCCAAATGGCCGGTTTTTTCAAAAATATTTTCATATTTCGGAAAATCCCCCTTGACGCGAAGGGGGATTTTTGCTATATTATCAAGGCGCGCTGCCCCGGCGGGAGCGGTGCGCCATGCGATGAACCGGGAGATTGCGCCGACGGGCGGGAACTTCCGGGGAGCAGTCCGGGGGCCGAAAGCACCGGCAGCCGAGGCAAAAGATCAAGGCGAAAGCCGAGATCGGACGCCGGCGGCACGGGCGGCAGCAGGCCCTGGAATCGGACGGAACGGTCTTTTGTACCGCGTATATCGCCTGTAGAAAACACCGGCTGGGCCGGGTTGTTTTTTGGAGCAGGGCCTGATACGCACGGAACAGTGTACAAAATTCCGCGCCCCGTGCGGGAAAACGTAAAACTCGTACAAAAAACGGAGGAAAACAATGGCAGCGAAGAAAATGATCCGCATCCGGCTGAAGGCCTATGACCATCAGCTCATCGACAAGGCGGCCGAGACCATCGTGGAGACCGCCAAGCGCACCGAGGCCCGGGTTTCCGGCCCCATCCCTCTGCCCACCCGCAAAGAGGTGGTCACCATCCTGCGCGCCGTCCACAAAGATAAGGACAGCCGGGAGCAGTTTGAGCGCCGCACCCACAAGCGGCTGATCGACATCATGAATCCCACCCAGAAGACAGTGGAGGCCCTGATGAGCCTGGAGCTGCCCGCCGGCGTGGAGATCGAGATCAAGCTCTGATACCTTTATTTTCAACCCGCGGTCCGCAAAAGCGGACGGGTCATGTTGCGCGGCCGCCGTTACCGGCCGTCCAACCAATAACCGAAGGAGGAAAGCAATGAATAAAGCCATCATTGGCAAGAAGGTCGGGATGACCCAGATCTTCGACGAGACGGGCAAGGTCGTTCCCGTCACGGTCATCGAGGCCGGCCCCTGCGTGGTCGCCCAGAAGAAGACCGTGGAGAAGGAAGGCTATGACGCCGTCCAGCTGGGCTTTGAGGACATCGCCCAGAAGAAGCTCACCAAGCCCGAGAAGGGCCACCTGGAAAAGGCCGGCGTGGAGCCGAAGAAGCACCTGCATGAGTTCAAGCTGGACAACGCCGCCGAGATGAACGTGGGCGACGTGCTGAAGGCCGACGTGTTCGCCGAGGGCGACCACGTGGACGTCACCGGCGTCAGCAAGGGCAAGGGCTATGCCGGCGTCATCAAGCGCTGGGGCGCCCAGCGCACCCCCACCAGCCACGGCGGCGGCCCGGTCCACCGGCACGCCGGTTCCATGGGCTCCTCCACCGATCCCTCCCGGATCTTCAAGGGAAAGATCGGCGCCGGACACATGGGCGTGGAGCAGGTCACCGTCCAGAACCTGGACGTGGTGAAAGTGGACCCTGAGATGAACATGATCGTGCTGCGCGGCGCCGTTCCCGGCCCCAAGGGCGGCATCGTCTACATCAAGTCCACCGTCAAGAAGATCGCGGAGAAGCATGCGGCGGCCGCCGTCAGCGTCAACCCCCAGAAGCAGTCCGGCCGCAACCCGCAGAAGGCCTCTGCGCGCAGCCATTGATAGAAAGGAGAGATCGAAATGCCCAAAGCGAAATTGGTCAATATGGCCGGCCAGCAGATCGGCGAGTACGAGCTCTCCGAGGCCGTTTTCGGCATCGAGCCGAATGCGTCCGTGCTGCATGACAGCGTAGTCAACTATCTGGCGAACCAGCGGCAGGGCACCCAGAGCGCTCTGACCAAGGGCGAGGTGTCCTACACCACCAAGAAGCCCTGGCGGCAGAAGGGCACCGGCCGTGCCCGCGCCGGTTACGCCGGCGCCCCCGAGTGGCGTCACGGCGGCGTGGCCTTCGCTCCCAAGCCCCGGGATTACAGCTACACCCTCACCAAGAAGACCAAGCGTCTCGCCCTGCGCAGCGCCCTGTCCAGCAAGGCCGCCGATGAGGCCGTCGTGGTGGTGGACGGGCTGCACATGGACGAGATCAAGACCAAGACCTTCAAGTCCTTCCTGGACAAGGCCGGCATCACCGGCAAGGCCCTGGTCATCACGGAGAATGTGGATGAGAACGTGCTGAAGTCCGCCCGGAACATCGCCGGCGTGAACGTCACCACCGCCACCATCCTCTCCCCCTACACGGTCCTCTGCGGCGGCACCCTCGTGGTGGACAAGGCAGCGGTCCAGAAAATCGAGGAGGTGTTCGCCTGATGAAATCCGCTTATGATGTCATCATCAGCCCGGTCATCACCGAGCAGTCCATGGAAGACCTGGACATCAAGAAGTACGCCTTCAAGGTGGCCAAGGACGCCAACAAGATCGAGATCAAGAAGGCCATCGAGGAGATCTTCGGCGTGACCGTCATCAAGGTCACCACCACCCACATGCGCGGCAAGACCCGCCGCCAGGGCCGGTTCCCCGAGGGCACCAGCGCCAGCTGGAAAAAGGCGGTCGTGAAGCTCTCCGCCGACTCGAAGAACATTGAGATCTTCGAAGGCATGGCGTAAGGGAGGAAGAAGAAATGGCTATCAAGACTTACAAACCCGTAACGCCGTCCCGCCGTCATATGACGGTGTCCGGCTTCGAGGGCGTTGAGAAGCACGTCCGTCCCGAACGGACCCTTACCGAGACCGTGAAAAAGCACGCCGGCCGCAACAGCTATGGCCGGATCACCGTTCGCCATCACGGCGGCGGCAACAAGCAGAAGTACCGCGTCATCGACTTCAAGCGCGCCCGGGAGGGCGAGGCCGCCCAGGTCCTGCGCCTGGAGTACGACCCCAACCGCTCCGCGTTCATCGCCCTGATCCAGTACGCCGACGGCGAGAAGGCCTATATCCTGGCGCCGGCCGGCCTGAAGGCAGGCGATACCGTGGAAGCCGGTCCCGCCGCCGACATCAAGCCGGGCAACTGCCTGCCCCTGGCCAACATCCCCGTGGGTACCGTGATCCACAACGTGGAGATGTACCCCGGCAAGGGCGCGCAGCTCGTCCGCTCCGCCGGCAACGCCGCCCAGCTGATGGCCAAAGAAGGGAATATGGCCACCATCCGTATGCCCTCCGGCGAGATGCGCAAGATCCGCCTGGAGTGCCGGGCGACCGTGGGCCAGGTGGGCAACACCGACCACGCCAACGTGGCCATCGGCAAGGCCGGACGCAAGCGCCACATGGGCTGGCGGCCCACGGTCCGCGGCTCCGTCATGAACCCGGTGGACCACCCCCACGGCGGCGGCGAGGGCAAGGCGCCCATCGGCCGTCCCGGTCCTGTGACCCCTTGGGGCAAGCCCACTCTCGGCTATAAGACGCGCAAGAAGAAGAACGCCTCCGATAAGTTCATCGTCAAGCGCCGCAACGCCAAATAAGGAGGGAAGAACATGTCAAGAAGCATCAAGAAAGGCCCGTTCGCCGCGCCCGAGCTGCTGAAGAGGGTCGACGAGCTGAACAAGACTGGCGAAAAGAAGGTCCTGAAGACCTGGAGCCGCGCTTCCACCATCTTCCCCTCCTTCGTCGGTCACACCATCGCCGTCCACGACGGCCGCCGTCATGTCCCCGTGTACGTCACGGAGGATATGGTGGGCCACAAGCTGGGCGAGTTTGCTCCCACGCGGACCTTCCGGGGCCACGCTGGCAGCAAGACCAAGTAAGGGGGAGCAGACATGGAAGCAACTGCGAAAGCGAAGTATATCCGCATTTCTCCCCGCAAAGTGCAGATCGTGTGTGAGCTGATCAAAGGCAAGCCCACCAAGTATGCGGAGGCGATCTTGAAGGCGACCCCCAAGTCCGCCAGCGAGCCGCTTTTGAAACTGCTCAAGAGCGCCTGCGCCAACGCGGAGAACAACTATGAGATGGACCCGGACAACCTGGTGATCACCGAGTGTGTCGCCTGCGCCGGCCCCATCCTCAAGCGGGGCCAGCCCCGTGCTCACGGCCGTATGTACCGCATCAACAAGCGCACCAGCCACATCACGCTGACCGTGGCTGAGAAGGAATAAGGGAGGAGGCAGGATAAATGGGACAGAAAGTTCATCCCCACGGCATGCGCGTGGGCGTCATCAAGGATTGGGATTCCCGCTGGTATGCCCGCGCCGATAAGGTGGGCGACCTGATCGTCGAGGATTACAAGATCCGCAACTACCTGAAAAAGGCCCTTTACTCCGCCGGCGTCCCCACCATCGAGATCGAGCGCGACAGCGCCAAGGTCCGCATCTTCATCCACTGCTCCCGCCCCGGCGTCGTGATCGGCAAGGGCGGCGCGGAGATCGAGCGGCTGCGCCAGGAAGTGGAGAAGCTGATCGGCAAGCCGGTGGCCCTGTCCATCGTGGAAGTGCGCACCCCCGACACCAACGCCCAGCTGGTGGCCGAGAACATCGCCGCCCAGCTGGAGAAGCGCATCGGCTTCCGCCGGGCCATGAAGAACGCCATCGGCCGGGCCATGCGTATGGGCGCCAAGGGCATCAAGGTCATGTGTGCCGGCCGTCTGGGCGGCGCCGAGATCGCCCGCTCCGAGAGCTATCATGAGGGCACCATCCCCCTGCAGACCATCCGTGCCGACATCGACTACGGCTTCGCCGAGGCGGCCACCACTTACGGCCGCGTGGGCGTGAAGGTCTGGATCTACAAGGGCGAGGTCCTCACCACCACGCTGCGCACCAGTCCCCGGGTCATGGACATGAACCGCCGGGACGACCGGCGCCGCGACCGCCGGAACGACCGGGGCCGTGACCGCCGGAACGACCGCCAGGGCGGCGGCTACAACCGGGATAACCGCCAGGGCGGCTATAACCGGGACAACCGCCAGGGCGGCGGCTACAACCGGGACAACCGTCAGGGCGGCTACAGCCGCGACAACAGCCGTCCGGGCGCTCCCCGCCCCGCGGCTCCCCGTCCGGCTGCCCCTGCTCCCAAGGAAGGAGGCAACGCATAATGCTGATGCCGAAACGTGTGAAATACCGCCGCGTCCAGCGCGGCCGTATGCGGGGCAAGGCCTCCCGCGGCAATTTCGTCGCCTACGGCGATTACGGCATGGTCGCTACCGAGCCCTGCTGGATCACCGCCAACCAGATCGAGGCCGCCCGTGTGGCCATCAACCGTTACCTGAAGCGCGGCGGACAGGTCTGGATCAAGATCTTCCCCGACAAGCCTGTTACGAAGAAGCCGGCTGAGACCCGTATGGGTTCCGGCAAGGGCGCTCCGGAGTTCTGGGTCGCCGTGGTCAAGCCTGGCCGCGTGCTGTTCGAGATCGCCGGTGTGGACGAGGCCACGGCCCGCGAGGCCATCCGCCTTGCCAGCCACAAGCTGCCCTGCAAGACCAAATTCATCGCCCGCGAGGGTGTCGCGGCCGAGGAGACTGGAGGCGAAGCAGATGAAGGCTGAAGAGATACGCTCCCTGTCTGTGACCGAGCTGGAGGGTAAGCTCGCTGAGCTCAAGAAGGACCTTTTCATGCTCCGCATGCAGCACGCCACCAATCATCTTGACAACCCCCTGAAGATCCCCGCTGTCCGCCGGGATATCGCCCGGGTCAAGACCGTGATCCGTGAGAAGAAGGAGGCTTGAAGATGAGCGAAGTGAGAACGAGCACCAGAAAGACCCGCGTGGGCAAGGTCGTGTCCGACAAGATGGACAAGACCGTGGTCGTCATCGTGGAGGACCGGGTCGCCCACAAGCAGTATAACAAGATCATCGGACGTACCTACCGCCTGAAGGCCCACGACGAGAACAACGAGTGCGGCGTCGGCGACCGCGTCCGGGTGATGGAGACCCGCCCCCTCAGCCGCGACAAGCGCTGGCGCGTGGTGGAGATCATCGAAAAAGCGAAGTAAGGAGGCGTCGAAATGATACAGGCTGAATCCTATCTCAAGGTAGCCGACAACACCGGCGCCAAGGAGATCAAGACCATCCGCGTTCTGGGCGGTTCCCGCCGGAAGTACGGCAACATCGGCGATGTGATCGTCGCTTCCGTGCGCAAGGCGGCCCCCGGCGGCAGCGTGAAGAAAGGCGACGTGGTCAAGGCCGTTATCGTGCGCACCGCCAGCGGCGTGCGCCGGGCCGACGGGACCTATGTCCGTTTCGACGAGAATGCCGCCGTGCTGATCCGCGAGGATGGCAACCCCACCGGGACCCGTATTTTTGGACCGGTCGCCCGTGAGCTGCGGGATAAGGATTATATGAAGATCCTCTCCCTGGCCCCGGAAGTGATTTAAGGAGGCGGTCGGAATGGAGATCCGTAGAGACGATACCGTTATCGTCCTGTCCGGCAAGGACAAGGGCAAGAAGGGCAAGGTCCTTAAGGCTGACCCCAAGGGCGGCAAGGTGATCGTGGCCGGCGTCAACGTGGCCAGCCGTCACCGCAAGCCCCGCAATCAGCAGGAAGAGGGCGGCATCATCAAGATGGAGACCCCCATCTATGCCTGCAAGGTACAGGTCGTCTGCCCCAAGTGCGGCAAGTCCACCCGCGTGGGCCATGCCGACAAGAATGGCAAGAGCGTCCGTGTCTGCCGCAAGTGCGGCGCGGAGCTGTAAGGAGGAGGAAGCAATGGCCAGACTGAAAGAAATGTATGTCAATGAGGTCGCTCCCGCCCTCATGCAGAAGTTCCAGTACAAATCCTCCATGCAGATCCCCCGCCTGGACAAGATCGTGGTGAGCGTGGGCTGCGGCGACTGCAAGGACAACGCCAAGGCGCTGGACAACGTCATCAAGGAGATCACCGCTCTCACCGGCCAGAAGGCCGTGGCCACCACCGCCCGCAAGTCCATCGCCAACTTCAAGCTGCGCGAGGGCATGAAGGTGGGCGTGAAGGTCACCCTCCGCCAGGAGCGGATGTGGGAGTTTTTGGACCGGCTGTTCAACGTGGCGCTGCCCCGGGTCCGCGACTTCCGCGGCATCAGCCCGGACGCCTTCGACGGCCGCGGCAACTACTCCCTCGGTCTGAAGGAGCAGATCATCTTCCCGGAGATCGATTACGATAAGATCGAAAAGCTCCGCGGCATGAACATCGCCATCTGCACCACCGCCAAGACCGACGAAGAGGCCCGGGAGTTCCTGAAGCTCATGGGCGCGCCGTTTGCAGGCTAAGGAGGAGAAACGTAATGGCTAAACTTTCTATGAAGCTCAAGCAGCAGGCTCCGGCGAAGTTTTCCACCCGGAAGTATAACCGCTGCAAGATCTGCGGCCGTCCCCACGCCTATCTGCGGAATTACGGCATCTGCCGTATCTGCTTCCGCAATCTGGCTTATAAGGGCCAGATCCCCGGTGTGCGCAAGGCTTCCTGGTAAAGCCGAACGGGACGAATCCATGTCCCCAGGGCCGGAAAATCCGGCCCTGGGAACAGACGTGTTTTCAGGTATTGAGCCCCGAGGGGTCGGGGCTTGGTATACAACACCGTGAAAGGCCGAGCTTCAATCGCGTATTGACCCGGAACCTCACGGCATCCACCGCCATAGGGCGGTAACTCTGAATGAAGGAGGAACATCCATGCAGATCACTGACCCCATCGCAGATATGCTGACCCGCATCCGCAACGCCGGAACGGCCAAGCATGAGACCGTGGACGTGCCCGCGTCCAAAATGAAGAAGGCCATCGCCGATATACTCCTCAACGAGGGCTATATCAAGAGCTATCAGCTCGTGGACGACGGCACCCAGGGCGTCATCCGCATCACCCTCAAGTACCTCCCCGGCAAGGAGAAGGCCATCACCGGCCTGCGCCGCGTGTCCAAGCCCGGCCTCCGGGTCTACGCCGGGGCCGACGAGCTGCCCCGCGTGCTGCGCGGTCTGGGCATCGCCATCATCTCCACCTCCAAGGGCATCATGACCGACAAGGAAGCCCGCAAGCTCCATGTCGGCGGCGAAGTCCTGGCGTTCGTGTGGTAAGGAGGTAGCTGGAATGTCTAGAATCGGCAGAGCGCCTGTCGCCATCCCCGCTGGCGTCACCGTCACGGTGGGCGAAGGCAACGAGATCACCGTCAAGGGCCCCAAGGGCACCCTTACCCAGACCATTTCCCCCGCGATGACCGTCGAGGTTGACGGCGCCGTGCTGCACGTCAAGCGCCCCGACGACGAGGCCATGAGCCGCTCCGTGCACGGCCTGACCCGCACCCTGATCCACAACATGGTGGTGGGTGTGACCGAGGGCTTCTCCAAGACTCTGGAGATCAACGGCGTGGGCTACCGTGCCGCCAAGGAGGGCAAGAATCTGGTGATGAACCTGGGCTACAGCCATCAGGTCATCGTCCCCGACACCGAGGACATCACCACCGAGGTCCCCAACCCCAACCAGGTCATCGTCAAGGGTATCGACAAACAGAAGGTCGGCCAGTTTGCGGCCGATGTCCGCGGCAAGCGTCCGCCTGAGCCCTACAAGGGCAAGGGCATCAAGTACGCCGACGAGGTCATCATCCGCAAGGAAGGCAAGACCGGCGCGAAATAAGGGAGGTGTGCTTAAATGGTTTCAAGACCCGATACGAAGGCAAAGCGTGACAGACGTCACTCTCGTCTGCGCTTCAAGATCAAAGGCACGCCTGAGCGTCCCCGTCTTTGCGTCTTCCGCAGCGAAAAACACATTTACGCCCAGGTCATCGACGACGTGGCCGGCAAGACCCTGGCGGCCGCTGCCAGCAACGAGAAGGACTTCGAGGGCGTGGGCTCCAACCAGGAGGCCGCCAAAAAGGTGGGCAAGATGGTTGCCGAGCGTGCCGTCAAGGCCGGCGTGGAGACCGTGGTCTTCGACCGCGGAGGCTATGTCTATCATGGCCGCGTGCAGGCCCTGGCTGAGGGCGCCCGCGAGGGCGGCCTGAAATTCTAAGGGAGGAGGAAACGAAATGGCTTATCAGAACGATCGGCGGCCCCGCCGCAGAGAGGAGCAGGAAGCTCCCGAATTC
>CANQUE010000023.1 GCA_947626905.1 uncultured Oscillospiraceae bacterium
CTCCACCACATGATTCTTCCGTGCCTGACGCTGGTCATCATCACCATGCCCGGCTACTTCCGCATCGCTAAGTCTTCTATCCTCCAGGTCACCAGCGAGGATTTTATCACCACCATGCGGGCTACCGGCATGAGCGAGAAAAAGATCTTCCGCAAGTACATCTTCCGCAACGCCATCCTTCCCACCGTCACCATGTTCGGCATCTCCATGGCGTTTCTGATCACGGGCGTGTCCCTGATCGAGATCGTCTTCTCCTGGCCCGGCATCGGACGGCTGACGCTGACTGCCATCAACCAGCGTGACTATCCCACCCTGATGGGCGTGTACCTGGTGATGAGCATCTCCGTGGTCATCGTGATGATCATCACGGACATCGCGTACGCGTTCCTTGATCCGCGGATCCGGTACGAATAAAGGCGGTGAAGGCAGTGAAGAAATTTGTGAAAAAAAGCTGGGACATGGTCCGCAGCGACCGGCAGATGTTGTCCGGCGTCATCGGCGTGCTGATCCTGCTGTTCATCATCGTTTTCGCCAGTGTTCTGGCCACCGACGACCCCTACTTCTACGGGCCGGACGTGCTGGCCGCCCCCGGCGTCAACGGCCATCTGCTGGGCACCAACCACATGGGGCAGGACGTGTACAGCATGCTGATCTACGGCGTGCGCACCTCCCTGAAGGTGGCCCTGATCGCCTCCCTGATCTCCGGCGTCATCGGCGTGCTGGTGGGCGGCCTGGGCGGCTACCTGGGCGGCAAGGTGGATACCGTGGTATCTGAGATCATCAACATCTTCCTGATGATCCCCACCTTCTTCCTGATTATGCTGATCATCTCCCTGTTCGGCAGCAACATCCGAAACGTGATGATCGTCATCGGTCTGACTACCTGGTCCAGCAACGCCAAGCTGATGCGGGCCCAGGCCCTGTCCCTGCGGGAGCGGACGTTCGTCAAGAGCGCCATCGCCCTGGGCGAGACGAAGACCCAGATCCTCTTCAAGTACATCCTGCCCAACGGCATCTTCCCCGTCATCGCCAACACCACCCGCGGCATGGCCGGCGCCATCCTGACCGAGGCTTCGCTGTCGTTCCTGGGTCTGGGCGACCCCACCATCATCTCCTGGGGCCAGATGATCTACCAGGGCAAGGAGTACATCACCACCTCCTGGTGGGTGTCGGCGTTCTCCGGCATCGCCATCATCATCACCGTCATCATCTTCTATATGCTGGGCGACGGACTGAACCACGTGCTCAACCCCAAGTATTCGCAAGGGGGTAACAAATAGTGGAAAACTTACTGACCATCAAAAACATGAACGTCACGTACGTCAACAAGGTCCGCCGGGTCATGGCGGTGCGCGACGTCAGCTTTTCCATCGACAAGGGCGACTCTCTGGGTCTGGTGGGCGAATCCGGCAGCGGCAAGTCCACCCTGGCCACCGCCCTTCTCCGGCTCCACCCCCATTCCACCGAGATCACCGGCGAGGCCATCTTCGAGGGACAGGATCTGCTGTCCATCCCGGAGAGCGAGATGAACAAGCTCCGCTGGGTCAAGATCGCCGTGGTGTTCCAGAAGGCCATGAACGCCCTCAGCCCCGTCCACCGCATCTCCACCCAGTTCGAGGACATCTACCGGGTGCATTACCCCAACGCCACCTCCGAGGAGATCCGGGAGCGGGCCATGGAGCTTCTCAAGCTGGTCAACCTGCCGGAGCGGGTCTACCGCCTCTATCCCCATGAGATGAGCGGCGGCATGATCCAGCGTATGGCCATCGCCATCAGTCTGATGCACCACCCCCAGCTGCTGATCTTCGACGAGGCCACCACCGCGCTGGACGTGGTCACCCAGGGCCAGATCCTGAAGGAGATCGTGGAGATGGAGGAGACCCTGGAGACCACCCGCATCATGATTACCCACGACATGTCCGTGGTGGCCACCACCTGCAACAAGGTGGCGGTCATGTACGCCGGCGAGCTGGTGGAGTTCGGCATGGTCAAGGACGTGCTGACCAAACCCAACCACCCGTACACCATGGGCCTGCAGCGGTCGTTCCCCTCTCTGAAGGGAGAGAACACCAAGCTGGAGTCCATCCCCGGCTTCCTGCCCGATCTCTCCAAGGAGCTCCCGGGCTGCGTGTTCGCCCCCCGCTGCCCCTACGCGACGGATCGCTGCCGCAAGGAGAAGCCGCCTATGATGGACGTCGGCAACGGCCTGGCCGCCTGCTGGCGCTGTGAGGAGAGGTGAGGACCATGGAGAACAATTCCGCTTATATCCAGATCCAGGACGTCCAGAAGTTCTATCCCCATAAGGACGGAAAGCTGTTTCACAAGCGGGGCGAGGAGCGCCCGCTGGTCAAGGCCGTGGACGGCATCAACCTCACCGTCGAGCGGGGGGAGATCCTGGGCGTGATCGGCGAGTCCGGCTGCGGCAAGTCCACCCTGGGCCGCGTGCTGGTCCGGCTGGAGCCGCCCACCAGCGGCAACGTCCTCATCAACGGCGTCTCCACCGAGCAGATGCTGAAGGAGGACCCCAAGAAGTTCCGCCGTCACGTGCAGATCATCTTCCAGAACCCCTTTGACACCTTCACCCCCCGGGACACCATCCAGAAGATCCTGCTGCGCGTTCTCAGCCAGCACCACATCGGCGAGACCACGGAAGAGCGCATCCAGATGTGCATCGATGCCCTGGAGGCCGGCGGTCTGCGGCCGGCGGAGGACATCCTGTCCCGCTATCCCCACGAGCTGTCCGGCGGCCAGCTGCAGCGGATCTCCATCATCCGCTCCATGTTCCTGAAGCCCAGCTTCATCATCGCGGACGAGCCGGTGTCCATGCTGGACGTGTCGGTCCGCGCGGATATCATCAACATGCTGGTGGACCTGGCCCGGAACCAAAACGCCGCCGTCATGTTCATCAGCCACGACATCGCCCTGACCCGGTATGTGTCCGACAACATCGCCGTCATGTACCTGGGCCGCATCGTGGAGTACGGCACCGCCGACGAGGTGGTCAAGAACCCCCAGCACCCCTACACCCGGGCTCTGATCTCCAACTGCGCGTCGGTGGACCCCTTTGAGGCCCACGAGGAGATCTCCATCGAGGGCGAGCCCCCCACCCCCATCAACCCCGGTCCCGGCTGCTACTTCGCCCCCCGCTGCTTCATGGCCACGGAGGAGTGCTTCAAGAGCTATCCGGAACGCACCGACCTGGGCGGCACCCACTATGCCACCTGCCACCTGGCCGGGAAATAACCCTGTTCCCTTGCTTCTAGGGGAAGCTTTACAATACATTTTTTATAGGAGGAAACAATGAACAAGACGAAGAGACTGATTGCTCTGCTGCTCAGTCTGGTCATGCTGTGCGCGCTGCTGAGCGGCTGCGGCGGCAGCTCCAGCGACAGCAAGACCGAAGAGCCTGCTGCCGAGAGCGGCGAGACCCAGGAGCCCGCTGCTGAAGAGGGCGGCGAGGAGGCCGAAGAGGCCGAGGAGCCTGAGGCGCCCGCCTCCACCATGAACACCGTGATCGTGCGTGAGACCGGCGACCCCAAGACCTGGAACCCCACCTACCAGTCTGACGACAACCTGTACAGCATCGCTCAGAACGTCTATGTCCGTCTGACCTGCCTGGACCACACCAAGACCGTCATCCCCGAAGCGGCTGAGTCCTGGGACGTCACCGACGAGGGCATGACCATCACCTTCCACCTGAAGGACGGCCAGAAGTGGTGGGACGGCGAGGCTCTGACCGCTGACGACGTCAAGTACACCTTCGACTACGTCAAAGAGCATCCCGAAACCTACTTCAGCAGCAGCATGGACATCGTCGACACCATCGAGGTCATCGATCCCCTGACGGTGGTCTTCCACATGAACACCGCCGACGTGTCCTTCGTGGCCCGTCTGGGCTGGTATGGCACGTTCATTCTGCCCCAGCACATCTTCGACAACGGCCAGCCTTGGGAAGATAACCCCGCCTCCACCGACCCCATGCAGGTCGTCGGCTGCGGCCCCTTCAAGATCGAGAGCTACACCCAGGGCTCCAACACCACCCTGGTGGCCAACGAGGACTACTATGCCGGCGCTCCCAAGATCGACCGGCTGATCTTCTCCATCATTCCTGACGACGCCACCGCTGTCCAGGCCATGCTGAACGGCGAAGTGGACTACATGCAGACCTTCCCCTCCAACAGCGTCTCCCAGATGCTGGGCAACCCCGACTTCAACATGGTCCCCGATACCTATCCTTCCCCCTACCGCATCATCTTCAACATGAATGACCCGATCGTCGGCGACCTCGCCGTCCGTCAGGCCATCGCCCTGTGCATCAACCGTGAGGAAGTCAGCGAGAAGGCTTATGCCGGCATCATGCCGCCTGAGTACAGCGCTTATCCCTCCGTGGTCTCCTGGTGCTCCAACACCGAGGACACCTATCCCAAGCAGGACATCGAGGCCGCCAAGCAGGTCCTCGAGGACGCCGGCTACACCCAGGATGAGAACGGCTTCTATGTCACCGGCATCGTGTGGGACGTGTTCGAGGGCATGCAGGATATGGCCAACCTGATCATCGCCAGCTGCGCTGAGGCCGGCATCGAGATCACGATGAACCTGTCCGAGTACAACGCCTGGTCCCAGAAGGTCAGCCAGGAGCGCAACTTCATGATGGAGTCCCAGGGCGGCTTCATGGGCCCCGACCCCGCCGCTCTCGCCACCCGTCTGGGCACCGGCTCCAACAGCAACTACGGCGCTTGGAGCAATGCCGAGTTCGACCGTCTGTGCGCTGAGGCCGCCGCTACCGGCGATACGGAGAAGCGCGCTGAGCTGTACAAGGCCGCCCAGAAGATCATCGTCGAGGAGCTGCCCATGATCAACGTTGTGGGCTACGCCGATTACACCGCCACGGTCAGCAACCTGCACGGCACGCCCGACGAGGGCGAAGGCCAGTGGAGCTGGGAGGATTGGAGCCACGCTTACTTTGACTGATCCCTGTCTCTGAAAAGAGCGGATCACCCCAAAGAAACGGCCAATCCCCTTAAAACACTGACATTCGCGTTGACGAAGCAGTAAATATCCTATATAATTTCAGAGCATACGAAAGTGTGCTCTGAAATTGTATGGGTATGTATTTTATGACAAGGAAGTGATCGCGATATGGCAATGAGCAAAGTGTTCCAACAGCTGTTGGAGAACATCCCCGACTACAAGGAATTCCTCACCGTAGAGGAGCTGGACGCCAGCTCCCGGGCGCTGGCGGAAAAATACCCCGATGTGGTGTCCATCTTTGAGATGGGCCGGACCAAGGACGACTATCCCATCCTGTGCCTGAAGATCGGCAGCGGCTCCAAGAACGCGCTGATGTTCGGCTGCCCCCATCCCAACGAGCCCATCGGCACCATGATGCTGGAGTACTTCACCGAGAATCTGGCCAGCAACAAGGCCCTGCGGGACGAGCTGGACTACACCTGGTATATCGTCAAGGCCTGGGACGCCGACGGCCTGCGTCTGAACGAGAAGTGGCTGAAGGGGCCCTATACCATCTATAACTACTCCCGCAACTTCTTCCGTCCCGCCGGCCACCGCCAGGTGGACTGGACGTTCCCCGTGGACTATAAGGATCTGCACTTCCACAACTCCATCCCCGAGACCAAGGCCATGATGGCCCTGATCGACCAGATCCGGCCCGCCTTCATCTACTCCCTCCACAACGCCGGCTTCGGCGGGGTCTATTGGTATATGTCCAAGGCTCTGCCCTCCCTCTACGACGAGATGTACGCCGCCGCCAACAAGGTGCAGGTGCCCCTGAACCTGGGCGAGCCCGAGGCCCCCTACTGCGTGGCCTATGCCCCCGCCATCTACCAGGCCCTGGGCATCGAGCAGGAGTACGATTACATGGAGAAGTACGCCCCCGCCGGCACGGACATCGGCGCCCGGTTCAACGTGGGCAACTGCAGCGAGAGTTATGCCCGGACCAAGTACGGCAGCTTCACCCTGCTGACGGAGCTGCCCTATTTCTTCGACAAGCGGATCATGGACCAGTCCCAGGGCACCATGAAGCGCAAGGACGCGGTGCTGAAGAGCCTGGATATGGACGAGGCCAGCAACAAGTATCTGGTGGACACCATGAAGCTGTCCAACCAGTACTTCCAGCCTCTGAACCCCTTCCGTCTGGCTCTGGAGGCCTTTACCTCCGAGCGGAGCAACGACGCCACCCGCCAGATGGTCAACACCAACCCCGAATTTGACAAGACCGCCACCGTGGCGGAGGAGTTCGACAACCTTCTCATGTCCCGGTTCTACAAGGCCCTCAGCTACGGCATGCTGATCCGCGCCAATGAGTACGAGCTGGACGCCATGGCCAAGGCCGGCGAGACCGACCCGGACAAAGAGGCGGCCCTGAAGAACGCCCGGGATATCGCCATCGTCCACCACAAGGAGCTGACCGACGAGCTGGAGCGGGAGATCCAGTATGAGGTGGTCCCCATCCGCAAGCTGGTGTCCATCCAGCTGGAGTGCGGGCTGCTGGTGGGCAAGTACCTGCACGATCACGACATCAAGACCAACGAATAAGGAGGGCATCGGTATATGAACAGATTGGAAAGCCTGCTCCGGACAAGCACCGCCCGCAATGCGGTGTGGCTGGACGACGGCGAGACCATCGCCTATATCCGCCTGGGCGAGGGCGGCCCCCGGGTATGGGAAATGAACCTGACCACCGGCAAGCAGCGCCAGCGCTCCTTCGGCGACGACCGGATCTGGTCCATCAAGGGCCACCCCCAGACCGGCAGCATCCTTTTCTGCATGGATAAGGGCGGCAACGAGCATGAGCAGGTCTATCTGCTGGAAAAGGACAGCCAGGAGCCCCGGGACCTGACCGGCACGCCGGAGGCCCGCAACTTCCTGGGCGGCCTGTCCCCGGACGGGAAGACCGTCTCCTACGCCAGCAACGTCCGGGTGCCCCAGACCTTCGACATCTGGACCTGCGACGTCGCCACCGGCGAGAAGAAGATGGTCCTGCAAAACGACGACCATTATAACTGGCCCGCCGGCGACGCCCTGTCCCCCAACGGTCAGTACCTGCTGTACAACAAGCTGCTGGGCACCTCCAACAACGCCCTGTGGATGCTGGATCTGACCACCGGCAAGGCCGTGCGCGTCCCCGCCGACGAGAAGATCTCCGCCGAGGTCAATCCCACCTGGCGCCATGACTCCGCCGGCTTCTTCCTGGTCACCGACCGGGACAGCGAGTACCCCTACGTGGCCCACTACGACATCGCCGCCGGCAAGATGGAGCGCTACCTCGCCTTCCCCTGGGAGGTGGAGCACATCGCCCTCTCCGCCGACGACCGGTATCTGGCCGTCACCGTCAACGAGGACAGCTTCCTGCGGATGCACATCTATGATCTGTGCAACAACAACGAGGAGGTCAACTGCCCCCAGCCTCCCAAGGGCGTCATCAGCAACTACAGCACCATGTCCTGGTCCCCCAAGGGCCACAAGCTGCTCTTCACCGTCAGCAGCGGCAAGCGCCCGGAGAATATCTGGCTGCTGGATCTGGACAAGGACAGCCTGTATCCTCTGACCTACTCCGATCTGAACGGCCTGTCCGCCGACAGCCTGTGCGAGCCCCAGCTCATGCGCTACCACTCCTTCGACGGCCTGGAGGTCCCCTTCTGGCTGTATGTTCCCCACGGCGTGGAGCCCAAGAACCTGCCGGTGGTGGTGGAGATCCACGGCGGCCCGGAGGGCCAGGAGCTTTCCTCCTACAACGCGTTCATCCAGTACCTGGTGGGCGAGGGCATCGCGGTGGCGGCCCCCAACGTCCGGGGCAGCACCGGCTATGGCAAGACCTACACCCATCTGGACGACGTGGAAAAGCGTCTGGACAGCGTCAAGGACATCGGCAGTCTGGTGGAATACCTGGTGAAGGAGGGCATCGCCGACAAGGACCGCATGGCGGTCACCGGCATGAGCTACGGCGGCTTCATGACCCTGTCCTGCGCCACCCGTCTGCCGGATCTGTGGTGCTGCGCCATTGATACCGTGGGCATGTATAACCTGGAGACCTTCCTGGAGAACACGGCGGAGTACCGCCGGGCCCACCGGGAGACGGAGTACGGCTCCCTGGCCCACCACCGCCACATCCTGCGGGAGGTTTCTCCCATCGCCAAGATCGACGACATCCAGGCGCCCCTGATGGTCATCCAGGGCCGCAACGACCCCCGCGTCCCCGCCGAGGAGGCGGAGCAGGTGGTCGGCACCCTGCGCCAGCGGGGCCACGTGGTGGAGTACATCTGCTACGAGGACGAGGGCCACGGCATCAGCAAGGTGAAAAACCAGCTGGACTGCTATCCCCGGATGGCCGCATTCCTGAAGAAATACATGCACATCGACTGATCCCCCGTTTCGGATCGACAAACAAAACACGGCGACGGTCCGGGTCCCAACCCGGCACCGCCGCCGTCGTTGATTCTGAGGCCGTTTTTGCAGATGCGTCCGTCCCGGAGAGCCTGGCCCGCCGTTGAGAACCCGATCGTTACGAGGCCCAGCGGAGCGTTTGCAATGGGAAATGGTACTTATTTGAACAGTTGCTCCAAAGTCATTTCAAAGAAGTCTGGATTATCAGAATTAGTAGCAATATAGTATGCGTACCCATTGTGAGTGAATTTTGCCCAGCCGTGGTAATCAAGCTTGCTGCCCAAAGTTAATCCATCTGCTGCGGCTTCGTCCGAACTCATTTCGTTGTATTTGACAGTATATCCGTTCACTTCTATGGTGGCAGCATCATTGAGAAAATCCGGAATATAGATACCATCCGTAGAGCCGTCAAAGGAAATGAAGCAGAAAAGATTGTCACTATCTGGGTCGATAATTGCATTGCCATAGTTCAAATCAACAGACAAAGATTTCCAATCCGCTGTATTTTCAAAAGAGCCGTTCTCAATGATTTCAAGGTTGTAATGGCTGAAATAGCTATCAGTCAGAGCCATCCTGTCTAAAAGCAGATCAGTACCACAAACAGCTTCAATATCAGCAAGGGCAATCGTTTCATAGTGTGTCTTTTCCCAATTCGGATCTTCTGCATGGTGTTCAAACCAGTTTTCGTAAGGCAAAACACGGAATACACCAACAACAGCAAGACACAGACAAGCCGCTACGATTGCATGGCGAAACCATGCGATTTTTGTTTTACTTTGGGCAGGCATATACGCAACCGCTCCGGTTACAAGGTCATCGTCAATATATCCGATGGCAATAGCCAATTTGGGTGTGTTCGTCATACCTCAACACCTTCTTTCCTCAAAAACGCTCTCAACTTAATACGGGAATGATACAGCATGTTTTTGACTTTACTTTCAGTAAAAGAGTATCGTTGTGCAATGTCGCTGATCGAATCAAAGAAATAATATTTACGGATAAATACATTGCGTGAAACTTCTTTTTCTTCCCGAAGGAACTCGCTAATTGCCTTGCCGACATCTGCGTATTCCCAATCCGTGGAAAAATGATTGCTCGGCAGCACATCCTCCAGATCAGAGTATGATACCGTTATGTTTTGAGATCGCTTCAACGCGCGGTTAAAATCCAGCTTCTTCATAGACACAAAACGGGCGATCTGACAAATAAAAGCCATAAAACTATTTGGGCGTGTGGGTGAGATTTTGTTCCAAACACTCAGATATGTATCGTTTACACATTCCTCGGAATCTTCATCATTGAACAGAATATTATTCGCCACACTAAAACACAGCTTTCCATATTTTTTGTCGGTCTCTTCGATTGCCTTTTCGTTGCGCGCAAAGTACAACTCAATTATTGCCAAGTCATCCATGCGTTCACCTCCCTCATTTGAATCTTAAAGGCTTTCACCCCATAAGTACGATTTTATCGGCGTTGGTCGCAGAGTTTTTGAAAAAAGCAAGAAAAAGTCCCGGAAGCCTTGAAAATCAAGGCCTCCGGGATTGGTGGAGCTGAGGGGAATCGAACCCCTGTCCGAAAGCACTTCAGCGGAACTTTCTCCGGGCGCAGGCGGTTATTTTACGCTTTCGCGCTCTTCCCCTTCCCGGCGCAAGCCGTCACGCGATACGGGTCAGGTAGCTTCATTATGCATGGTGCGCTCAAAGCTTTGCGCACGCACGGACGCTGCTAGTCGACGCCCAGGCCCCGGGCCGCAGCGCTCCCGGGCTGGACGGGCCTGCCTTAAGCGGCGGCCAGAACGGTGTTGTCGTTCTCAGTTACTTTGAAAGGTTCCCAGTTTTAAGGATGTCCGGGTCATCCGCCCGCTTATTCCGCCCCCACGCCCCCGTCGAAACCATTGCAGCCCCTCGGAGCGCGCCCGCCTGCGGGCGCGCGACATGAGAACGAACGATACTGAAATTATACCTTCTTCGGCGCGGGATACTCCTGGCCGAAGGTGTCCACCGTGACTTTGTGCATGACCTGGGGCGTCAGGGGCTTGTCGCCCCAGCCGGTCTTTGTGGCGGCGATCTTATCCACCACGTCCATGCCCTCCAGCACCTGTCCGAACGCGGCATACTGTCCGTCCAGATGAGGCGCGTCCTCATGCATGATGAAAAACTGGCTCCCGGCGGAATCCGGGTCCATGGCCCGGGCCATGGAGAGCACGCCCCGGGTATGGCGCAGATCGTTGGGGTAGCCGTTGGCCGCGAACTCCCCGGGGATGGAATAGCCGGGGCCGCCGGTGCCGTTGCCCTGAGGGCAGCCGCCCTGGATCATAAAGCCGGGGATGACCCGATGGAAGATCAGGTCGTTGTAAAAGCCCTGTTGCACCAGGGAGATAAAGTTGTTCACCGTATTGGGCGCGATATCCGGATACAACTCCGCCTTGATGACGCCGCCGTCCTGCATCCGGATGGTCACAATGGGATTTTTCATGCGTTAGCCTCCTTGAATTTCCGATCCATTTCGCGGCGGGCGCTCTTTTCCGCCGCATCGCTGCGCTTGTCGTAGAGCTTTTTGCCCTTGCACAGCCCCAGCTCCACTTTCACCAGACTGTCTTTGAAATACAGACTCAGCGGCACCAGAGCCAGCCCCTCCTGCTGCACCTTCGCTCCCAGGCGGAGGATCTCCCTGCGGTGCATCAAAAGCCGCCTGTCCCGGTCCGGGTCGACGTTGAACCAGCTGCCCTGCTTATAGGGGCTGATGTGCATCCCCTTTACCCAGAGCTCCCCGTTTTTCACTCTGGCGTAGCAGTCCTTCAGGTTCAGCGTCCCCGCGCGGATGGACTTCACCTCCGTGCCGGTCAGCTCGATGCCCGCCTCAAAACGGTCCAGGATGAAGTAGTCGTGCCGGGCCTTCCGGTTATCCGCGATGGTCTTTGTGCCCTTTCCCTTCACCGGCATGGCCGTCACCTCCCCCGGGCTGTGTCAGATAGATTATACAGTATCTTTCCCTTTTTGGCAAACGGTTCGGACCAGTGTTTGAAAAAAGTTTACAGTCCGTAAGTTTATCACGCCCTCACCGCGAAAAAAAGCGCCGCAGGGTACCCAGCGCGCCGTTTCGGATCAGACACATCCCCTGTTCCCGGGCGTGTTCCTCCCAATCCGCCCCCACGCTCCGCCGCTGGCCGTATTCATACAGCGCCGGAGCGGCGTGCTCCGGCGCCAGGACGAGCATGTATCCGTCTTCCAGGGCATACAGACAGCTCTCCTCCTCCGGACAGGCCAGCGCCCCGCCCAAAAGCTCCTCCAGGCCGCAAAAATAGAACCCCACCCGTCTGGCGCGGCCGGGACGGGCGATCACCAGGGTATCCTCTCCCGCGGCAAAGCACTCCGCCTCCGTTTCCCGCCAGGGGGCCAGTCCCTGGTCCTCCAGCGCCTGGCGCACCAGCCGGAGCATCTGCTCCCCGGTGGGCGCCGCCTCCCGGGTGATCCATATGGACACCGCCGTGTCCGTGGCCTGAACCGTTCTCATTATGTATGTCCTCCCGCGCACAAAAGATCCGCATGATGATTATAATGCAAAGAAAGTGCAAACGCATAGAATAAAAATGTGGTAATTTGTCACAAGACGTGTTATACTGGGTGAAACACGGTATTATGTAACCTGTTCCCGGCTCCGGCCGGCATTTGCAAAGGGGGCATGCATCTTGCGATCGGAAGAACGGCCCATACGCCGGATAAGCACCTACCAGGGGGTAGTCGTGGATCTGACAGAGGACATGGTGGAGCTGGACAACGGCGTGCGCACCATCCGGGAAGTGGTCCACCACCCCGGCGGGGTCTGCGTGGCGGCGGTGGACAGCGGCGGACAGGTGGCCGTGGTGCGCCAGTACCGCTATCCTTTCAGCCGGACCTTGCTGGAGCTGCCGGCGGGAAAGCTGGAAAAGGGCGAAGATCCCCTTCCGGCGGCCATGCGGGAGCTGAGCGAAGAGACCGGTCTGGAGGCCGCGGCGTGGCGGGAGATGGGATACATCTATGTATCGCCCGGCATCTCCACGGAAAAGCTATACCTGTTCCTGGCCACAGACCTTCGCCAGGGCCAGGCCCACCCCGATCCCAACGAGTTTCTGGACGTGGAAAAGATCCCCCTGTCCCAGCTGGTGGAGATGGCGGAAAACGACCAGGTCCACGACGCCAAGACGGTGGTAGGCGCTCTGCGGGCGGCAAAGATCCTATCCGGGAATTGATTTTCCCCCGCAGATATGGTATAGTATCAGTAACTTTACCATTCATCCCCATCGGGCCGGGCCTCCGGACCCGGCGGTCAATACATATCATTGGGAGTTTCTATGGAAAAGTATGTGATTCAAGGCGGCAACCCCCTCCGGGGTGAAGTGGAGATATCCGGCGCGAAAAACGCGGCCGTGGCCATCATTCCGGCGGCTCTTATGGTCCGGGGCGTGTGCCGTCTGGAAAACCTTCCTGAGATCAGCGACACCGACACGCTTTTGCATATCCTCACCTATCTGGGCGCAAAAGTAAATATGATCAACCGCACCACCGTGGAACTGGACTGCACCCATGTGCAGATGGATATACTGCCGGAAAAGATGTGGGAACTGACCCGGAAGATCCGGGCCAGCTATTACCTGATCGGCGCCATGCTGGGCCGGTTCGGCCGTGCCCGGAGCACCATGCCGGGAGGCTGCAACTTCGGCGAGCGGCCCATCGACCAGCACATCAAGGGCCTGACGGCCCTGGGGGCGGACATGGACGTGAACGGCGGGTTCATCCGCGCCGCCGCCAAGGGCGGCCGGCTGAAGGGCACCACCGTCTATCTGGACAAAGTTTCCGTGGGCGCCACCATCAACATCATGATCGCCGCCGCCACGGCGGACGGCCGCACGGTCATCGAAAACGTGGCCCGCGAGCCCCACATCGTGGATCTGGCCAACTTCCTCAACTCCATGGGCGCGGACGTGCGGGGCGCGGGCACCGATGTGATCAAGATCCGGGGCGTGAAACAACTCCACGGCGGCTCCTATACCCTCATCCCCGACCAGATCGAGGCGGGCACCTATATGGCCGCGGTGGCCGCCGCCGGCGGGACCATCCGCGTTTCCAACGTGATCCCCAAGCACCTGGAATGCATCTCCTCCAAACTGCGGGAGATGGGCGTTCAAGTCGAGGAAGGCGACGACTATGTCCTTGTCCGCCGGGAGGGTCCCCTCCACCGGGCGAACCTGAAGACCATGCCCTATCCCGGCTTCCCCACCGACATGCACCCGCAGATGACGGCGGTGCTCTGCTGCGCCCCCGGCGTGAGCGTGGTGACGGAGGGCGTGTGGAGCAACGGCCGGTTCAAATACGTAGGCGAGCTGAAGAAGATGGGCGCCAACATCCAGGTGGAGGACCAATCCGCCTTTGTCCAGGGCGTGGACCATCTCACCGGCGCCACCGTAAAAGCCTGTGACCTGCGGGCCGGCGCCGCCGTGGTCATCGCCGGGCTGGCCGCCAGCGGCGTCACCAAGGTGGAGGACATCAGCTATATCGAGCGGGGCTACCAGAATCTGGTAGGCAAGTTCCGGGCCCTGGGCGCAGACATCTGCTGCGTGGACGAACCGGATCTCCCCGACGGGCAGCACAGCGCCGGCTGGATCGCCGGATGACATGCGTCTGACCGTATTCGCCAGCGGTTCCACGGGCAACTGCGCCCTGGTCCGGGGCGGCGGACGGGCCGTGCTGCTGGACGCGGGGCTCTCCGCGCGGCGCATCGGCGCCGCCGTGACCGCGGCGGGGGCAGACCCCGCCGGCCTGGACGGCATCTTTATCACCCACGAACATTCAGACCACATCTCAGGGCTTCCCGTTTTTCTCAAGCGGTTTCCCGTGCCGGTCTATGCCCCTGGGACTGTGGCGGACGCGCTGCGCCGGTCGTTCCCGGGGGTATGTCCGTATATACGCGCCATCGAGCCGGAGCGGCCCCTCTCTCTGGGATGCATGACCGTGACGGCCTTTCCCACCTGCCACGACGCCGCCGGGAGCGTGGGCTACCGGCTGGAGGCGGACGGAGCCGTGCTGGTGACCGCCACCGACACCGGCTGTGTCACGCCGGATATGCTCCGGTACTTCGCCGGGGCGGACACGGCGCTTATCGAGGCCAACCACGACGAGGCCATGCTCCGGGCGGGCCCTTACCCCGCTTATCTGAAACGGCGCATCCTCTCCGACCGGGGCCACCTCTCCAACGCGGAGTGCACCTGGCTGGCGGCCGTGCTGGCCCGGCAGGGCACGGGCCGGATCGTACTGGGCCATCTTTCCAAAAATAACAACCTCCCCTCTCTGGCCCGGCGCACCGTCTGCCGCGGCCTGGAGGGCACCGGCGCGGAGCTGTTCCTGGCCCCGGAGCTGGGCTGTCTGGAGGTGGAGGTGTCGCCGTGCTGCGTGTGAGCGTGCTGTGCCAGGGGCGGTTGAAGGAGCCCTATTATGCCGACGCCTGCCGAGAATATCTGAAACGGCTGACCGCTTTTTGCCGGCCGGAGGTCATCGAGCTGGCCGAGGACGGCGACATCGCCGCCCGCATCCCCAAGGGCGCCTACGTGATCGCCCTGTGCATCGAGGGGAAAAAGCTCTCCAGTCCCGCTCTGGCCGCGCTGTTGGAAAAACTGGCCAATCAGGGCAAAAGCCAGATCTGCTTTCTCATCGGCGGGTCCGAGGGCCTGCCGGAGCGGGCCAAGGCCCTGGCGGATCTTTCCTTGTCCATGTCGGATATGACCTTTCCCCACCATCTGGCCCGGGTGATGGTCCTGGAACAGATCTATCGGGCCTTTTCCATCACAGCGGGGACAAAATACCACAAATGACCGGCCGGTCGCAACGAGGTGATCTCATGTCCTGGGGACTGCACAAATACGGAAAAGACTATGACGCCTGGCCCAAGGGGCCGGACGGTGAGCCGGAGGAACCGGCTTTTCTCGCCAACCGCTCCCAGATCGATATGGCGGCGGATATGCTGCGGAACATGCTGTCCGCTTACGGCATCCCCAGCGCCATCCGCTATCCCGGTGACGGCGCCTTCGGCAAGGTCATGATCGGCATGAGCGGCAACGGGGTGGATATTTTCGTGCCAAAAAGCCTCCTGGCAGACGCCCAGGAACTTTTGAAAGGAGAGTCCGACAATGACGAACTACCGGAATGAATATGAACGCTGGCTGGACAGCCCCGCTCTGTCCGACGAGGAGTGGCGGGAACTGGACGCGATCCGGGATAACGACGACGAGATCAAAAGCCGCTTCCGCGGCCCTCTGGAGTTCGGCACCGCCGGACTGCGGGGCGTGATGGGCACGGGCCTGGCCCGGATGAATGTCCATGTGGTCCGCTGGGCCACCCAGGCTTTCGCCTCCCTCATCGTGGCCGAGGGGGACGAGGCCCGGCGCAAGGGCGTGGTCATCGCCTACGACTGCCGGATCAACAGTCCGGAATTCTCCCGAGAGGCGGCCTGTATATGCGCCGCCAACGGCATCCATGTGCGCATCTTCGACGCCCTGCGCCCCACGCCTGAGCTGAGCTTCGCGGTGCTCCACTATGGCGCCACGGCGGGCATCAACGTCACCGCCAGCCATAACCCCAAGGCCTACAACGGCTACAAGGTCTACTGGTCCGACGGCGCCCAGCTGCCCCCTCATCACGCGGAGGCGGTGGCCAAGAACATGGCCGCCATCGACATCTTCTCGGGCGTGTGCTCCATGCCCTTTGACGAGGCGGTCCAGAAGGGCCTGATCGAGTATCTTGGCGCGGAAACGGACGAGCTGTTTTTGCAGAACGTGCTGGGCCAGGCCATCGACCCGGCGGCGGTAAAGGCCGTGGCGGACGACTTCGCGGTGGTCTACACCCCCTTCCACGGAGCGGGCCATATCCTGGTGCCTGAGGCGCTGAAGCGTCTGGGCCTGAAGCACATCCATCCCGTGCCCGAGCAGATGGTCATCGACGGGTCCTTCCCCACGGTGGAGAGCCCCAATCCGGAGAATCCGGAGGGCTTTTATCTGGCGGTGGATCTGGCCCGGAAGGTGAACAGCGACCTGATCATCGGCACCGACCCGGACTCCGACCGGGTGGGCGTCATGGCCAGGGGCAAGGACGGGGATTATCACACCATCACCGGCAACCAGATGGGCTCTCTTCTGGCGGATTACGTCATCAACGCCCGGAAGGCCAGCCATACCATGCCGGAAAAGCCGGTCATCCTGTCCACCATCGTTTCCACCTCCATGACCAAGACCATCTGCGAGCAGAACGGCGTGGCCTTTGGGGAGACCTTTACCGGCTTCAAGTTCATGGCCGAGAGGCTGAGCGGCTATGCCGCCGCGGGCACCGGAGAGAAGTACCTGCTGGCCTTTGAGGAGAGCTATGGCTACATGGCGGGCGACTACGTCCGGGACAAGGACGCCGTCACCGCCTCCATGATGATCGCCGAGATGGCCGCTCACTACTATCAAAAGGGCATGACGCTGCTGGACGCGCTGGACGCGCTCTATGAAAAATATGGTTACTTCTCCGAAAAGACCGTGAACATCTATATGGAAGGGGTGGACGGCCCGGAGCGCATGGCCGCGCTGATGGCCAGTCTGCGGGAGAGCACCCCCTCGGAGATCGCCGGCCAGCGGGTGATCCGCATGCGGGATTACCGGGACGGCACCATCACCGTGCCAGGCCTGGGCCCTGTGGGCCGCACGCCCATTTCCGGGTCAAACGTCCTGTATTTTGAACTGGAGAACGACACAAACTTTATTATCCGGCCCTCCGGCACCGAGCCCAAGATCAAGGTCTACATCCTCGTCAAGGGGAAACAGCGGGCCGAGTGCCAGGCCAAGCTGGACGCCTGCGCCGCCGCGGCGGAGGCCCTGGGAAAGGAGTAATCCCCGAGCAATGAAAAAGATCCTCAGCATCGCGCTCATCCTGTGCGTCCTGCTGGCGTTGGGCACGCCCGCCTTCGCCCTGAGCGAGGGCCAGGAGCGGGTGGTGATCGGCGCCGATCTGAACGAGGAGCAGATCCAGAACGTATACAGCCAGTTCGGTCTGGCCCGGGGCAGCGTGACGGAGCTGACCGTCACCAACGCCGAGGAGCGGGACTATCTGGAGGGGCTGGTGGATGAGAGCATCATCGGCACCAACTCCATCTCCTGCGTGTATATCAAAACGCTGGGCGCCGACGCGGGCATGAGCGTACAGACCAGCAACATCACCTGGTGCACCGAGGACATGTACAAGGCCGCGCTGATGACCGCGGGCATCTACGACGCCCAGGTGAAGGTGGCCGCCCCCTTCGGGGTGTCCGGCACCGCCGCTCTCACCGGCATTTACAAGGCCTATGAGAACATCACCGGCGTGCAGCTGCAGGAGCAGGCAAAAGAGGCCGCCACCGACGAGCTGGTGATCACGGCCCAGCTGGCGGACCAGCTCAACGAAGAGGACGCCCTCGCCATCGTCAGCGAGCTGAAGCTGCTGCTGGACGAAACCAAGACCATGACCGACGACCAGCTGCGGGAGCAGGTGGTCCAGATCGCCTCCCAGTACGGCTATACGCTGGACGACGCCACCATCGACCGGTTGATCGGCCTGTGCCGGGATCTGGAGGGCCTGTCCACCGACGAGCTGCAGCAGAAGGTCCAGCAGTTCAGGGACGCCCTCTCTTCCGTCGCCCAATACGCCCAGCAGGTCCAGGGCTTTGGGGCCAAGGTGGCCCAGTTCTTCCAAAGCATCGTGGACTTTTTCAAAAACCTTTTCAGCTGACGCCGCGCATACAACAAAAGACCGGGGAGCGGCTGCTCCCCGGTCTTTTACTGTTTTTTTATTTCGCCGCTTTGTAGTGGACGTGGAGCAGCTCATGGGCCTGCTCCTGCAGCTCGTCCAGCACGCGCACAACGATGGGGTTGCGCTCGGAGCTTTTGATGAGCGCCCGGCGGTCTGTATCGTACAGGCCCCCTGCCCGTTGGTTCTTCACCGCGGTCAGGCCGTAGGGCTGGCCCGCGCCGCCGACGCATCCGCCCTTGCAGGTCATCACTTCGATCAGATCGAAGTACTCCTCCCCCGCCTCGATGGCCGCCAGCAGCCCGCGCACGTTCACCAGTCCGTGGACCACCGCCAGACGGAGCATCCTGTCCCCCACCGGCAGGCTCACGGTGCGTATCGCGTCGGTGCCCCGCAGGCCGGAGAATTCGATGTCCCGGAGGGTGTTCTTGCTCTTGTCCTCCATCACCCGGCGGACCACCGCCTCGGCCACGCCGCCGGTGGCGCCGAAGATGGTGCCGGCGCCGGTGCCCATGCCGAAGGGCAGGTCAGGGGCCTCCCCCTCCAGCTCCGCGAACCGGATGCCGGATTCCTTGATCATGTTGACCACCTCCTGGGTGGTCAGGACCAGATCCACGTCCCGGCGGCCGTTGTGGGTGAACTCCTCCCGGGCCGCCTCGCCCTTCTTGGCGGTGCAGGGCATGATGGCGATATGATAGGTGGTCCGGCCGTCCTCTTTGTCCAGCTTGTCATGCTCCGCCCGGAGCACGGCGGCAAACATCTGCATGGGAGATTTGCAGGTGGAGATGTTCTTCAAAAACTGGGGCGCTTCGCTCTCCACGAACTTCACCCACGCCGGGCAGCAGCTGGTGAACATGGGGAAAGGTCCGCCCTTTTTCAGCCGCTCCAAAAACTCGTCGGCCTCTTCCATGACGGTCAGATCCGCTCCGAAGGTGGTGTCATACACCTCGTCCGCGCCCATCATCTTCAGCGCCGAGACCAGCCGGTTCAGGGTATTCACCCCCGGCTCCAGGCCGAAGGCCTCCCCCACCGCCACCCGGACGGCCGGGGCGATCTGGAACACCACCCGCTTGTTCGGGTCATGCAGGGCCCGCCAGGCGGCGCCGATCTCGTTGTAGATGGTGATGGCGCCGGTGGGGCAGGCCGCGGCGCACTGGCCGCAGCCGATGCAGTTGGTTTCCGCCATCTTTTTGCCGAAGGCGGGCATCACCTGCAGCTCGCTGCCCCGGTAGGCAAAATTCAGGATGCTCATGCCCTGCATCTCCTCGCACACCCGGATGCAGTCGCCGCACAGGATGCACTTGTTGGGGTCCCGGACGATGGAGGGCGACGTGGAGTCCCGCTCATAGTGGGGGCGGGTGTCCTCAAAGCGGATGCGCCGCACGCCGAAGCGCAGCGCCAGCTCCTGCAGCCGGCAGTTGCCGTTCTTCTCGCAGGTGGTGCAGTCCCGGCAGTGGCTGGCCAGCATCAGCTCCAGATTCAGCCGCCGGTGCTTGAGCAGCTTGGCCGTATTGGTGCGGATGCGCATGCCGTCCCGGGGCTCCATGGAGCAGGACGCGTCGATCTTTCCCCGCTCGTCCTCCACCACGCACATCCGGCAGGCGCCGTAGACGCTCAGCTCGGAGTAGTAGCAAAACGTGGGCATATCGATGCCCGCCTTGCGGATGACGGCCAGGACGTTCTTCTCCCCGTCGAAGGGGACCCGCTGTCCGTCGATATACATGATCCCTTTTGCCATTTTCTCAGCCCTCCTTCGCAGCGGTGATGGCCCCGAAGGGGCAGTTGGAAACGCAGGCGCCGCAGTTGACGCACTTGGCCGGGTCGATGGAGTGAGGCTGCTTCACCGTGCCGGAGATGGCCTCCATGGGGCAGTTTTTGCGGCACTTGCCGCAGCCCTTGCACTTTTCCGCGTCGATGACCGGATGGGGCTTCTCCCGGTTGCAGATGGGGCAGTGGTGATCAACCACATGGCGCAGATACTCGTCCCGGAAGTATTTCAGGGTGCTCTGCACCGGCTTGCAGGCGCTCTGGCCCAGGCCGCACAGGGCGGTGTTGGTGATGGTGTCCGCCAGCTCCTCCAGCAGATCCAGATCCTCCAGCGTGCCCTTGTTGGCCACGATGCGGTTGAGGATCTCCAGCATCCGCTTGGTGCCCTCCCGGCAGGGGACGCACTTGCCGCAGGATTCCTTCTGGGTGAACTCCATGAAGAACCGGGCGGTCTCCACCATGCAGGTGTCCTCGTCCATGACCACCAGGCCGCCGGAGCCGATCATGGCGCCGATGCTCTTGAGGGAGTCAAAGTCCAGCGGCAGGTTCAGATGCTCGTCGCTGGCGCAGCAGCAGCCGCCGGAGGGGCCGCCGATCTGCACGGCCTTGAAGGCCTTGCCCTTGCGGATGCCGCCGCCGATGTCGAAGATGACCTCCCGGACGGTGGTGCCCATAGGCACCTCGATGAGCCCGGTGTTCACCACGTTGCCCGTCAGGGCGAAGGCCTTGGTGCCAGGGCTGGTCTTGGTGCCGATGGAGCGGTACCAGTCCACGCCGTTGCGGATGATCAGGGGCACGTTGGCAAAAGTTTCCACATTGTTGAGCACCGTGGGCTTGGCCCACAGGCCCTGCTCGATGGTGCGGGGCGGCTTCACCCGGGGCATGCCCCGCTTGCCCTCGATGGAGGCGGTCAGTGCGCTGCCCTCGCCGCAGACGAAGGCTCCCGCGCCCCGGTTGACGTGGATGCGGAAAGAGAAGTCGGAGCCCATGATGTGCTCGCCCAGCAGGCCGTATTCCTCCGCCAGGGCGATGGCCGCCTTCAGCCGGCTCACCGCCAGAGGATACTCAGCCCGGACATAGATATAGCCCTCGTGGCTGCCCACGGCCCGGCCGGCGATCATCATGCCCTCCAGCACGGAGTGGGGGTTGCCCTCCATGACGGAGCGGTCCATGAACGCGCCGGGGTCGCCCTCGTCGCCGTTGCAGACGATGTATTTCACGTCCGCCTTCTGGCGCCGGGCGCCGTCCCACTTCCGTCCGGCGGGGAAGCCGCCGCCGCCCCGGCCCCGCAGGCCGGAATCGGTGATGGCCCGGCAGATCTCCTCGTCGGTCATCTCGAACAGCGCCTTCTCAAAGGCCGCGTATCCGCCCTTGGCCACATATTCCTCGATGTCCTCCGCGTCGGAGCGGCCGCAGTTTTCCAGCACCACACGGTGCTGCTTCTTATAAAAAGGGATATCCTCCTGCCGGGGATAGGCCACCCCGTCCAGCTTGTACACCAGCCGGTCGATGATCTCGCCGCCCAGGACGGTCTTTTCGATGATCTCGTGACAGTCCTCCGGCTTGACATGGATGTACATGACACCCATGGGCTCGATGTGGACCAGCGGCCCCATCTCGCAAAAGCCGTGGCAGCCGCTCATCTTCACGTGCAGGCTCTTCTCCTCGTCGGAGTCGTGCTTCAGTCCCACATAGACCGTCAGTCCCCGCTTTTCGCACTCGGCCTTGATGTTGTCGTATATTTTCAGGGCTCCGCCCGCGATGCAGCCGGTGCCGGCGCAGATCAGCACGCTGGTGACCTGTTCGCTCTGGCGCAGGGCGTTCTTGGCGTTGGCCTGGAACACATGGAACGTGTCCCGGGTCAGCTTATTGCGTCGTATCATACCGCGGCGTCCTCCTTCTGGCGGATCTGTTCCATCAGCGCCACGGCGCTCTCCGGGGTCATTTTGGCGTGGACCTCGCCGTCGATGGTCATCACCGGCGCCAGACCGCAGGCGCCAAGGCAGGCCACAGTTTCCAGGGTGAACATCCCGTCGGAGGAGGTCTTCCTCTTCCCCTTCAGGGCCAGATACTCCCGGATGGTGTCATAGATGGGCTGGCTTTTGCGCACATGGCAGGCAGTGCCCGTGCAGATGCGGATGATGTGCTTTCCCTTGGCCTCCAGGGAGAAATTCTCATAGAACGTGGCCACGCTGTACACCTTGGCGGTGCTGACGCCCAGCTTCTCGGCAATGACGGTCAGCGCCTCCTCGCTCAGGTACTTGAACTCATTTTGCACATCCTGCAAAATGGCGATGAGGTTGGATTCCTGGCAGTCATAGCTGTCCACGATCCGCCCCACCGCGTCGGCTTGTTGTCGGTTTTCTCTCTTCATTTTCTCACCCTACAATATAATATGGCCCATGATATGCTAAGGCGCATACAGTATACCTGTATGCGCCTTTTGCGTCAATACTTACAATTACGTCAAAATATCCAATTTTTTCCCAATTATTCGAGGCCGTACAGGGCGGAATACTTTTTGGTGAGATAATCGGTGTAGTACGTGGGATCAAACTCGCCGCAGGCGTTGGCGATCACCTGGTCGGGGGTGAGGATGCTGCCATATTTGTGTATCTTCTCCCGCAGCCAGCCGGTGACCTGGCTCAGGTCTCCCCGGCCCACCGGGCCCCAGACGTCGATGTCCTTTTCCATGTTGGCCAGCATCTGGGCGCCGTAGGCGCTGCCTAAAGCGTAGGAGGGGAAATAGCCGAAGCTGCCGCCGGACCAGTGGGAATCCTGCAGGCATCCGTGCTTGTCGTCGGGCACGTCCACCCCCAGATATTCCTTGTACATGCTGTTCCACACCCCGGGCACGTCCTTCACCTCCAGGGTGCCGCCGATGAGCTGCTTTTCGATCTCATAGCGGATCATCACGTGCAGGCAGTAGGTCAGCTCGTCCGCCTCCGTGCGGATCAGGGAGGGCTGGGCCATGTTCACCGCCCGCCAGAACTGCTCCGCCGTGACGCCGGCCAGCTGCTGGGGGAAGAATCTCTGTACCTTCGGATAGATGGCCTCGATGAAGGGCCGGGACCGGCCGATGATGTTCTCATAGAACCGGCTCTGGCTCTCGTGCACGCTCATGGACGCGCCCCCCGCCAGGCAGGTGTACTGCACCTCGTCGCAGACGCCCCGCTCATACAGGGCGTGGCCGCCCTCGTGGATCACGGAATACATGGACCCGGACACGTCGTTCTCCCGGTAATTGGTGGTGATGCGCACGTCCTTGTTGTTGAACTCCAGCGTGAAGGGATGCTCCGTCTCCCCGATGGTGCAATGGGCCCGGTCCAGCCCCATCACCTCCATCAGATAGTCGGAGAACTGCCGCTGCTGCTGGGCGGGATAGTGCTTGTGCAAAAAGCTCACGTCCGGCTGGGGCTTCTGGCCCACGGCCCGGATCAGGGGCACCAGGCGCTGGCGCAGCACGTCGAAAAACCGGTCCAGATAGGTCGTGTTCAGGCCCCGCTCATAGTTGTCCAGCAGCGCGTCGTAGGGGGCCTTGTCCGGGTCATAGTAACCGGCGAATTTCCGGTTGAAGGCCACCAGCTTCTCCAGGCAGGGCTGGAACAGCGCAAAATCGCTGGTCTCCTTGGCCTTGTGCCAGACGTCGCTGGCCTCGTTGGTCAGCTGGGCGTAAGCCATATACTCCTGGGCAGGGATCCGGGTCAGCTTGCGCACGCTCCGGCCCAGCTCCTCCACCTGCCGGGCCTGTATCTGGTCCAGCTGGTCTTTGTGTTCCTCCAGGCAGGCCAGGGCCTCGGCCAGCTCCGGGCTGGTCATGAGCTTGTGCTCCTCCCCCGCCAGGATGCTCAGGGCCACGCCCCGGCCCTCCGCCGTGTCCTTGGGGGCCACGGTGACGCTGTCCAGATACAGCGCCGAGCTGGCCGAGCCAAAGGCGTACATCTTTTTCTGGATGTCCTCCAAAACCTGCAGTGCTTGCTTATGCTCCATGATCGTTCTCCTTTCACATGCCAACATAGATCTGTGCGTTTTCCCAATCCGCTCTCAGCGGGATATACGCGGTGAAGCCGCCCTCGTTGGGGATGGCCTCGTACACCGCGCCGTCCACCGCCACATAGACCGCCGCGTCCACCGCCGTTTCCGGCAGGGTGCCGCGCAGCTGTCTGTATCCCTCCAGGACCGCCTCCGCCTCGTCCGCCTCCAGGGCGCTCTCCACGGCCCGGGCCCCGTCCAGCACGGCCGCCTCCCGCTCCGGCGCGGGGTACACCGCCGGATACCGCAGCAGGTAGGGCAGCGTCCGCTCCGCGATCTCCACCACCACATCGGTGGCCTGCCGCCCGCCGATCAGATCCAGGCGGTAGTTGTTTTGCCGGGAGAACAGGGCCTGCCCAAAGCTCTGGGCCATGTAAGGATACAGGCTCCTGCCGGAGGAGTCCCGGAACATGAGCAGGCTCCCCTCTCCGCCGGCATTTTCCGTTTCGATGGTGATATCGTCGGCGGAGTGGAAATTGCTCCGGTAGGCGAAGGTGAATCCGGGCTGCCACGCATAGTCCGGTTCCCGCTCCGTCCCTGTAGGATAGAGCATGGCATAGAGGTCCCCCTCGTGTTCCTCCCCCTCCAGGAAGGGTCCGGCAAAATAGTCGGACCAGCGGCCCATCGCCCCCAGGATGGCGTCTGCCGCCAGGGCAGCGCCCCGGCTGTTCCAATGGCTGTCCAGACGCCAGTACAACTCCTCATCCTGCCGGGTGAACACGTCGTATAAGTTTACATAATTAATATTCTGGCTCTCCAAAGCCGCCTCCAGGCGGGTCCGGTTGCTCCCCTCCGCCACGGTCACATAGTCCGGGGCGTGCTCCGGGTACAGGGTGTACTTCCCGCAGGGGACCGTGAACAAAAACCGGGCGCCCTGGCTGGCGGCATACTCCTGCATCAGCGCCAGGCCCCTGGCGGCGCACCAGATCTGCCGGTCCGTCATCTGCTCCGCGCCGGAGATGTCCTTCACCGCCTCGCCGTAAAACAGCCACCCGTCCGGCCCGATGAGCACGTCCTCGTTGCCGGAGGTCCGGAACACCTTTGCCGACAGGGTATTCCAGGCGGTGGTCGCCTCCTTCCGCAAATAAAAGCTGTTGGCGATATAGGTTTGCAGCTGCTGGAAAAAGCCGGTGTTGACGCTGCCGTCCACATTCATCAGCCGGGGCTTGGCCGCGGAGATCTCATTGGCCGCGGGCTCTCCGGGGCCGGCGACGGCCAGTCCCGCCAGCGGGACAAGGCAGGCCAGAAAGAACAGGCCGATAAAAAGACCGTACCAGAATTTTTTCACACCGCCCGCCTCCTTAAAACTGCAGATAGATGAACGGCGTGAACCCGCTGTGCGCCATGGCCATGACGCATACCGCCAGCAGAGCCAGACTGGCTATATAGCCCGCCGCCTCTTTCCAAGGTCCCTCCGGCTGCCGCCGGGGCACCGGGACCAGGGACAGGACCACCCCCGCCAGCAGGCACGCCATGTTCAGTCCGTTGACCGCCGTCTGCAGCGTCAGGGTCCCGGCGGCAGTGGACCGCCATCCGGCCAGCATGGCCCCGATCATCTCTCCGGCCCGGGCCAGGCTCTCCGCCCGGAACAGCACCGTTCCCAGCAGCACCACCGCCGCCGTATACAGCCGCAGGGCCAGCCGCCCGCCGGCGGTGGCCTCCATCTTCTTCACCGGGATGAGCCCCAGGCCCTCCAGCGCGCAGAACAGCCCATGCCACAGGCCCCACAGCACAAAATGCCACGCCGCCCCGTGCCACAGGCCCGTCAGCAGCCACACCACCCCCATGGGGATGAGGATGCTCAGCCGGTTGGCCCGGTCTCGGCCGTATTTCGCGGCCCATTTTTTATAGAGCCTCTGCAGGGGCCTGGTCATCACCAGGGGCATATACACATAGTTACGGAACCAGGCGGTCAGACTCATGTGCCACCGCCTCCAAAAGTCCGTCAGCCCCAGCGCCCGATAGGGCCGGTCAAAGTTCTCCGGCAGCTTGAAGCCGAAGCAGCGGCCAATGCCGATGGCCATGTCCGAGTATCCGGCAAAGTCAAAATAGATCTGTACCGCGTATCCCACCGCCGCCAGCCAGGCCAGCCGGGCGTCCAGGGCCTGGGAGGCATACACGCCGTCCACCAGCTGGCCCACCACGTCCGCGATGAGCAGCTTTTTCCCCATGCCCACGATGAAGCGGCGGATGCCGCGGGCGGCGTCCTCCGCCGTACATACGCGCTGCCGAAGCTGGGGCGCCGCCGTCCTCCAGGGCGTGATGGGCCCGGAAACGATGGTGGGGAAAAAACTGATATACAGCGCCGTATCCAGAAAACTCTCCGCCATGTTGGCGGGCTTGCGCCACACCTCCACCACATAGCTGATCGCAGTGAAGGTGAAAAAGGAGATGCCCAGGGGCATAGGGATGCCCGCCGGGGGGATGGCCGTGCCCAGCAGAGCGTTCACATTGGCGATGGCGAAATCCAGGTATTTGAACACCGCCATGGCGCACACGTTCAAAGCCACCGCCGTCACGCCCACGGCCCGGCGGGCCCGTTTTTCCTTCAGCCGGCCCAGCAGCCGCCCCGCACCCCAGTTCAGCGCAACGGACAGCAGCAACAGCGGCACATAGGCCAGCCGCCCGAAGGCATAAAACACCAGGCTCAGCCCCAGGAGCACAACGTTCTTTTCCCGGATGCCCGGCACGATCCGGTACAGCACAAATGCGGCCGGGAAAAAGCCGAACAAAAACACCGCGCTGGAAAACACCATACGGCCGGGACCTCCTCTCTAAATAAAAACCGTGGGACGGCCGGGGCCGTCCCTGTACGGTTATCGGTTCAACACCATTCCTTGTAGCCGCTGGGTTCCTTTTTGGGCGTTTCCGGCTTGACGTAGGAAACGACCACCCGGCGGTTGGGCTCGGTCCCGATGGAGCTGGTGGTGACGCCCTCGTAATCCTGAAGGGCGGTGTGGATCACATGGCGCTCGTAAGAGTTCATGGGCTCCAGCGCCATGCTCCGCTTATACTTTACGGCTTTGGCGGCCATTTTCTCCGCCAGATGGACCAGGGACTCCTCCCGCTTGGCACGATAGTGCTCCGCGTCCACATTGATATGGTCGTGGCGGTCACTGCCGCGGTTCACCGCGTAGTTGGTCAGGTGCTGGATGGCGTCCAGGGTTTCGCCCCGGCGGCCGATGACGGCGCCGATGCCTGCACCGGACAGCTGCACATCCAGCCCGCCGCCCTCCCGGGGGGTGATCTCCATATCCGCCTGCACGCCCATGCGCTCCAGCAGGCCCTTCAAAAACGCCTCTGTCTGCTCCGCCTGGGTCCCCTCCGGGCGAAGCGCCTTCACCGGCGCGGGCTCGGCGGGACGCTCCGCCGCCGGCGCCGGTTTGGGGGGCGCGGGGCGTTCCGGTTTGGGTCCCGGCTTGGGGGGCGCAGGGCGCTCCGCCCTGGGCTCCGGCTTTTTCGGGGCGGGCTTCTCGTCGGGGGCCTCATAGCTCAGACGCACCACCGCGTCCACAGCGCCGATGCCCAATATACCCTTTTTGCCCCGCTCTATGATCTCGACGGAAACATCGTCCCGCTCCAGGCCCAGCTCCGCCAGGCCCTTTGCCAGCGCGTCATCCGCCGTCTTACCACGGACTTCGATGGACTTCTGCATATCTTCTCTCGTTCTCCTCCGTTACTCTTCGGTCCGGGCGGGCTTCTCCGCCTCATCGGCCGCCGGTCCCGCTTCATCCGCCTCTGCGGCCGGCGCGGGCTCCGCCGGGGCCGCCGGCTCCGCCGGTTCTGCCGCCTGGGCAGGCTCCGCCGCCACAGGAGGTTCGGCTGCCGCGGCTTCCTCCGCCGGCTCCGCCGCCGGGACAGGCGCGACCGCCTCTTCCAGCGCGGGAGCGGGGTCTTCCGCCTCCAGGCCGGCCATCTCTGCGTCATAGCGCTCGTTCTCCGCCACGATGGCGGCGGTCTTTTCCTCCGCCTCTTCCGGGTTGGTATACCGGTCGGGCACATAGGCCCGGCCCCGGGCATAGCGGCGGTCGCCCACCTGAGAGGCAGGCAGCTCCTCTTCCTCCGCCAATCCCAGCCGCGCCCGGCGCGCCGCCTTGGCGGCCCGGGCCTCGGCGGCCTTCCGCTCCACTTCCTTCTGGGCGGCGGCGGCGCGCTTGTTCTTCCGGGAGGTGTTCCGGTTCTCCACCGTCGCGCCCTCGGCTTTCAGCCGTTCGGTCTCCTGGCGCTTGGCCTCCAGCTCGGCCTCTCTGGCCTTCTCCCGCTGGATGCGGTCCGCGTCCTCCACGTCCAGCTGCTTATTGAAGATCTTATTCAGTACCAGGTCCTGGATCATGGCGAACACGCTCTGGGCGATCCAGTAGATGCCCATGACGGCCGGCATGGTGAAGCAGATATACAGGCTCATCAGCGGCATGATCAGGTTCATGGTCCGCATCTGCTGCTGCTGATCCTTGGTCTGGGGAGTGGAGGCGTTGGCCACCTTCATGCTCAGCCAGCTGAGCAGCGCCGACGACACGGGGATCAGGAACAGCCCGAACACCGGCAGCCACGCCGCCACGCTGGAGAAATCCCAGCGCCAGAAGGCGAAGCTGGGCACCTGGCCCAGATCCAGGCCCAGGAACCGGTAGCTGAGTTCTTGCAGACGGTCGGACAGGCCCGAAAAGTCGCTGAAGTGCTCGGTGATGAACTGGGACTGGTAGATCTGTTCATAGAACGCGGCGCTGCGGCCGGTGGAGTACTGGCTGAGGCTGTAGCCCAGCTCCGCCAGCTTCTGATAGATGGCGCCGCCCTCGGCCAGCAGATCTTCCCCCACCTTCATCATCACGGTCAGGGGATAGCGGATGGCCTGGTACAGCGCGATCAGGATGGGGAACGGCAGCAGGCTCCAAAGGCAGCCGGACATGGGGTTGACCCCTTCCTCCTTATAGAGCTTGGCCATTTCCTGCTGATAGCGCTGCTGATCGTTGCCGAATTTCTTTTCCAGCTCCTTCAGCCGGGGAGTCATGCGGGAGGTGCGCATCATGCTCTTCTTGCTCTTCAGCTGGAAGGGCAGCATGATCAGCTTTACCACCAGGGCGAACAGGATCACGGCCACGCCGTAGTTGTCCACCAGGTTGTAAAGCCAAAGCATCAGCGCGCCGAACGGCATTGCGATTGCTCTTAACATAGTACTCTCCTATTTACGGCACAGGATCATAAAAATCGTGTTCCCCCCTGTGGAATGGATGGCACCGGCAGATGCGCTTGAGCGCCAGCCATCCGCCCTTCCACGCCCCATACCGCTCGATGGCGGTCAGGGCATACTCGCTGCAGGTGGGGATGAACCGGCAGCAGGGCTTGGTAACGGGGGAGATATATTTCCTGTAAAAACGGATCATAGCCAGCAGCAGCCTTTTCACAGCGCCGCCCCCAGCTCCTTGCTGGCGGAGAGGAACTCCTTTTCCAGCCTGCTATATTCCGCCCCCGCGGCCCGGGTCCGGGCCACCACCACCAGGTCATAGCCCGGGCGGATGGTCTGCTCATGCAGCCGGTAGATCTCCCGCAGACGCCGGCGCACCAGATTGCGGGTATGGGCCTTTCCCACCTTGGCGGTCACAGTGATGCCAAGGCGGTTCCCGGCCGCGCCTGTCCTGCGGGCGTATACCACCAGACAGGGCCTGACGGCGCTTGTCCCCTTGTGATATACCCGGCGGAAATCACGATTCGTTTTTAACGAGGAGGTGAATCTCACAGTTCCCCGCTCTCCCAGCGTTTAGTAGCTCAGTCTTTTGCGGCCCTTGGCGCGGCGGGCGGAGATCACCTTCCGGCCATTGCTGGTGCTCATGCGCTTGCGGAAGCCGTGCTCCTTCTGAGCGTGGCGCTTCTTGGGCTGATAGGTTCGCAGCATTTCTCATTCGTCCTTTCTGTTCGTATTACTCATCGGCGGCCGATCCCGCCGTAGTTGGCAACTACACCATTATATAAAAAATCCGAATCTCTGTCAACCAAAAATTCACTGTGTCTGTACCGGGGTTGTTTTTGTCCCGAAAATGTTATATAATTTGAAGTAACATTTGTGAGAAACGCCGGACCGGCCGGTCCGGCGCGGGAGCCACCGGCGGAAAGGAGTTTACCATGACAGAATTGGAACGATATCGGGACCAGGCCGCGGCCGCGGCGGAAGAACTCGTTCAGGCGGCGGGCCTGCGCCGCGGACAGATCCTGGTGGTGGGATGCAGCACCAGCGCCGTTTCCGGCCACCGGATCGGCAGCGCCTCCGCCCCGGAGATCGGACAGGTCATCTTTGAGGGCATCCGCAGCGTGCTCTACCCCATGGGCATCCATCTGGCCGCCCAATGCTGCGAGCACCTGAACCGGGCGCTGATCGTGGAGGCGAAGGCCGTGCCGGGGGCGGACATCGTGAATGTGGTGCCCCGGCCGAAGGCCGGCGGCAGTTTCGCCACCGCCGCTTACGCCTGTCTGCCCAACGCCGTGGCGGTGGAACACATCCGGGCGGACGCGGGGATGGACATCGGCGGCGTGCTCATCGGGATGCACCTGCGGGAGGTGGCCGTCCCTGTACAACTCTCCAACGGCCAGATCGGCCAGGCCATGATCCTGGCGGCCCGCACCCGGCCCAAATACATCGGCGGCGAGCGCGCCGTGTATGACGAAAGTCTGAAATGACCGGCGGCCGGCGCCATGAAAACGGGCACTGTTTCAGCGGGAATCCATAAATAATTCTAATCATATCCATCGTTAAATTTTATAAATAATCTTCCATTTTCTCTCTTTGGTCCAGGCTTTTTTGACGAAATGCGCAAATTTCGGCCAAAAAATTAGGCAATATGCCTTGACAGCATCACAAACCTGGGTTATCATGCGTACCATGAAACGGCAAGGACGTCGCGACAGTATGTCGGGGCGTCCCTGCTGTTTTTTGATTTTGGCACCAAGAGGAGGAAAAGAAAATGGAAGAGTTACTGGCCAGCCTGTCCGGAGAGATATTTGCCGTATGGTTTTTGATCGGCGCGGCGCTGGTGTTTTGGATGCAGGCGGGCTTTGCCATGGTGGAGAGCGGTTTTGCCCGGGCAAAAAACGCGGGCAACATCCTGATGAAAAACCTGATGGACTTCTGCATCGGCACCTGCGTATTCATCCTGATCGGCTTCAGCCTGCTGCTGGGAGAGGACGTGCTGGGCTTCATCGGCAAGCCGGGGTTCGACATCTTCACGGCCTACGAGAGCTTTGACTGGTCCAATTTTGTGTTCAACCTGGTATTTTGCGCCACCACGGCCACCATCGTTTCGGGCGCCATGGCGGAGCGGACGAAGTTTTTGTCCTACTGCATCTACTCCGGCGTGATCTCCGCGCTGATCTATCCCATCGAGGCCCACTGGATCTGGGGCGGCGGCTGGCTGGCCCAGCTGGGCTTCCACGACTTTGCCGGGTCCGTGGCCATCCACATGGTGGGCGGCGTGTGCGCCTTCATCGGCGCGGCGCTGGTGGGGCCCCGCATCGGCAAGTTCACCCGGGACGCCAAGGGCAAGGTGGTGAAGGTCAACGCCTTTCCGGGCCACAACATCCCCCTGGGCGAGCTGGGCGTATTCATCCTGTGGCTGGGCTGGTACGGCTTCAACGGCGCGGCCTGCACCAGCGTAGAGCAGCTGGGGAGCGTGTTTCTGACCACCACCGTGGCCCCCGCCGTGGCCACCACGGTGTGCATGATCTTCACGTGGCTGAAATATGGCAAGCCGGACGTATCCATGTGCCTGAACGCGTCCCTGGCCGGCCTGGTGGGCATCACCGCCCCCTGCGATGTGACAGACTGTTTCGGCGCCATTTGCATCGGCGCGGTGTCCGGCCTGCTGGTGGTGTTCGGCGTGTGGTTTTTGGATAACAAGCTGCGGGTGGACGACCCGGTGGGCGCCGTGGCGGTGCACTGCTGCAACGGCATCTGGGGCGGCATCGCGGTGGGCCTGTTCGCCACCACCTCCGCCCCCGGCAACGACACGCTGACGGGCCTTTTCTATGGCGGCGGGTTCCACCTGCTGGGCGTGCAGCTTCTGGGCATCGCGGCGGTGATCGGCTGGACGGCCGTGACCATCACCGTCTTCTTCCTGATCATCAAGGCCACCATCGGTCTGCGGGTCAAGCCGGAGGAAGAGCTGATGGGCCTGGACGTGACAGAGCACGGCCTGGTGAGCGCTTACGCCGACTTTATGCCCGCCTTGGGCATGCCCGCCGTGGAAGCGGTGGGAAGCGGCCGTGCCGGGGACGTGCCCGCCGCGGCCATGGACGACGCGGTGCCGGTACAGGTGCGTTCCCCCAAAGCGGTGGCCTCCGACGGCGCGGTGAAGATGACCAACGTGACGATCCTGCTGCACATGGAAAAGTTCGAGGCTCTGAAGGCGGCCATGCTGGACATCGGCGTCACCGGTATGACGGTGACCAACGTGATGGGCTGCGGCGTGCAGAAGGGAAAGCCGGAGTATTACCGCGGCATCGTCCAGGACATCACCCTGCTTCCCCGCATCCAGGTGGAGATCGTGGTCAGCAAGATCCCTGTGCGCACCGTGATCGAAACGGCAAAAAAGGTCCTCTATACCGGCCACATCGGCGACGGCAAGATCTTCGTCTACGATGTGGAGAACGTGGTAAAGGTCCGCACCGGCGAGGAGGGCTATGACGCCCTTCAGGATGTGGAGCAGTACTGACCGATATCACGCGGCCGGCGCGGGACGTGTCCCGCGCCGGCCTCAGTCTGTCAAAGAAAGAGCCGTTTTCAAGGAACGAAAACGGCCCGTTTTTGCCTAAAGGCGTGAAATAGGCAGC
>CANQUE010000024.1 GCA_947626905.1 uncultured Oscillospiraceae bacterium
AACCACCAGTCCTCTTTCGTACAGAACTGGTGGCCTAACCTGTTACTTTTGTGTCTACCAACTATTGACTATTTCACGGATCTCCCGTCTGGCTTTTGCTATATGGCGGTATGGGCACGCTTGGGTCTGGACTATCACCGGCGCGGGTTCTTTTTCCAGATCAGCCACAGTCCCTTGTGGATCAGATCGTCGTCCACATGGATATCCTTCCGCCGGCAGTGGGGGATCACCGCCCGGGCCCAGGGACCGGTGGCGACCACCGTGGCGCGCTGACCCAATTCATCCTCCATGCCAGCCAGAAGCCCGTCCAGCATGGCGGCGGCGCCGAAAATGATGCCCGAGCGCATGCTCTCGTCGGTGTTCCGGCAGATGATGTGGTCCGGGGCGTGGGGCAGCACGTCGTGGAGCAGGGAGGCATGGCTGGTGAGAGCGGAGGCGGAGGCCATGATCCCCGGGGCGATGACTCCGCCGATATAGCACCCGCTGCCGTCGGTGACGCCCAGGCCGATGGCGGTATCCATCTCCACCGTGATCACCGGGAGGGGATAGGCCGCCTGGGCCGCTACGGCGGCGGCTACGAAATCGCTGCCCAGCTGGGAGGGATCGTCCAGGCGGATGTTCAGCCCGGTCTTGACGCCGGGACCCACCACCATCACCTCTTTGCCGGTGAGCTTCTCCAGCCCACGGCGCAGCACCATCGTCAGCTCCGGTACCACGGAGGACAGGATGCATCCGTCCAGGGCGGCCCGGTCCGCTTTTTCCCGGTCCAGCAGCAGGCCCATCAGGGCCGCGTATTCATCCGCCGTGCGGCTTTTCACCGTGGACAGGTGGCAGGAGAAGGCAATGGCGTTTTCCATGACGCCGGCCATGGTGATATGGGTATTGGACAGATCGACTGTCAGGATCATGCGTTATCACTTCCTATGAGCCAAGCATACCAAATAATCGACCCGCTGTCAAAGGATACTTAGCCGCCGCCCTACGAGAAGGACATATACCCCCAGTCCCAGCACCAGCGAAACGGCCAGGGACAGCGGATGTCCGTCCGCACAGGTGAGGCTTCCCGCCAGCCGTGCCGCGGCGCCGGCCAGCGCGGCGCCGGCCAGCGTGCCGCCCACCCGCCGCCAATCGGTCCGGAAGCCGGAAACTTTTTTCAGCCGGAGGATGCTCAGAGCAAAATTGAACGCCTCGGTGAAGCATATCACGAATATATACGCGGCCAGGCCCCATTTTGGCAGCAGCAGCCACACCAACAGAGCGGACAGTCCCACGTCCGCGATGTTCACGTACATGCAGTACATCATCTCGCCCAGCCCCTTCAGGCACCCGTCTGCGGCGGTATCCATATACATCACCGGCACGATCAGCGCGAAGATCTGTATGTACATCCCCGCCTCTTCTGAACCGTACAGCGCCAGACCCAAACTGTCGCCCAGGGCCAGCAGCAGCGCGGCCGTGATGGCGCAGAAGGCAAAGCTCTTACTGAGCACATCCTCCGTCACGCGGCGGATGGCCCCGGCCCGTCCCTGTATCTGCTTTTCCGTTAATTTGGGCACGATCAGCTCCGCCACCGCCAACATCAGGCAGGAGGGGAACAGGACCACCGGCAGGGCCATGCCCTGAATGACGCCGTAGCCCGCCAGAGCCGCCTCCGCCGCCAGGCCCGAGGCCCGCAGCCCCCGGGGCACCAGCAGGTGCTGCAAAGTGGACAGACCGCTGCGCCCATAGGAAGCGGCCGCCAGCGGCAGGGCGATGCGCAGCATCCGTCCCGTCACCCCGGGCAGCTCCGCCTGTCCTTTCTGGCGGAGCAGGCCATAACGCCGTCTGTCCACAGCAAAGGCGATCCCCAGAGCTGCCGCGCCGAAGACCTCGCCGGCCAGCGTGCCGGCGGTGATCCGGACCACGGCCTGCTCCAGGTTGCCGGGGGCGGCGGAAAGGAGCAGCAGCGCCGTCATGGCGATGGTCACCAGCTGCTGGCACACCGATACGCTCACGCTCTTCCATACCCGGGATACGGCGGTGAAATACCCGTGCATCACCGCGTCCAGGCCGGTCAGCGGCATGGTCATGGCCAGGAGCATCAGCGGCCGCACGGTGCGGGCGTCCTCCAGCCAGAGGAAGCCCAGCCTCTCCGCCCCCAGCAGCAATATGGATCCGGCTCCCAGGCCGAAGCACAGCCCGTAGAGCAGGCAGCGGCGCAGCGCCTGGACCGCGCCGTGGGGCCGGCCCAGGCCGGTCTCCTCCGCGACCAGCCGTGTCACCGCGTAACGGCTGCCGCTGACCGCCACCGTCGCCGCCAGGGTGTTTACGCTCATCACCAGCTGGAAAAGTCCCGTGCCGGCCTCGCCGATGCGGCTGACCAGCCAGATCTGCCACACGATGCCCACCAGACGCATGGCCAGTCCGGAAACGGTGAGAAGGGCGGTGTTGAACGCCAGCGTCCTGTCCCGAAGCAATATAAGCCCTCCCTACACTTGCGCAAAATGTCCCAAATGGGTATAATAGCGGCAGGACCGCTATTATACGATCGAGATGCCGGTCGCGCTCCCGGCTGACGCCGAAACCGCGCGACATGGCATAATGCACTATATGGGACAAAACCTCCGGTTATGTTGAGGCACATCATGACAAAGGCATCGGAAAAAATGAAAGCAGCCCGCCTGCCCTATGCCGCGGCGGTGATCGTGGCGGGCGGCTCCGGGACCCGCTTCGGGGGCGACAAGCTGATGGCGGACCTGGACGGGGCGCCGGTGCTGGCCCGGACGCTGCTGGCCTTTGAACGGACGCGGGCGGTACGCGCCATCGTGGTAGCGGCCCGGCCGGGCAATGAGGAGGACGTATCCTCGCTGGCCCGGCGCTATGGGATCGAAAAGCTCCGCGCGGTGGTGGCCGGCGGGCAGACACGGACCATGTCGTGCCTGGCCGGCGTGCTGGCCGCGCCGCCAGAGGCGGAGCTGATCGCCATCCATGACGGGGCGCGGCCTCTGGTGACGGAGGAGGTGATCCTGAACGGGCTGTGGACGGCCTACCGGCACACGGCGGCGCTGCCGGCGATCCCGGTACGGGACACCATCAAAATGGCGGAGGACGGCATGGTGACCGCCACCCCGGACAGGGCCAGCCTTTTTTCCGCCCAGACGCCCCAGTGCTTTCAGGCGGACCTGATCCGCGGAGCGCTGCTGGACGCGGTGAAAAACGCCCCGGATATTACGGACGACTGCGCGGCGGTGGAGCGCGTGGGCGGGAAGATCACCCTTTCCCCGGGCAGCGAGGAGAATATCAAGATCACCACACCGCTGGATCTGCGGATCGCGGAGCTGATACTGAGAGGGAGGCGGCAGACATGAGGATCGGGCACGGCTACGACGCCCATCGGGCAGTTGAGGGCCGAAAGCTCATTTTGGGCGGCGTGGAAATCCCCTTTGAAAAAGGGCTTCTCGGCCACTCGGACGCGGATGTGCTGCTGCATGCGCTGGCGGACGCCATATTGGGGGCGGCGGCCCTGGGCGATATAGGCCATCTCTTCCCGGACAGCGACCCAGCCACGGAGGGGATAGACAGCCGCTTGATCCTCCGTGCCTGCGCCGGGGCGGCGGCAAAGGAGGGATACAAGGTGGAAAACTGCGACGTGACCGTCATTGCCCAGCGGCCCAAGCTGGCGCCCTACATCGAACGGATGCGGGCCAATATCGCCGCCGATCTGGACCTGGATATCTCCGCCGTCAGCGTGAAGGCCACCACAGAGGAGCGGATGGGCTTCACCGGGACGGGGGAGGGCATCAGCGCCCACGCGGTGGTCCTTCTGACCTGACCGGACAAATGCGCTCCCTCCCGCATACAATGGCCTGTGACCATTGCGGGAGGGATTTTTTGTGCAATATCTTCTGACATACCGAAGCCTGACCTATGCCCAGCGGGCGGCAAGATTGCTGGAACGGGCCGGGGTGACGGGGACCCTCTCCCGGGTGCCCAAGGACGCGTCCGCAAGAGGCTGTGCCTACTGCGTGGCCGTTCCGGCCCGGCACAGGGACAGGGCGTTGGGCGTTCTTTCCAAGGCTGGGTTCGGGCCGGAGCGGGTGCTGCTGCGCCATGAAGACGGCTCCTGGGAGGCGGCGGAATGATCTATCTGGACAGCGCCGCCACCAGCTTGCTGAAACCCGCGGCGGTACCTTATGCCGTGGCGGAGGCCATCCGCACCATGGCCAGTCCCGGCCGCGGCGGATATGAAAGCGCCATGCTGGCGGCGGATATGGTGCTGGACTGCCGTCTGGCGCTGGCGGATATGTTCTGCGTGAAGGACCCGGAGCGGGTCGTGCTCACGTCCAGCGCCACCCACGGACTGAACATCGCCCTGCACAGCCTGGTCCGGCCGGGGGACCGGGTGGTGATCTCCGGCTATGAGCATAACGCGGTCTGGCGGCCGCTGCGGGCGCTTGGGGCGAAGACCGACGTGGCGGCGTCGGAGCTTTTTGCGCCGGAAAAGGCGGTGGAGGCGTTCCGGCGGCGGCTGCCCGGGGCAAAGGCCGCCGTTTGCACGCAGGTATCCAATGTGTTCGGCTATATCCTGCCGGTGGAACAGATCGCCGGTCTGTGCCGGAGGGAGGGCGTGCCGCTGATCGTGGACGCATCCCAGGGCGCGGGAGCGGTGGGTCTGGATTTTGAGGCCCTTGGCTGTGCTTTCGCCGCCATGCCGGGCCATAAAGGACTGCTGGGTCCCCAGGGGACCGGCGTGCTGCTTTGCGGCGGCGGACCGGCGCTGCCGCTGATGGCGGGAGGCACAGGGTCCATGAGCGCGGGGGCGGATATGCCGGATTTTCTGCCGGACCGGCTGGAGGCGGGCACCCACAACGTACCGGGAGCCGCGGGCCTGCTGGCGGGGGTGCGGTGGCTGGCAAAGCGCACTTTGCCGGAAGTGCTGGCCCACGAACGGGAGCTGCTGGCGGCGTTTTCCGACAGGCTGGGGCGGTATGGGAAGATCAAACAGTATCTGGCGCCCCGTCTGTCGGACCAGGCGGGAGTGCTCTCTGTCCAGTTCAAAAACATGGACTGCGAACAGGCGGCGGCTCGTCTGGGAGAGATGGGCGTGGCCGTGCGGGCGGGGCTGCACTGCGCGCCGCTGGCCCATCGGACAGCGGGGACCTTTCAGACCGGGACGGTACGCTTCAGCTTTTCGCCCTTCAATACCCTGTCGGAGGTGCTGGCGGCGGCGGATGCGGCCGGAGAGATCGCCGGGGCATAAAAGGCTTACCCGGCCCGGACGCGCTCTGCCGTGGCGGCGGAGCGCGCCGCTTTTATTGACAGACGGCGAAAGAACGATTATACTATCCCTCCGGTTCGAACGGTTTTGACAGGACAAGGAGGCAGAAGATGGTCCCCTGGCAGGAGAGCGTATATTCCGACGGCACGGCGCTGTTCGTGAGCCGGCCGTCCCCGGCGATCGGAGAAACAGTGGCGGTGCGGCTGCGGATGTATGAGAGCGCGCCGGTGCGGGGCGTGCGGCTGCGGTATCTGCGCAACGGACTGGAACAGATCGTTCCGGCCCGGAAGATCGGCGCGGAGCGCGGTCTGGCGTGGTATGAGGCGCAAATGCCCGTCACCGAAGATCGGATGCAGTACCAGTTTTATCTGCTGATGGAGGACGGCCTGTATTATTACACCCAGCGAGGGCTGAGCCGGTGTATGCCGGACCACACATATGATTTCGTGCTACTGGCGGACTATGTACAGCCCGCCTGGGTGAAAGAGGCGGTGTTTTATCAGATCTTCCCGGAGCGCTTCTTTAACGGCGATCCCGGCAATGACGTGCGCCCCGGGGAGTACGCCCAGGAAGGGCACCCGGCCATCCGCATGGAGAGGTGGACCGACCGGCCGCTGTCCTACCAGGAGGGATTCTGCCTGGACTTTTTCGGCGGGGATCTGGAGGGCATCCGGCAAAAGATCCCGTATTTGCGGGACCTGGGCGTCACGGCGCTGTACCTGAACCCGATCTTCCGGGCGCCCTCTACCCACAAATACGACTGCGTGGATTATTTCCATGTGGACCCCCATTTTGGCGGGGACGAGGCGCTGGCGGCTCTGTCGGAGCAGCTGCACGCCAACGGGATGAGGCTCATCCTGGATATATCCATCAACCATACCGGGGCCAACCACCGCTGGTTCAACCGGGACGGCATGTTTTTCGATGCGGCTCAGGGCGCTTACCACGACCCGGACTGCCGGGAGCGGGGCTATTACTTCTTTGGCCCGGACAACACATATCACGGCTGGGCGGGCAACAGCAACCTGCCGACGCTCAACTATACCTCTCAGGCCCTGCGGGATGAGATATACAGGGGAGAGGATTCCGTACTGAAGAAATGGCTGAAGCCGCCCTATTCCATTGACGGCTGGCGGTTCGACGTGGCGGATACCTTCGCCCGCAACGACAGCGTGCAGCTGGCCCACCAGCTGTGGCCGGAGATCAGAAAGAGCATCCGCGCTGTCAATCCCCAGGCGTATATCCTGGCGGAGGACTGGGGGGACTGCGCCGGATATCTGCAGGGGAGCGAGTGGGATTCTCCGATGAATTACTTCGGCTGCGGCCGGCCCATCCGGCAGTTTTTGGGTCAGCCGGACCTGTTTTTGGGCCGGGACCCGCTGCTGCGGGAGGCGAGCCGCGGGATGCGGGCGGAAGATCTGGCCCTGCGGATCGTGCAGCATCTGGGAAAGCTGCCCTATGTCATATGGGAAAATCAGTTCAATCTCTTTGACAGCCACGACACCAGCCGCCTGCACAACGATCCGGCCATCTCCCCCATGGCCTGGCGGGGAGCGGTATATTTTCAGTTCATCCTGCCCGGGGCCGCCAGCATCTATTATGGCGATGAGGCCACCATCGGCGGGACCACGGATTCCAACGAGGGCTGCCGCTATCCCATGCCCTGGGGCAGCGGATTTGAGGCCGGCGAGGCCTATCGCGTCTACCGCACGATGGCCCGGCTGAAAACGGCCCATCCGGCCCTCTCCCACGGGGGGATGCAGCTCCTGTATGCCAAAGGGGATGTGATCGCTCTGGGCCGTTCTGACCGGGAGGAGGCGTTCGCGGCGGTGGTCTCCGTGTCGGATAAGACGGAACGGGTCCGGCTGCCTTTGGGGGCCATGGGCGCGGCCGGGTTGGAGGACGCGGATGTGATGGGGGAGAGGGTCGTATGCAGGGCGAGGGACGCATACGGCGTGGAGCTGGAGATCCCCCCGAAAACGAGCTATTTTGTCCAATGCCGGATGAAAGATCGATAACGCAAGGCGCGGTGCTGAGCACCGCGCCTTTTCTTTGAAATTTTGCCTCAAAACCCTTTCAGTCGTCCAGAGGGAGCACATCCCCGTCTTCGGAGATCTTCTCCATGACCCCGTCGTGGATCAGCCAAGCCTCGCCCCGCAGCTCCTCGCGGCCGTCCCGGGACAGGATGTAACTGCCGTCCGGCAGGACAAAGAACATCCGCCCCTCGCTGTCAGGGATGGCGATGTCCTCGAACAGGTCCAGTCCATCCAGCACGGTCCCGGCCACCGTATTGTAGTGGGGAATGATATTTGCCTCCGTCAGTCCCAGGCCGGGCAGAAAGCGCTCATAGTCCGGATCGACGGCCTCGCCTTCCAGCTCCGGATGGGAGTACACGCACGCGGCGCTGTTCATGCTCCCGGCGCTGATGCCGACGACGACCCCGTCGAAACCGGACAGCATCTCACCCAGGCCGATGGCCTGAAAGAAGGCGTTTTGGGTGGGCACGTGGCCTCCCGACAAGATGATCAGATCCGCCTGCGCGATGAGCGCGCCGGCGTCCTCGGCGGTGCGCCAGTCCAGTACGTCATAGGAGAAAAACGCAAACCCGGCCCGCTCCAGGCTCTCCGCCATCGACGCGCTGTAAAAATCGTTGGAAGATTCGTCGTCCGGGTCGGAACAGACTTGCAGCGCGCGGCAGGGATAGGGAAGGGCCAGATGCAGCTCGTGGATGAATCCGTTGGCGGGGTTCACATCCGGCGTATCCGGACCGGTGGGACTGCTGGTGAAAAAACAGGTCATGGAAAAACTCCTTGTTTCCGTGCCGGGCATACCCGGCTGTACTGTTACCGGCTCATTATACTATTTTTCCCCCGGGAGCGCAATAAAGATCAAATATAAGGAAAAATGACAAATAAAAACAAAAAATTTTTGGATTACGTAATAAAACTATTGCGCGGTTATGGTAAACCTGGTAAAATATAGCGGAATCTAACCCGCGGGAGCGGAGGATGGATCGAGAGGTGTAGCCATGAAAAGATTTATCGCAGCTTTGCTGGCGCTTATGATGATGCTCAGTATGGCTGTTCCCACATTCGCGGCGGACGGCGCTGCGTCGGAGCCATCGTCTGCGCCGGAAGGGACGCCGGTCCAGGCGTCGGAGGACACGCCCTCCGCCAGCCCGGAAGCGTCGCCCTCCGCAAGTCCTGAGGCCGAGGCCACCGATGACCCGGAAGCTACGCCTTCGGAAGATCCTGAGGCCACGCCCACGGTGGACCCGGAAGCTACGCCCTCCGCAAGCCCTGAGGCGTCGCCCTCCGCAAGCCCTGAGGCGGTACCGGAACCTACGTCTACGCCGGCCGATCCCTTCGCCAACGGGCCCCTGGTCCCCACCTCCGCGGGCCAGCTGGATCTGGCGGTCATCCTGGCCATGGATCTGGGGGGGACCATCCCCTGGTTCCGGGCGGAACTGACCGGAACGGAGGGCAGGTACTATCAGATGGACATGCCGGGCGATGGGGAGTGCCACAGCTTCATGGAGCTGCCGGAAGGCACGTATACCCTCGCCGTCACGGGTGCGGGCTATGCCCGGTATGAGCAGACCGTCAGCATAGGGAAGAGCGACGGGATATTGCTGCAGCTGTCCGTGGGCCATGTGGCGGGGCTGGACGGCGGGGCGCACTACGGTGTGCTGCGGCCCGGCGACCTGAACGGCGACGGCGTCATTGACGGCGGCGACAGCCTTTTGATGATGCAGGCGGTGGACGGCACGGCGCAGTGCGATCTGGCGGATTTGAACGGCGACGGCGGCGTGACGCTGGCGGACGCGGAATATCTGGCCAAGAGCCTGGCGCTGGGCCGGCTGGACAGCGCCGCGCTGCTGGCCACCGAGGCCCACTATGTCCCGGTGGCGTCCATCGCGTCCCTGGCCGGGGAGAACACCCAGGCCCAGGGCATGGAAAACCTGTTCAAAGACAACGGCGAGAAGCTCACCCTGAGCCCCGCCGACGGGCAAACGCCCATCTCCGAGGAGGCCCCGGTAGAGGTGCTGTTCGGCATGGCCGAGGGGGCTACCACCGACGCCATCCTCATTGAGGATACCAATATCGACGCCGGCGAGGTCACCGTCTATTTTGACGACGGCACCAGCGCTACCGCCTCCATCGGCGGCGGCACGGCCCGGTTCTCCATGGCCCTGTTCTCCGCCGCCCCCTCTGTCAGGGTGGTCAAGGATGACCGGGGCAACATCACGGTGGACTTGGGCGGCCAGGTGGCCGTGAAACGGGTGTCCTTGAAGATCACCGGCGTGACGGGCCCCATGAATCTGGCCTCTATTTCGCAGGTGGAATTTGTCAACGGGATGGAAGACCGTATCCCGGAGCCGGATCTGAGCCGGCCGGAAAATGTGACGGCCAAGGCGGGGAGCGCCCAGTTTACCGTGTCCTGGTCCCCCTGCGAGAACATCACCGGCTATGTGGTGCAGGTCAGCGACGGCGTCAACCCCAAGGAAACGTATTCCCTGGGCGGCACCAGTTTGACCGTCACCCGGTATGGCAAGGACGACCTTATCAACTACACCACCTATACCGTGGCGGTCCGGTCCGTCAACGGGGCGTGGGAGAGCCCTTGGTCGGACAGCGTTTCCGTGACGCCTGTGCCTTCCGGCAAACCGGACAAGCCGGACAATGTGACGGCCAAGGGAGGATACGAGTCCATCACGGTGAGCTGGAAGGCCATGAAGGACACCGAAAAGTATGACCTCTATTATAAGAAGGACGGGGACGCCAGCTTTGCCAAGATCCCCGATCTGACTGTGAACAGCTATACCATCAAGGGACTGGACAGCTCCAGGGCGACCACCTACATCGCCTACGTGGTGGGCAAAAACGCGCTGGGTGAGAGCGCGCCCTCTCTGTATGCCAGCGCCGATACGGTCACGCTGATCCCGGCGGAGATGCCCCGGTATAACCTGATCAACCGGGACGGCTCCGGCAAGCCCGGCAGGGACCACATCCTGTCCGCCGCCCAGAGTGGCGGCACCATGGCGGCCAGTCCGCTGGACAGCGCCGACGGCACCGCCTGGGGCACGGTGGACGGCGATCCCGCCTCCTACTATGAGCGCATGTCCTGGGACGACGGCGGCTATAACTGGGAGCCCGGCGCCAACCGCGGTCTGAGCTATGTGTTCGATGATGTGTACACCATCGATACCATCGGCATGATGTCCGCGGTGGACAGCAATATGGATTATACCTATCTCAAGATCCGCTGGTTCGACGCCCAGGGAAACGGCCATCTGATCGGCCGGGATCTGATGAGCAGCGAGCGGCGTACCGACAGCCAGGGCAAGACCTATTTCTTCCTGCGCCTGCCCTATCCTGTGGACGCCAAGCAGATCCAGATCGGCACCGCCCGGTACTGGCCGGGCAACCCCAGCGTCAATGTTTCCGAGGTGTATTTCTACAAGTACGATCCCCTGAAACGGGAGATCGGGGCCCTGTATGCCGACGACCTGCACACCATGCTGGTGGAGGGCGTCACGCTGGAGCAGCTCAACAGCCTGAAAGAGCGGATCGAATCCTCCGTGGACGAGTTCGGCGAGCCCAATCCGGACAGAGAGCAGCTTCTCAGAGAATGGGAAACGGCCCTCAAGATCTATAACGAGCAGTTCGTGGGCAAAGTGACCCAGGTCCATACCGGCATCACCGCCAGCGGGGACGAGCACGGCTTCGGCGGGCTGAATGCCTGGCAGCCCTTGGGCGTGGTCGCCGCGGCGGGAGAAACTGTTACCGTCTATGTGGGCCACAATTATAAGAAGACGGGCGCGGATACCAATCTGCAGCTGGTCGCCACCCAGTATAACGCCGAGGCCAACGCCATGAGCAAGGTGGTGGTGGAGAAGCTGAAGGTGGGCGCCAACGAGGTGGAGATCCCCAAGATCTGGACCACCACCGGCGTGGAGTCCGGCGGCGCACTGTACGTGCAGTATACCGGCGGCGCCGCGTCTGAGGACAGATATGCCGTGCGGGTCAGCGGCGGCACGGCGGTGCCGGTGCTGGATCTCTATAAGATCACCGATCCTGTCCAGCGGCTGGAGAAGGTGAGAGCCTATCTGGAGGAGCTGATCGCTTACGCGGACGGCCAGGCCGCGCTGCACAGCCAGGTCCATCAGGGCGAAAACGCCGTCAGCAAAGCGGTAGATTATGCCTTTGACGAGCGCACCTGCGTGCTGGGCGCCACGGATATCATGCTGGACACCATGATGCTGTCCCTGCCGGCGAAGCAGGTCGTGGCGGGCTGCGGCCGAAACGCGGAGGCGCTGCTTGCCTCCCTGGACGCCATGGAGAGCATGATGGACCTATTCTATCAGCACAAGGGCCTGAACGCCGCCGCTCCTGACGGGGCGGACCGGATCCCCAACCGGCATTTGAACATCCGCTACCAGCGCATGTTCTCCGGGGCGTTCATGTACGCCAGCGGCGACCACATCGGCATCGGCTATGATGAGACCGACAATATGGCCGGGTGTGCGGGCGTCACCGCCACCGCCGACGGACAATATGTTTCCGGCAACTATTTTGGCTGGGGCATCGCCCATGAGATCGGCCACGACATCAACCAGGGCTGCTATGCCATCGCGGAGATCACCAACAATTACTTCGCCGTCTTGGCCCAGGCCAGGGATGATAACGAGAGCGTCCGCTTCCAGTACCCGCTGGTATATGAAAAGGTGACCAGCGGCACCAAAGGCAGCAGCACCAATGTGTTTACCCAGCTGGGAATGTATTGGCAGCTCCACCTGGCCTATGATACGGGCTGGAATTACAAGACCTATGACAGCTATGACGAGCAGCTGAAAAACCTGTTCTATGCCCGGGTGGATACATATGCCCGCAACCCCAAGAAGGCCCCCAAGGGGCAGGGGAACATCGCGCTGTCCCTGGATACGAAGGACAGCGATCAGATCCTGATGCGCCTGGCCTGCGCCGCGGCGGAGCGGAATATCCTGGACTTCTTTGTCCGCTGGGGCAAGACGCCCGACGCGGATACCATCGCCTATGCTTCCCAGTTCCCTGTGGAGACCCGCGCCATCTATTACGCCAGCGACGACGCCCGGCGCTACGCCCTCCAGTCCGGACGGACAAGCGCCCTTGCCGCCGACGGCTCTACCCAGGCGCTGGGCTCTGTCGCTGCGTCGGCGGGAGAGCAGGCCAATCAGGTGTGCATCACGATGACGCCCGGAGAGGCCATCCCGGCGGAGGACGTGCTGGGCTATGAGATCGTGCGCTGCACCGTGGCAGGCGGGGCAACGGAAAAACGGACGGTGGGCTTTGTCACTGGAAATAGCTTTACCGACGTGATCCAGGCCATGAACAACCGCACCGTGTATTACGAGGTCACACTGGTGGACAAATACCTCAACCGCTCCGCTCCGGCGGTCACAGACGCGGTGAAGGTGAAGCACGAGGGCAATTTGGACAAGACCTTCTGGACCGTGTCCACGACCGGCCTGGAGGCGGAGCCGGATATCACCGGCGGCGACGAGGAAACGCCCGAGCGGATCGAGGAGGATTCCGCCAAGCGGATCATCGACGGGAAGGACTCCACCGTTTACAGCGCCCATGTGGGCGAGAACGCCTGCATAGAGATCGACCTGCGGGATACCCAGGTGATCAGCGGATTCAAGTATGTGGCCGGAAGCGGCGTTCCCATCGGCGGATATCTGGTGTATGTGCACCAGGCCGGCGAGTGGATCCTGGTGGACGAAGGGGAGCTGGGCGGCAGCAAGAGCGTGTATTTCTCCAACGCGGACGGCAAGTATGTGAGCACCTACGCGGCCGACGCCGTGCGGCTGGTCATCACCGGCCAGGTGGGGCAGGACATCACCGTGGCGGAACTGGATCTGCTGGGCCTGACGGGCGATGACGTGGACTTCCGCGCGGCGGATGACGGCACCGCGGCCGTGGGCTATCTTACAAACGATTTCCAGTATGGCGAAGAGGAAACAGACGTGATCCCGGCGGGATCGCTGGTGTTCACCGGCAGCTATAAGGGCAATGCCGCCTACAACGTGGTGGTGCTCTACGATCAGGACGGAAAGATCGTGGCCGCGCCTTCCGCCGGGGGCATGCTCCGGGCCGACCAGGTCATTCTGGCCCCGGTGCCCGACCGGGGGGATATCAAGAACGTGTCCGACGGTACGTGGATCTACTGGATCTACAAAGAGGACCTGGAGCGCTTCACTCTGCCGCAAAAGGTCCGCGCGGAGCTCTACCGGGTGAACAACGCCCGGACCAACGCGGGCGAGCGGCTGGTGAGCGACAGCCTGTTCGTGCCGGTGCCGGAGCATCCCGGTCAGATCGACCTGACCAACGCCCGCAGCGTGGGCTGAGGCGGGAAGGAGTAAGATATGAAGAGACCTATGCATAAGACCTTTATCCCGGCCCTGGTCCTTCTGGGCCTGCTGCTGGCGGTGGTGGCCGCCCCCTGCGCCCTGGCGGCGGAGGGGGCCGCCCCGCTGGACGACGTGCTGGTCGCCTCCGACGGCACGGTGACGCTCCAGTCCGGCCATGCGGGGCCGGAGGGCATTTGCTCTGTCCAGCTTGCACTGGCGCTGGAAGAGGGGGCAGAGGGGTCGCTGTCGTTCCGCTTCGACGGGGGCTTGGACAGCCGGATCACTTACGCCACCGAGCGTGAGGGCGTGCTGTATATCTATGTGGCCGGCGCGGAGCCGCTGATGGACAGCGGCGCGTCCCAGCTCGTACTGGGGACCGTTTCCGGCGCTTCGCCGGAGAGCGTCGCGCTGGTGGAAGATTCCCTCCAGTTCGTTTACGGCCGTCAGACGCTGGTCCAGCCGGTGGCGGTCAAGGCCGGCGAAACGCCGTCGGAGCAGGGCTCCGACAGCGGCCAGGATAGCGGAGATAACGGACCTGCCGGCGGCGATCCTGCAACAGGCGACGACCCTGCGGCCGACAGCAGGGAAGCGCTCAGAAGCGAGCTGGAGAGCGTGTCCGCCGTCTACGGAAAGGACAGCGAGACCGGCAAGCGATACACCCAGGCCAGTTGGGACGTGCTGGTGAGCGCCATCGACCGGGCTATGGCCCTTTTGAATGACCCGGCTTCCTCTCCGGAAGATCTGGAGAGCGCTTTGAGCCAGCTCCGGACCGCGGTGAACGGCCTTGTGAGCAGGAGCCATTCCGATCTGCAGGAGGCGCTGGACGAGGCGGAAGGCTACGATCCGTCGGGCTATACTCCGGAGAGCTACGAGGCGCTGCAGCAGGCCGCGGCCCAGGCGCGGGAGGCGCTGACCAGCGGCGACGACAGCCGTCTGTCCGAGGCCATGGAGAAGTTGCGCCAGGCCATAGACGGCCTGGTGCCTCAGACGTCCGCCGACAGCAACGGGGAAGTGATCCAGGATGGAGCGGAGGGGGACCCCGGCGCCCGCGACGCCTCCACGCCCGCCCCGGTCGCCGGCACGTCCGGCCCCCGGTCCCCCAGCACAGGGGATGAGACCCAGATCATGCTCTGGGCGCTGATGCTGGATCTTTCCGCCCTGCTGCTGATCGCCCTGCTTTGGCGCAGAAGAGCGGAGAGATAGACCGTATAAAAGACCTCAAGGCCCCGCGCTCCGCGCAGGGCCTTTTCTTTGGACGGTTGAATCCGGAAGGGGAATGTACTATAATTTTACTGTACTGTTTATCGGACGGCAGATGTAGATAATGGATGTATTCCAGAGAAAGGCGGGCGCGGCGATGGTTTTTTCCGATCTGAATCAGGCCCAGCGGGAGGCGGTGACCGCCACGGAGGGATACGTGCGGGTCATCGCGGGGGCGGGCTCCGGAAAGACCCGCGCGCTCACGCACCGGTTTGCCTATCTGGTCAACGATCTTGGCATCCTGCCGGAAAACATCCTGTGCGTCACCTTCACCAACAAGGCGGCCAATGAGATGCGCCAGCGCATCCATAACCTGACCGGGGACAGCGACGTGGGCTATATCAACACCTTCCACGGATTTTGCGTGTCCGTGCTCCAGGAGGACAGCTATGCCGTGCAGTATCCCAAGAGCTTTCTGGTGCTGGACAACGCCGATATCGATCAGATGCTCCGCCTGATCTATGAAGAGCGGGGCCTGACGCTGCGGGATATGACCTTCTCCGATGCCCGGGACATGATCGAGATCGAGAAGATGTGCAAGCGGCCGGACTACTACCTGGACATGATCGACATGGACCTGCAGACCTTGCGGGAAAAGTATGAGTCCGCCCGGTCGGCCAGGGACATCATTTTTTACGGGTATCTCTACCAGGAGAAAAAGTGCTTCGCCCTGGATTATAACGACCTGATCCAATTCACCCTGTACATATTCTCCCGCTGCGAGGACATACGCCTGAAGTGGCAGAAGCGTTTGGAATACATCATGGTGGACGAGTTTCAGGACATCGACCGGCCGCAGTATGAGCTGATGGAGGCGCTGTGCGGCTATCATAAAAACCTGTTCATCGTGGGGGACCCGGACCAGACCATCTACACCTGGCGAGGGGCGGATGTGCGGTACCTGCTGGATTTTGACAGATCCCACCCCGGCACCAGAACGATCTTCATGATGGAGAATTACCGCTCCATGCCCCAGATCCTGGCGGCGGCCAACTCCCTGATCGACAAAAACCGGATGCGGATCAAGAAGGACCTGCTCCCCCGGCTCCCGGCGGGGGAGAGCGTGCTGTGCCACCACGGAAAGGCCGCCGAAGAGGAGGCGGAGTGGATGGCGGCGGAAATGCTCCGGCTCCATGAGGCAGGCGTCGGATTCAAGGATATGACCGTGCTGTACCGTGCCCACTATGTGACCCGGACGGTAGAGGGGGTGCTTCAGAAAAGAAAGATCCCCTATGCCATATACAGCGGCGTGCCGTTCTTTGGCCGGGCGGAGATCAAGGATGCTCTCAGCTATCTGCGCATGATCGCCTACAAGGACGACCTGGCTTTCCGGAGAGTGGTGAATGTGCCGAAGCGGAACATGGGCCGCCGGCGGATGGAGTTTTTGGAGAAGACGGCGGAAAAGATGGGCTGCACCCTCTATGAGGCCCTGAGCCGGAGCCTGGAGGAGGACATCTTTAAGGGGACGAAGGCCGCCGCTTTCGTGAGCCTGGTGGAGTCCTATGCTGCGGGGTATGCCGGCCGGCCCGTTTCAGAGGTGCTCAGCGCCATCCTCAATGAGAGCGGCTATGAGCAGGCGCTGCGGACGGAGGGGAGCCAGCAGCGGCTGGACAATCTGGCGGAGCTGAAGCAGGCGGTGTATGAATACGAGACCGGCTGCGGGGAGGAAGCGGGATTGGAGCATTATCTCAGCCATGTGGCGCTGTTCACCAACGCCGACGGCGCGGAGCCCGGCGACAAGGTGAAGCTGATGACCGTCCACGCCGCCAAGGGGCTGGAGTTTCCCTATGTTTTCCTGTGCGGGATGAACGAGGGCGTGTTCCCGACCCGAAAGGTCAAGACCCTGCCGGGCATGGAGGAGGAGAGGCGGCTCGCGTTCGTGGCGATGACCCGGGCGGAGAAGCGGCTGTATCTCACGGAGGCGGAGGGCCGCGCCCTGGACGGGGCGCCCCGGTATCCCTCCCGGTTCGTTTTGGACATCGATCCCACGCTGCTCGAATATACCGCGCCGCCCCGGGAGGAGCTCATCGCCGAGGCCAGAGAGTATATCGGCGCCAGCCAGCGGCGGCTGCCCCAGAGCGAGGATATGCTCTTTCAGGCGGGGGATCGAGTGGTGCACGATATTCTGGGCCCCGGCACCGTGGAACAGGCGGACAGAGAAAAAGGCGCTTACCTGGTGCGCTTTGACGGCATGGCCACGGCGCGGGCCATCTCCTTCCGGGCCAAGCTGCGGCGGGAAACGGCGGACCGGTCGTGAAGCGCCTGCCGGCGCGAAGGTGGCCTGGCGATTGACTTTTATCCGGTGCGAGGGTACAATTCGATGTGTGTGGATCGGCCGCGTCGGGCGGCGGAAAGGAGAGCGGCATGGATTTTTGGAAGATGAACGGCGCCGGAAACGATTTTATCGTGATCAATGATATGGACCGGCGCATTCCCGATGAAAAGCTGGGAGAACTGGCCCGGCGGGTGTGCGAGCGCCATCTGTCTGTGGGAGCGGACGGCATGATGGTGGTGCGCCCGGCCCAGGACGGCGGAGATTACCGGATGGTGTTTTTCAATTCCGACGGTTCGGAGGGGGAGATGTGCGGCAATGGGGCCCGCTGCATCTGCCGGTACGGATATGAAAACGGCCTGGCCGGGGAGATCCAGCGGGTGGAGACCCTGTCCGGCACGGTCACCGGCCGGCGGATCGACCGCCGGCAATACCGGGTGCGGCTCAACGACCCCAGCGTTTTCCGTCCGGACTATCCGATCGAGGTGGACGGCAGGGTATATCCCTGCGCCTATGTGGAGCTGGGGTCCCCCGGGCTGCCCCACGCGGCGGTGCCCTATGAGGACCTGGCCGGCGCCGATGAGAATGCGCTGCGGGCCCTGGGCCGGAAGATGCGCTATCACCCGGCTTTTCCCAAGGGTGCCAACGTAAACTTTTATGAGATCCTGGGGCCGGACCATCTTTATGAACGGACCTATGAGCGGGGAGTGGAGGATTTCACCTACGCCTGCGGCACGGGGACCGGTTCGGTGGTGGCGGTGCTGTCCCGGATGGGAAAGGTCAGCGGAAAGAACGTGCGGGTGGATATGACCGGCGGCACGCTCAGCATCGACGTAACGGACACAGGCGATAAGATAACGGACATCTACCTCACCGGTCCGACCAACATCGTCTGCAGGGGCGTCCTCACCGACGAGGAACTGTGAGCTATTTTACCGCGAAGGAGCGAGCATGCGCGATGAAAAAACAGGTCAAAAGCGGGGCAAAAAAGCTGCTGGCTTCCGCTCTTTCCCATGACTCAAAGAGCCGGAGGGTACTGTATAATGCCGCGCAGTTCGTAACAGATGCAGCCCATGCACAGATCGTGACCAAGATCGATGAAGTCACGGATATCTCCCGACAGGACCCGGAACTTCTGTGTGAGCAGCTGGCACAATACGATCTTGTTTCGTTTGATGCGTTTGACACGCTGATACTGCGTGCGGTAGATGATCCCAAGTCAGTTTTTTCCCTGTGGGGAATGGAATATAAGGAAGTATACGGCCGTGCTGTCCGGCGGGAAGTTGAACAGGAACTGCGAGCAAACAGCGGCGGCAGGCCTGTTACTATGGCGGAAATATACCAGAAGATGGAACGCCGGTTCGGCATCCCATGGGAACAGGGCATGGAGCGCGAAATTGAATTGGAAATGCACTGCTGCATGCCGAATCCCTATATGAAGCAAATATACCAGGGCTTATTGGACAGGGGTATCAAACCGATCATCACCTCGGATATGTATCTGCCAAAAGAGGCGTTGGGGCGAATACTGGAAAAATGTGGATACAACGGATACGAGGATCTGTATGTTTCATCGGATTGTGGAAAAAAGAAAAGTGACGGCACCCTGTTTCGGCACATTTCTGCGCTTCATCCGGAGAAAAAACGATGCGTGCATGTGGGGGACAGTCTGAACTCTGACGTTACCCAGGCGCAAAATGCCGGCTGGGACGCCGTATATTACAAAAATGTCCGCTCTCAAGGCATCCGGCTGTTTTCAGATCAGATGTCCCCGCTGGTCGGCAGCTTTTATCGTGGCGTGACAGATGCATATCTGTTTAACGGCTTGAAGCGGCAGGGTTCCCTTTACGACATCGGTTTTCTCTATTTTGGCCTGCCTGTCTTTGGCTTCTGCCAATGGCTGCATGATCTGGCGGCAAATCTGGACATCGATCTTATTCTCTTTGCCGCAAGAGATATGCACGTCGTCTATACGCTCTATACTGAGTTGTACGACACGCCCAGCGAATATTTGCCGATCTCGAGGGCTGCGGTCTTTCGGCTGGGATTCCCGGACGGCATGGAGTCCCTTTTGGGGAATATGGCGTATACAAAAAATACCCCCCCCCGCAGCGTTCAAGCGTATTTTCATAGCCAGAACCTTGAGCTTTTGCTGCCGTGGCTGGAGAAAGAAGGCATTTCTCCGGACACGCTTCTGTCCCCTGAATCATTGCCATCCGTCCGAAAGATATTGCTGAACAATGAGAAAGAGATATGTGCAGCATTTGCTCATGAAAGGGAGGCGGCGATCGGATATTACAACCGGCTTTTGAAAGTCCATGCGCCGGTTTCCCGTATTTTGTTCGTCGATCTGAACGGGCGCTGTACTTCCCTCAGGGGCGTGGAACAGATAATAGACCTGTGCGGGGAAAAAGCAGAGGTGTTTGGCGCGCTCATGTACAGCGGCAGTTCGCTCGTTGCAGAAAGAGTGCTGGAGGAAAGCCTGCATATTTGGATGTTTTCCTGTTTGCACAATGTCGATCTGTTTCAGTATTACACTGAATCAGGCATATCGCTGTCAGTCAGTGCGGAAAAATGGGTATTTACCAATAAACAAGGTTCACTTCTGTCCTATACAGACGGTCATGGCGGCCTTCTATATTCCGAGGAAGCGCCGCTGGCCAAGTATGTCGATCCTATGCAAAAGGGCATTTTGGATTCTGCCAGAGTCTTTTCTGAGAAAATCACCCTTCCCAGCGGAAAGAGCATGCGTTTACCGCCAAGAGATTGTTTTTATCCTATGATGCAGGGAATGCGGGTTTTACGGAGGCTTGCGGAGGAGCTAAAAACAGGATATTGAACGGAGTTTTGTATACCCGCTTCCGGCGCAGATATGAAAATGCGCTGACACTTGTAAAGCATATAATAAAACGCCCTCTGTTGGAGAGCGTTTTATTATATGCTCAAAAGCTTCAATAGCTGCTTTTCCGTGGCCTGGGGCAGGCGCTTTTGCAGCCAGTCCAGCATCCGCTCCAGGGACTTTTCCGGGGCCCTGCCATAGGCGGCGGTGACGGCGTCGTAGCCGAAGATGCTCTCCGGCGCGGCGTACCGTGCGATGCCCCAGCCATAGGCGTTTCCGTGCCTGTCCACAGCGTAGTCAAAATCCGCAACGGTGAGATAGGTCTGCATCTGCAGCCTCGTGATGACGGTCTCAAAGCCCTTCTTGCCGTCCTTGCCGCCATAGCCGCACAGCTTTTTTATCTGTCCGGTCTGGAGAGAGCCGTGACGTGTCACCGTGTCATAGAGCTCTTTGTCCTTATAGGAGGCCAGTTCGTCGTCGAATCGGGCGTCGAAATCATAGCCGTCCCGGCGCCAGTTGGCAAAATCGGCGAACCACTCCAAGCTTATGAACCCGGCTTTTTTCCGAAAGAATTTGCCGTAGGCACAGCTCCCCGTCCGGGCCACCGGACCCTTCCAGTCCCAGGGGCCCCAGCCCTCACCGCCGTCGCTGTCCCCAAACCACCACTCCGGCGGGGTATGCTCCTCGATGGAGAAGCCCTCGATCTCATTTTTGAAAAAGGGGAGAAATCCCCACTGCTGCACCAGCGCTTCCATGTCGCCGGCCGAACGGATCTCTGTCATAGGATTCACTCCTTACAACCGCTGTTATGAGCATACCACATCGCGGCCCCGGGCGCAATAGGTCCGCGTGTTGCGCCTGGGACAAGACTGTGATACAATGCTGCCATGAAGCTGTATTTTGCCCCTATGGAGGGCGTCACCGATCACATCTACCGCCGGATCCACCGGCGGTTTTATCCGGGGGTGGACAAGTATTTCACCCCCTTTTTGAGCCCTACGCAAAACCATGTGTTTCCCCCGAGGGAGCTGCGCCAGGTTCTCCCGGAGAACAACGAGGACGTCCCTTTGGTGCCCCAGCTTTTGACGAAAAGGCCGGAGGACTTCCTCTGGGCGGCAAGGGTGCTGGCGGATATGGGGTATACGGAGGTCAATCTGAACGCCGGCTGTCCCTCCGGCACGGTCACCGCCAAAGGGAAAGGCGCGGGTCTGTTGGCGGATACGGACGGATTGCGCCGGCTGCTGGATGGGATCTTCGCCGCGGCGCCTGTGGCGATCTCGGTAAAGACCCGGCTCGGCGTGAAGAGCGGGGAGGAATTTTCCGCCCTGCTCGCCGTGTTCGGCGACTATCCCATCGCGGAGCTGACGGTCCACGCCCGGACGGCGGCCCAGCAGTATGCCGGCCGGCCGGATCTGGACTGCTTTTCCCAGGCGCTGAGCGCGCTCCCGTTTCCGGTGTGCTATAACGGCGATCTGCGCACGGTGTCGGATATCCGTGAGGCGCGGGAACGATTTCCCGGACTGGAGGCGGCGATGATCGGCCGGGGCCTGGCCGCAGACCCGGCTCTGGCCGCCAGAGCAAAGGGAAATTCTCCCGACCGGGGAACGCTGCGGGCATTCACCGACGCGCTCTGGGAGGCATACTGCGCCGCCTTTGGGGGCCCGGCCAGCGCCATGAACCGGATGAAGGCGATCTGGGCGCTGATGCTGGACAGCTTTCAGGACGGGGATGCCTTCGGCAAGCGTTTGGGAAAGACCCGGAAATGGCCGGATTTTCTTGCCGTCACAAGGCGGGTGCTGGACCAGCTGGAGCCAAAGGACCCGGACCGGCCGGGCAGCTGGGGAAACGGGTGTTAACGGAGCATTAAATTTGCGATTTTGGATTGTAATTTGCGTTTGGCATAGTGTATAATAAATCGTTACAGACCATGCACGTGAGGGAACCAAAACCATATGCCTGAGAAGATCGTTATCCAAGGGGCGCGAGCCAATAACCTCAAGAATATAGACATCGAACTGCCCCGGGATAAGCTGGTGGTATTCACCGGGCTGTCCGGCAGCGGAAAATCCAGCCTTGCTTTTGATACCATATATGCCGAGGGCCAGCGGCGGTATGTGGAGAGCCTGTCCAGCTATGCCCGCCAGTTTTTGGGCCAGATGGACAAGCCGGATGTGGACTACATCGGCGGGCTGTCCCCGGCGATCTCCATCGACCAGAAGACCACCTCCCGCAACCCCAGGTCCACTGTGGGCACGGTCACGGAGATACACGATTATTTGCGGCTGCTTTGGGCCCAGATCGGGATACCCCATTGCCCGAAGTGCGGCAAGGAGATCCGCCAGCAGACCATCGACCAGATCGTGGATCAGATCATGGAGCTGCCGGAGGGCACGCGGATGCAGGTGCTGGCTCCGGTGATCCGGGGAAAAAAGGGCGAACACCGGAAGATCTTTGAGGACGCCCAGCGCTCCGGCTATGTCCGCGCCCGGGTAGACGGGGAGACCTATGACCTGGCCGAGGATATCCCCCTTGACAAAAATAAAAAACACAACATAGAGATCGTGGTGGACCGGCTGGTGATGCGCCAGGACGTGGTCCGCCGCCTTACCGACTCGGCGGAAACGGCCATGGGGCTGTCCGGCGGGGTGGTGTATGTGGACCTGCCCGGGCAGGACAGGCAGTTGAGCTTCTCCCAGAACTACGCCTGTGAAGACTGCGGCATCTCTATTGAAGAGATGACCCCGCGGCTGTTTTCCTTCAACGCCCCCTATGGTGCCTGCCCCACCTGCAGCGGCCTGGGGACCATGCTCCGGGTGGACCCGGCGCTGATCATCCCCAATCCCAACCTGTCCATCATGGACGGGGGGATCATGGCTTACGGATGGAGCAACGTGCGGGGGGATTCCATCTGCCGCATGTACTACGAGGCCCTGGGGCGGAAGTATCATTTCGATCTGCACGACCCGATCAAGACTCTGTCCGACGCGGCGCTGAACGCCATACTTTACGGGACCAACGGGGAACCGCTGGAGCTGCGCTATGAGCGGGGCTCCGGCTATGGGACGCTCATCAAGGATTTTGAGGGCATCGTGAACAACCTGGAGCGGCGGTATAAGGAAACCCAGTCCCCCTCTGCCCGCGCCACGCTGGAAGAGTGCATGGGCGAGTATGACTGTCCGGACTGTCACGGCGACCGGCTGAAGCCGGAGGTGCTGGCGGTGACGGTGGGGGGACTGTCCATCGCCCAGTTCAGCCGTCTGCCGGTGACAGAGGAGCTGGCCTTTTTGGAAAAGCTGGTCCTGACGGACAAGGAAAAGCTCATCGCCGACCGCATCCTGAAGGAGATCCGCCAGCGGCTGGGCTTTTTGGTGAGCGTGGGGCTGGGATATTTGACGCTGGCCCGGGGCGCGGCCACCCTGTCCGGCGGGGAGAGCCAGCGCATCCGTCTGGCTACCCAGATCGGATCGGCGCTGATGGGGGTGCTGTATGTGCTGGACGAGCCCAGCATCGGCCTGCATCAGCGGGACAACGAAAAACTGCTGCGTACGCTGCGAAAGCTCACCGACGCGGGCAATACCCTGATCGTGGTGGAACACGACGAGGATACCATCCGCGCGGCGGATTGGGTGGTGGACATCGGCCCCGGCGCCGGCGTACACGGCGGGCGGGTGGTATGCGCCGGGACCCCGGCGGATATCATGGCCTGCCCGGATTCCATCACGGGACAGTATCTGTGCGGGGCAAAAAAGATCGAGGTCCCTGCCCGCCGGCGGCCCGGCAACGGGCACTTTCTCTCCGTGCGGGGGGCTGCCGCCAACAATTTGCAGCATCTGGATGTGGACATACCCCTGGGGGCCTTCACCTGTGTCACCGGGGTGTCGGGCAGCGGCAAGAGTTCTCTGGTGAACGAGGTCATCGAGAAGAAACTGGGGGCGGATCTGAACCGGCGGAAGGTGCGGCCCGGCAAGTGCGACGCGATCACAGGGCTGGAGTACCTGGACAAGGTCATCGATATCGACCAGAGCCCTATAGGCCGCACGCCCCGATCCAATCCGGCCACATATACGGGCCTTTTCAACGACATTCGGGAGCTGTTCGCCTCCACCCAGGACGCCCGGCTGCGGGGCTATAAGTCCGGACGGTTCTCCTTCAACGTAAAGGGCGGCCGTTGCGAAGCCTGTTGCGGCGACGGGCTGATCAAGATAGAGATGCTGTTCCTGCCGGACGTATACGTCCCCTGTGAGGTGTGCCACGGCAACCGGTATAACCGGGAAACGCTGGAGGTCCGATACAAAGGAAAGAACATTGCCCAGGTGCTGGATATGACGGTGGAGGAGGCGCTGGACTTCTTCCAGAATCAGGAAACCATCCGCAGTAAGCTCCAGACCCTTTGGGACGTGGGCCTGGGATACGTGAAGCTGGGACAGTCCTCCACCACTCTGTCCGGCGGCGAGGCCCAGCGGGTGAAGCTGGCCACGGAGCTGGCCAAGCGGAGCACAGGAAACACGTTTTACATCCTGGACGAGCCCACCACAGGACTGCATACGGCGGATGTGGCGCGGCTGCTCCAGATCCTGCAGCGGCTCGCGGACGGCGGGAACACGGTATTGGTCATCGAACACAATCTTGACGTCATAAAATGCGCCGATCATATCATCGATCTGGGACCGGAGGGCGGCGACGAGGGCGGAAGGCTCGTCTTTGCCGGGACGCCGGAGGATTGTGCCCGCCATGAGGGCAGCTATACGGGTCAGTTCCTGCGAAAGGTCCTGGCCGGATAAGGAGCTATATGGAGATTGCGAGCTACGTCGCGGACATGGGAGCAGGGAATATACTTGTCACCCTGATCGTATCCATGCTGCCTATCGTGGAGCTGCGGGGCGCAATACCTGTAGGCGTGAGCCTGGGCCTACCGGTATGGCAGGCCGCGATCATCGCCATGGTAGGGAATATGCTGCCTGTGCCGTTCATCATCGCGTTTGTGCGCACGTTGATGGACTGGCTCCGGCAGCGGTCTGATCGCGCCCGCCGGTTCGTGGCGTGGCTGGAGCGGAAGGGCAGCGGGAAAAAGGCGGAACGGGTCCGCAAGGCCCAGTTTTTCGGGCTGCTGCTGTTCGTGTCAATACCTATGCCCGGCACGGGCGCGTGGACCGGCGCGCTGATCGCGGCGCTGCTGAATATGCGGATGAAGCGGGCTCTCCCGCCCATTCTCCTGGGCGTGCTGGTGGCGGGATTGATCGTGTCCCTGGCTACAGCCGGCGTCATCCGGCTGCTGTTCTGATATGAGAGAACAGGCGTTGGAGAGGATCGCCGGACAGGTGGCCGCGGTGATCTATTTCAATGAGGAGAGCGGCTACACCGTGCTGCGCCTGCAGGTGGACGACGGTTCACAGGCCATCGTGGTGGGCTGCATCCCCATGGTGGCCCCGGGAGAGAGCATGGTGGCCTGGGGGGAGTGGACCCGCCATCCCGCCCATGGCGAGCAGTTTCAGGCCGCTTATACGGAGCGGACCATGCCCACCGGCGCGGCCGCCATCTTTGACTATCTTTCCAGCCGCACCATCAAGGGCATCGGCCCGGCCACGGCGGCGCTGATCGTGGGCCAGTTTGGCGACGACGCGCTGAACGTGCTCCGGGATCATCCGGAAAAGCTGGCCACGCTCCGGGGAATCAGCCTTCAAAAGGCCCAGGAGATGAGCGCGGCCTTCCGCCAGCAGACCGGTATACGGTCGCTGATGGAATTTCTGGGCGGCGCGGGGATCGGGCCGCTGCTGGCTTTGCGCCTGTACAGAGTCTACGGGGACGAGGCCATGACCCGGGTGGAGGAGAACCCCTATATCCTCGCCGGATTCCAGGTGGGGGGCACCTTTGCCCAGGCGGACGCGCTGGCGCTGGCCAACGGGATGGAGGCGGACGCGCCCCAGCGGATCGCGGCGGCGCTGCTGTTCGAGCTGCGCCACAACAGCGATAACGGCCACTGCTTCCTCCCGGTGGAAAAACTTACCGCCGCCACGGCCCAGCTCATCGGCGTGGACCCGGAGCAGGTCGGGGAGGGGCTGGATATCCTCCTGGACGGCGGGGACGTGGTATGTGAACCGGTGGGCAATGTGACGGCCTGCTATCTGGCGCACATGTATGCCGCGGAGGTGTATGTGGCCGAACGGCTGAAGGGGATGGCTCGGTATACATACGACGCGCCCAACGTTTCGGTGGAGCGGGTCATTGAAAAGCTGGAGGCCGAGCAGCGCATCCGCTTTGCCCCCCTGCAGCGAAAGACACTGGACGCCGCGGCGGTCCGGCAGCTGGTGGTGATCACCGGCGGGCCGGGGACGGGCAAGACGACCTCGCTGCGGGCGGTGCTGGCGCTGTTTGACGCCATGGGTCTGGAAACCATGCTGGCCGCCCCCACGGGACAGGCCGCCAAGCGCCTGGGCGATCTGACCGGAAGAGAGGCGTCTACCATCCACCGGCTGCTGGGCGCCAGCTATTCGCCGGAAACGGACAGCACGGTCTTTCGGAAAAATGAGACCGACCGGCTCCGCTGCGACGCGCTGATATTGGACGAGTGCTCCATGGTGGATATGTCGCTGATGAAGGCGGTGCTGGCGGCCGTCGGTCCGTCCTGCCGCATGGTGTTGGTGGGGGACGCGGACCAGCTCCCCTCGGTGGGGCCGGGGGCTGTGTTTCGGGACGTGATCCGCTCCGGCATTGCGGAAACGGTGCGCCTGACGGAGATCTTCCGACAGAATCAGACCAGCCGTATCGTGGTCGGCGCCCATCAGATCAACCGGGGCGAGGTGCCCGATCTGCGGGCCAACAACGGCGGATTCTACTTTCTGCGCCGCCGGACGCCGGATGATACGGCGCAGACCATCGTGTCCCTGTGCCGGGAGCGGCTGCCGAAAAATATGGGGATCCCCTCCGGGCAGATCCAGGTCCTTACGCCCACCCGCAAGGGGCCGGCGGGAACGGCGGAACTGAACCGGGCGCTGCAGCTGGCGCTCAATCCGCCGGCCGTCGGCAAACAGGAGTTCACCTATGCCGGACGGATCTTCCGGGAAGGGGACCGGGTCATGCAGATCCGAAACGACTATGATCTCACCTGGGCCAGCGCCGCGGGAGAGCGGGGCTATGGGGTCTTCAACGGGGACATCGGATATCTGGATTCGATCGATCCCGCGTCGGAGAGCTTTGTGATCGACTTTGACGGCCGGAAGGCGGAATACGTCTTTGAGCAGGCGTCGGAGCTGGATCACGCCTGGGCCACCACGGTGCACAAATCTCAGGGAAGCGAGTACCGGGCGGTGGTGCTCGCCGCGGCGCCGGCGGCGCCTCAGCTGATGTATCGCAGCCTTTTATATACTGCCGTCACCCGGGCGGCGGAGCTGCTGGTGATCGTGGGGGATGACGGCGTCATACGCACGATGACGGAAAATGCCCGCCGGGCCAAACGGTACAGCGGACTGCGGATCAGGATGGTTTCCGATGAGTAAGCCGCTTGATTGGGCGCTGGACCTTGTCTATCCGACGCGGTGCGTATTCTGCCACCGCTTTATCTCTCCGCCCGGAAGGCCGCGGATCTGTCCCGCCTGCGAGGCTTCGCTGCCCCGGACAGAGGATGGCCGGAGAAGAAAGGGTGATTTCTTTTCCGAGTGCGTGTCCGCGCTGTATTATGAGGGCGATGTGCGCCAAGCCATCCACCGGTATAAGTTCGGCGGCGTGCAGGCGTACGCTCCCGTGTTCGGGGAACTGGTGGCCGCGCTGGTCTACGAGCAGCTCCAGGGAGAGTATAATCTGATCACATGGGCGCCCCTGGACAGGTCCCGCCGCAGGAAGCGGGGCTATGACCAGGCGGAGCTGATCGCCAAAAACGCGGCCGCCCGCCTGCGGCAGGAGGCTGTGCCCACGCTGGCCAAGCGCCGGGGCGTCCGGCCCCAGTCCAGGACCGGGGCGCCGGAAAAACGCAAGGCCAATATTTCCGGCGCATACCGGGTCCGGGATCGGGCGGCGGTGGCCGGAAAACGGATCTTATTGATCGACGATATCGTGACCACCGGGGCCACTCTTTCCGAGTGCGCCAAGGTCCTGCTCCTGGCGGGAGCGGAGGACGTGCGGTGCGCCACGCTGGCGAGCACGCGGTAGGAGGAGTCGCTATGCTGTTTTTTGAAAGAGATATTGCCATTGATCTGGGGACCATGACCACCCTGATGTATGTCCGGGGCCGGGGCATCCGGCTGCGGGAGTCGTCCCTGGTGGCGCTGGACAGCACCAACGGGAGAGTGCTGCGCATCGGGGAGGAGGCCAAGAAGATGCTGGGCAGGACCCCGGCCAATATCGTGGCCATCAGCCCCATCGTGGCGGGGGTCATTTCCGACTACGACATGACCGCCAGGATGCTGAAGGAATTTCTCGGCCGCATCACTTCCTTCAGCCTGTTCAAGCCCCGGGTGATGATCTGCGTGCCGGGGAGCATCACCGGCGTGGAGGAGCGAGCCCTCATCGACGCGGCCATCGAGGCGGGAGCCCGGAAAGTGTACCTGAAGGAAACGTGCCTCGCCACCGCTGTGGGCGCGGGGATCGACATCAACAAGGCCGATGGCCATATGATCGTGGACATCGGCAGCGGCACCACGGAGGTGGCGGTGGTATCCCTGGGCGGGGTAGTGGAGCAGGAATCCGTCAAGACCGCCGGGGCGGATTTTGACGAGGCCATCGTCCGGTATGTGCGGAAAAAGCATAACCTTCTCATCGGGACCCGTACGGCGGAGGAACTGAAGATCTCGATCGGATGCGTCTATCCCCGGCCGGAGGTATCCTACGAGGAGGTAAAAGGGCGCTGCTTGGTGACCGGTCTGCCCCGAAGCGTCACCGTCAGCTCAGCCGACATGATCGAGGCGCTGGAGGAACCCATGGCCCGGCTGATGGAGGCCATCCACCTGGTATTGGAGCGCACTCCGCCGGAACTGGTGGGAGATGTTTCTCAAAACGGCATCGTCCTGTCCGGCGGAGGCAGCCAGCTCTGGGGATTGGACAAGCTGGTGGCCGACCGTACGGGGATCGACACCATATTGGTGGATGACGCGCTGAGCTGCACCGCCTACGGTGCGGGGAGGATGCTCCAGAACCTGAACGATATGCAGGAGGGCATGATCAACCTCGCCCGCCGCCGTCAGATGAAAAGCTGACGGCGTCCGCCCGGCAAAAAAATAAAGACCCGCCCCCGGGAGCAGGATGACCTGCGCCGGGGGCGGGCTTATATCATTCGCGGCGGCGGAACTGCCAGAAAGCCACGGCGGCGGCCGCCGCCACGTTCAGACTGTCGACGCCGTTCGCCATGGGGATACGGGCCGTATGATCGCAGGCGGCAACAGCGGAAGGGGACAACCCGTCCCCCTCTGTGCCCAAGACAGCCGCCAGCTTTGGCACCCCGGCAAGGCGGGCGTCGTCGATGTCCAGCGCCCGTTTGTCCAGGGCCAGGGCCACCGTCACGAATCCATAGTTTCGAAGCATCGCCAATCCCCCCTCCGGCCAGTCGTCCAATATGGCCCAGGGCACCTGCAGCACCGTGCCCATGCTCACCCGCACGGCCCGGCGGCTCAGAGGGTCGCAGCAGCTGGCGGACAAGAGCACGCCGTCCATGCCCAGCGCCGCCGCGGAGCGGAAAATGGCGCCCAGGTTGGTGGTGTCCACAATGCCCTCCAGCACCGCCAGGCGTTTCGCGCCGGGGAGGATATCCTCCGCCCGCCTGGGCGCGGGCCGTGCCATGGCGCAGAGGATCCCCCGGTTCACGGTATAGCCGGTCAGCGAAGCCAGTACCTGCCTGGGAGCGGTATAAACGGGCACATCCCCGCAGCGCTCCGCCAGCGCGGCGCCCTGACCGCGGAGGTGCCGCTCCTCCATGAGAAGGCTCACAGGTCTGCAGCCCGCCCGGAGGGCCACGTCGATGGCTTTGACGCTCTCCGCGATAAACACGCCCTTTTCCGGCTCCAGGCGGCTGCGAAGCTGCGCCTGGGTCAAACGGGCGTATACGTCCAGCTCCGGAGCGGAGATATCGGTAATCTGCACGATGCGGGCCATGGCCGAGCCCCCCTTCAAGATGGAAAGAGTATACTCTATCCCGGTGGGTTTTGCAACTTGCGGCGGCAGGCAAAATAAATGTCCATGGCTCGTTGACAAGCCGCCGGGGCCGTGATATAATGCCCGAAACGGTGCTCCGGACAGCGGAGCGCCGTGAACAGCGAAAGGGGAGAGCGACGATGGAAAAGCAGGTCAACGCCGCTTTTTTCAAGCCGGAGGCCTATTCCCGTTTTTACCCGCCCATGGATGGTCTGACGGCCCCCTTTTCCCTTGACGAAGGCGGAAAATTTTTCGTATTGCCCGGTTTTTGCGATGTGCATGTGCATTTTCGCGAGCCGGGTTTTTCTTATAAGGGGACCATATCGACCGGCACCGCCGCGGCGGCCCGCGGCGGGTATACCGCCGTGTGCGCCATGCCCAACCTGGACCCGGTACCGGACAGCGCCGCATCCCTGGCGGCGGAGCGGGACGTCATCGCCCGGGACGCGCGTATCCCCGTCTATCCCTACGGCGCCATCACCGCCGGAGAAAAGGGACAGTGCCTGGCGGATATGGAGGCCATGGCCCCTTATGTGGCCGGTTTTTCCGACGACGGCAGGGGGGTGCAGTCCGAGAGCATGATGCGCTCTGCCATGGAGAAGGCGAAGAGCCTGGGGAAGATCATTGCCGCCCACTGTGAGGACAACGGGCTTCTGCGCGGCGGTTATATCCATGACGGGGCATATGCTGCCGCCCACGGTCATCGGGGCATATGCTCCGAGAGCGAGTGGCGGCAGATCGAGCGGGACCTGCGTCTGGCAAAGGAGACCGGCTGCGCCTATCATGTATGCCACATCTCTACCAGGCAGAGCGTTTCCCTCATCCGCCGGGCCAAGGCGGAAGGGGTGGATGTGACATGCGAGACCGCCCCCCATTATCTCGTGCTGGACGAGAACGATCTGCAGGAGGACGGGCGGTTCAAAATGAACCCGCCGCTGCGGAGCAGGGAGGACCGGCAGGCGCTTGTGGAGGGCCTCCTGGACGGCACCATCGATATGATCGCCACCGATCACGCTCCCCACAGCGCTGAGGAAAAATCCCGGGGCCTGGAGCACAGCGCCATGGGCATCGTGGGCCTGGAAACGGCGTTTCCTGTGCTGTATACGTATCTGGTGAGGCCGGGCGTGCTGACTATGGAACGGCTCATGGAGCTTCTGGTGAGCGCGCCCCGGAGGCGCTTTGGCATCCCGGCGGGGGAGGAATGGTCCCTGTGGGAGCTGGAGCGGCCCTATACGGTAGACCCGGAGGGATTCCTCTCCAAGGGCCGAGCCACGCCCTTTGCCGGGCGAACGGTGTATGGCCGCTGCCTGCTCACGGTGCGGGACGCAGAGCGCGTATATCAAAGCGGAAAATAACGACTGACATATTTCTTGGAGGAACACCATGGCAAAGAGAACAGATGTGAAAAAAGTGCTGATCATCGGCTCCGGCCCCATCGTCATCGGCCAGGCGGCGGAGTTTGACTATGCCGGCACCCAGGCCTGCCTGGCTCTGAAGGAGGAGGGGTATGAGGTCATTTTGTGCAACTCCAACCCCGCTACCATCATGACCGACACCTCTATCGCCGACAAAGTTTACATGGAGCCGCTGACCCTGGAGTATGTGGCGAAGATCCTGCGCTACGAGCGGCCGGACGCCATCATCCCCGGCATCGGCGGCCAGACGGGTCTGAATCTGGCCATGCAGCTGGAGAAAAAAGGGATCCTGCGGGAGTGCCGTGTGAAGCTGCTGGGCACCCCCAGCGAGAGCATCGAGCGGGCGGAGGACCGGGAACTCTTCAAAGAGATGTGCCAGTCCATCGGCGAGCCGGTGATCCCCTCGGAGATCACCTATTCCATCGGGGAGGCCAAGGCCGCGGCGGAGCGGATCGGCTATCCGGTGGTGCTGCGGCCGGCCTTCACTCTGGGCGGCACCGGCGGCGGCTTTGCCAACAACGAGGAGGAGCTGGCGGAGATCGGCCTGAACGCCTTCAAGCTCTCTCCGGTGCACCAGGTGCTGGTGGAGAAGAGCGTGAAGGGCTATAAGGAGATCGAGTTCGAGGTCATGCGGGACTCCAACGACCACACCATCACCATCTGCGGCATGGAGAACGTGGACCCGGTGGG
>CANQUE010000025.1 GCA_947626905.1 uncultured Oscillospiraceae bacterium
TGCTGCCTATTTCACGCCTTTAGGCAAAAACGGGCCGTTTTCGTTCCTTGAAAACGGCTCTTTCTTTGACAGACTGACGCCTCTCAGCCAAGGCTGAGAGGCGCTTTCGTCATCAATAATACCGCTTATGTTTGTTCTTGCGAGCTGCCTCAGATTTCTTGCGGCGTTTCACGCTGGGGCTCTGATAATACTCCTTGCGGCGGAGGTCGTTCATGACGCCCGCTTTGGCGCAGCTACGCTTGAACCGCTTGAGCGCGTTATCGAGAGATTCGTTCTCTTTGACGTAGATTTCCGACATTCTGTTTTCCCTCCCTCCGAATACGCCTCATATGTGCTTTCTCCCCGGACCTTGGATATTATAAAGGGTTTCCGCGTTCTTGTCAAGAAATTCTTACTTTTTCGGCCGCAAAATCAAATTCACCAGCCGGTCCTTCACCACGATGGTCTTGACCAGCTCCATGCCCTCCATGGCGCGGGCCACCTTCCCGTCCGCCCGGGCCGCGGCAAGAACGGTGTCATCGTCCGCCCCGGCGGGGACCTTGACGGTGCTCTTCAGCTTGCCATTCACCTGCACGGCCAGCTCTTTTTCCTGCTCCACAGTCTTGGCCTCGTCGTACTCCGGCCAGCTCTGGGCCATGGCCCGGCCTTCAAAGCCCAGCATCTGCCACATCTCCTCCGTCACATGGGGGGCGAAGGGGCTGAGCAGCAGCAGCAGGATCTTCATGTCGCCCTTGGAGGGCTTGGACTTATAAAACTCGTTCACCAGGGTCATCATGGCGGCGATGGCGGTGTTGAACTTCATCTCCTCGATGTCGTCGGACACCTTCTTGATGGTCCGGTGCAGCAGCGCCTCATTGGCCCGGCTCACCTCGTCGCCCACGGGGCCGGCCTCCGCCAGAGCCCAGACCCGGTCCAGGAACTTCTTGCAGCCCTTCACGGCCTCGTCGGACCAGGCGGCGGCCTTTTCAAAGTCGCCGATGAACATGGTGTACAGCCGCAGAGTGTCCGCGCCATACTTGGCCACCACGTCGTTGGGGTTGACCACATTGCCCCGGCTCTTGGACATCTTCACGCCGCCCTCGCCCAGGATCATGCCGTGGCTGGTGCGCTTGGCGTAGGGCTCCTTGGTGGGTACCACGCCGATGTCGTAGAGGAACTTGTGCCAGAACCGGGAATACAGCAGATGCAGCGTGGTGTGCTCCATGCCGCCGTTGTACCAGTCCACCGGGGACCAGTATCGCAGCGCCTCGGGAGAGGCCAGGGCCTTGTCGTTGTGAGGGTCCATATACCGCAGGAAGTACCAGCTGGACCCGGCCCACTGGGGCATGGTGTCGGTCTCCCGTTCGGCGGGGCCGCCGCACTTCGGGCACTTGCACTCCACCCAGTCCCGCATCTTGGACAGCGGGCTTTCGCCGGTATCGGTGGGCTCGTAGCTTTCCACCTCCGGCAGCAGCACAGGCAGATCCTCCTCGGGTACAGGCACCCACCCGCACTGGGGGCAGTTCACCATGGGAATGGGCTCGCCCCAGTACCGCTGGCGGGAGAAGACCCAGTCCCGGAGCTTGTAGTTCACCTTCCGCTCGCCCACGCCCTGCTCCTCCAGCCAGGCGATCATCTTCTCCTTGGCCTGCTCCACGGGCAGACCGTTCAAAAACCCGGAATTGACAAGCTCCCCGGTCTCGCAGTCGGTGTAAGCGGCCTCGTCCACATTGCCGCCCTTGACCACCTCGATGATGGGAAGATCGAACTTCTTGGCAAAGTCCCAGTCGCGGCTGTCGTGGCCGGGCACGGCCATGATGGCGCCGGTGCCGTAAGTGGCCAGCACATAGTCGGAGATGAAGATGGGTATCTCTTCCCCGTTCACCGGGTTGACGGCGGCCACGCCCTCCAGGCGCACGCCGGTCTTTTCCTTGGAAAGCTCCGTGCGCTCCAGCTCGGACTTATGGGCGGCCGCGTCCTGGTAGGCCCGCACCGCGTCGGCGTTCTTCAACAGGGGCATCCACTTTGCCAGCAGCGCGTGCTCCGGGCTCATGACCATGTAGGTCACGCCGAAGAGGGTATCGCACCGGGTGGTGAAGATACGCATCTTGTCCCCGGCGGTGGTCTGGAAGTCCACCTCCGCGCCCTCGCTGCGGCCGATCCAGTTGCGCTGCTGGATCTTCACCCGCTCGATATAGTCCACCTCGTCCAGATCGTCGATGAGCCGCTGGGCATAGGCGGTGATGCGCAGCATCCACTGGCTCTTTTCCTTTTGGATGACCGGCGAGCCGCACCGCTCGCACACGCCCTCCACCACCTCTTCGTTGGCCAGCACGCACTTGCAGCTGGTGCACCAGTTCACCGGCATGGTGGCCTTATAGGCCAGGCCCTTCTTCCACAGCTGCAGGAAGATCCACTGGGTCCACTTATAGTATGTAGGATCCGTGGTGTCCACCATCCGGTCCCAGTCGAAGCCGAAGCCCAGCATTTTCAGCTGCGCGGTGAAGTTGGCCACGTTCCGGCGGGTCACGTCGTGGGGGTGCATGTGGTTTTTGATGGCATAGTTCTCCGTGGGCAGACCAAAAGCGTCGTAGCCGATGGGGAACAGGACATTAAAGCCCTGCATCCGCCGCTTGCGGGCCACGATGTCCATGGCGGTATAGGGCCGGGGATGGCCCACATGCAGGCCCTGGCCGGAGGGATAGGGGAACTCGATCAGCCCGTACCACTTGGGCCGGGGGTCGCCGGTCTTGGCGGCATAGGGCTTTTCCTGCTCCCAAATGCCCTGCCACTTTTTCTCGATGCGGTCAAATTCGTATGCCATGACTTACGCCTCTATCATTTCCTTGATGTCCACGTCCAACGCGTCGTTCCACAGCCGCTCCAGGCTGTAAAATTCCCGCGCCTCCCGCTGGAAGATGTGCACTACCAGACAGCCGAAGTCCAACAGCAGCCAAGTGCTGTTGCGGCTCCCCTCCCGGCGCAGAGGGGGCATCCCCGCCTGGGACAGGACCCTGTCCACCTCGTCGTACAGCGTGCGCACATGGGGGGTGGAATTGGCCGTGCAGATCAGAAAATAGTCCGCCAGAACGGTCAGATCGGTGGTCTTCAAAAGGCGGATATCCGTGGCCTGCTTGTCGGAAAGGGCCTTCACGGCCAGCTTTGCCGCTTCAAAAGGTTCCATATCTTTCTCTCCTGCTTCTATGGTTTCACGGCGCCTCCCAGCGGATGGGAGATGCGCCTTTAGCTTCCAGTTTTTTCAAATAAAACGCTTGTGTCCGGACCGTGTCCGGATGCAGGGACGGGCCCCGCCGGGTCACGTACTCCACCGTGCGCCGGGCGCACAGCTCCACCGCCGCGTCCAGATCCTCAAAGGCGGCCTTGCGGATGGCGTCCAGGGCCGGGTACGGCTTGCGCCCCTCCTCGATGGCGTCCGCCAAAAACACGATCCGCTCCAGCAGGGTCATATCCGGCCGGCCGGTGGTGTGCCAGCGTATGGCGCTCTCGATGGGCCCCGGCGCGCCGAACCGATCCGCCGCGAAAGCGGCCCCCGTCTTGGCGTGGAGCAGCTCCGGATTTTCCATCTCCCACTTATCGGGTATGATACCATACTTTTCGCATGTACGCAACTGGCCGTCCGGGGAGATTTTTTTCGTGCAGTCGTGCAATATAGCGGCCTCCGCCGCGTCCTCCGGGTCCGCCCCCCACCGGGCCGCCAAGGCCCGGGCCATGGCCTCCGTGCCCCGGACATGCTCCACCCGGGTGGGCTTCAAATAGGCATAGGCCTTTTCCCGCAGCCAGGCGAGATCCGGCTTCGCCCCATAGAGCCGGTGCCGGATGATATGCTCATACACGCCGTCGGGGAGATATTCCCGGCCCTGCCGCTCCGGCAGCAGCGCCCGTATCTGGGTGGAGGACACGGGCACCGGCTCCCCGTCCAGCACGTACACCGTCGCGCCGTACTTCTCCCGCAGGTGGGCCGCCTGGGCGGCGATCTCCCCCTCCCGTCCGGCCTCCCGGGCGAATATGGCCAGACCGGCCAAAGCCATGATGACCTCCGGCTCATGCCAAGACTCGATGGACAACAGCATATCCGTGCCCATCAAAAACACCAGCTCCGCCGCCGGATACCGCTCCCGCAGCTGCCGCAGGGTGTCGGAGGTATAACTGGGCCCTTCCCGGCAGAGCTCTATGTCCGACGCCTCGCAGCCGGGGATCTGGTCCGCCGCCAGGGCCGTCATGCGGAACCGGTCCGTCCGGTCGGGCGTTTCCGCCGCCAATCGCTTGTGGGGCGGGATGGCCGCCGGGATGAGCAGCGTCTTATCCGGCCGCAGCGCCTCCGCGGCGGTCCGCGCCGAGCGGATGTGGCCCAAATGGGGCGGGTTGAAGCTGCCGCCGTAAAGCAAGATCCGCATCGCTCAGTCCTTGGGCAACTGTATTTTCGCCCCGTCGGCCCGCCTTTTATACAACACGAACACTTTGCCAATGACCTGCACGCCCTCGGCGCCGCAGGCCTGGCACAAAAGCTGCTGCGCCTCCGCGGCGGAATACATGCAGCTCTCCTGCACCTTTCCCTTCACCAGCTCCCGGGCCGCCAGGGCCTCCCGGGCCTGGGCGATCACTGGCTCGGTGACGCCCGCCTTTCCCACGTATAAGATGGCCTCCTCCTTCTGCGCCAAAGAGCGCAGCCAGGCCCGCTGTTTACCTGTCAGCATAGTTTTCCAACTCCTTTGCGAACGCCGCCAGCGCTCTCGCCCGGTGGGAGATGCGGTTTTTCACATCCTCCCCCAGACTGGCGAAGGTCCCCTCGTATCCGTCGGGACAGAACACCGGATCGTATCCGAAGCCGCCATCTCCCGCCGGCGTTTCCATGATCCGCCCCCGGCACTCGCCCCGGGCCCGGAGCACGTCCCCACCCGGGAACACGCAGCAGATGCAGCTGACGAATTTGGCCCGCCGGTCCTGGACGCCGGCCAGTTTTTCCAAGAGGTACTCGTATTTCTGCTGGTCCGTCCAGGCTTTCCCGCCGCCGAACCGGGCCGAATGGACGCCGGGCGCTCCGCCCAGCGCGTCCACGCACAGCCCCGAATCATCCGCCACCGCGGGCATCCCCGACGCGGCGCAGACGGCGGACGCCTTCAGCCACGCGTTCTCCTCAAAGGTCTCGCCGGTCTCCTCCACGTCCAGATCGAGGCCCGCCTCTTTCTGGGAAACGATCTCTATCCCCATGGGCTCCAGGATCTCGCGGAACTCCCGGAGCTTTCCCTTGTTGCCGGAGGCAAGAATGAACCGGCCCCCGTTCATTGCAGCATAGCCTCCGCGAATTCCCGGGCGTCGAAGGGCCGCAGGTCATCCACGCCCTCTCCCACGCCCACCAGCTTCACCGGCACGCCCAGGGTCCTGGCGATGGAAAACACCACGCCGCCCTTGGCGGTGCCGTCCAGCTTGGTCAGAACGATGCCGGTGACGCCGGAGGCCGCGGCGAACTGCTGGGCCTGGACCAGGCCGTTCTGGCCGGTGGTGGCGTCCAGCACCAGCAATATCTCGCAGTCGGCGCCGGGCAGCTCCCGGGAAACGATCTTCGTCAGCTTCGTCAGCTCATTCATCAAATTCTGCTTGTTGTGCAGCCGCCCGGCGGTGTCCACGATGACGATATCCGCCCCCCGGGCCCTGGCCGCGGCACAGGCGTCGAACACCACCGCGCCGGGATCGCCGCCCTCCCCGTGGCGGACGATATCCGCCCCGGTGCGCTGGGCCCAGATGCCCAGCTGCTCGGCGGCGGCGGCCCGGAAGGTATCGGCCGCGCACAGCAGCACCTTCTTCCCCTGCCGGGAGAACCACTTGGACAGCTTTCCGATGGTGGTGGTCTTGCCCACGCCGTTGACGCCCACCATAATGATCACCGAGGGCTTGGTGGTGAGGCGCAGCGCGGGAGAGCCGGCCTGTTCCATCCCGGCGACCAGGATCTCCGCCAGCTTGGCCTGTACCTCAGGCCCCTTCAGCTTTTTCTCTCTGCGCAGGGCGTCCACGGCCTCTTCCGCCGTCTCCACCCCCGTGTCCGCCAGGATGAGCCGCTCCTCCAGCTCGTCCAGAAAGTCCTCATCCACCCGCGAAAAGGCGGAAAACAGCCCGCCCAGCAGACCCTTTTTCTTTTCCTTGAACAGTGCCATCGTCTATCTCCTATACCTCGCCGAGTCCGCGCCCGCAGGCGCAAAAAATCGTGCGATCAGTTCTCCGCCGTCTTCTGCGCCTCCGCCAGATCCAGCTCGATGACCTGGGAAACGCCCTTCTCCTGCATGGTGACCCCCAGCAGCACGTCCGCCTTCTCCATGGTGCCCCGGCGGTGAGTGATGACCACGAATTGGGTCTTGTCCAGCCGGTGCAGATAGTCCGCGAAGCGGGCCACATTCTCCTCGTCCAGCGCCGCCTCGATCTCGTCCATGACGCAAAACGGCGTGGGCTTCAGCTTCAAAATGGAGAAGTACAGCGCGATGGCCACGAAGGCCTTCTCCCCGCCGGAGAGGAGGCTGATGTTGCTCACCGCCTTGCCGGGGGGCTGGACCTTGATCTCGATGCCGCAATTGAGCACATCGCTCTCGTCCTCCAGCCGCAAGGACGCCTTCCCGCCGCCGAACAGCTCCAGGAAGGTGGCCCGGAAGCTGTCGTCGATGGCGGCGAATTCCCGGGTGAATATCTCCTCCATCTGCCGGGTGATATCGCCGATGATGTCCAGCAGCTCTCCCTTGGCCCGGGCAATGTCGTCCCGCTGGTCGGTGAGGTAGCTGTACCGCTCCCCCACCCGCTTGCTCTCCTCGATGGCCCCCAGGTTGGGGGTCCCCAGCTCGCGGATGGCCCGCCGCAGCTCGGCGATGCGCCGGTTGGCGGCGGCCAGGCTCCCGATATCCTGTCGCTGGGCCTGGGCGGCGGTGCGGGTCAGTTCATAGTTGTCCCACAGCCGGTCCACGATCTGCTTTTCTTCCATCTCCGCGGCCAGGGTCTGCCGTTCGATGGAGGCCACCAGCCGCTCCTGGGCGATGAGCTCCTCATTCTGGCGCTGGGCGTCCCGGTCGGCCTGGGTGCGCTTGGCCTCCAGCTCCATCTTCTGGCCGGTGATGGCGCGAAGCTGCTCCCGCATGGACTCCGCCCGTTCCGCCATCTCCCAGCCCCGGGCCTGGTTTTCCTCCAGCGCCCGGTCGATCCCGGCGTTCTTCCGCTCGTAGTCCGCCAAAAGCTCCCGCCGCTGTTCCCCGCCGGAGACCATGGCCTGCTTCACCGCCGCCAGTTGTCCGGCGCTGGCGGCCTTGGCCTCGCCCTCCGCCTGGAGGGACGCGGCGGCCTGCCGCACCTGGGCCAGCTCCTGCCCGGCCACATCCATGTCATACCGGGCCGCGGACAGCTCCCGGTCCGCGCTCTCCAGCGCGGCAGAGCGCGCCTCCAGCTTTTCCTGCAGCGCCTTTCTCTGCTCCCGCAGCCGGACCAGCTCGTTGGCCCGGGACAGGATGCCCGTGCCCTTAGCCGCGCTGCCGCCGGTCATGGAGCCTCCCGCGTGGATCATCTGTCCGTCCAGGGACACGATGCGAAACTCGTTCTTATGCCGCCGGGCGATGGCCACCGCGTCGGCCAGGGTCTCCGCCACCACGGTGCGGCCCAGCAGGTTCTCGAAAATATTCCGATACTTTCCGTCAAATCCCGCCAGATCCAGCGCCAGGCCCAAATAGCCCGCCTCTCCCACCGGGAGCTGGCGCAGCACACCGCCCCGGATGGCGCTGAGAGGCAGGAACGTGCCCCGGCCGGCGTCCCGGCGTTTCAAAAGCTCAATGGCGGCTTTGCCGTCCTCCGGCTCATCCACCACGATATTCTGGGCCGCGGCCCCCAGGGCCGTTTCGATGGCCAGGGCGTACCGGTCCTCCGTGCGGATCAGGTTGGCCACCGGCCCGTGGACGCCCCGGAGGACGCCGCCCCGGCTCTCCCGCATAACGGTCTTTACCGCCCGGTTGTAGCCCTCATAGTCCTTTTCCATTTCCGCCAGCATGGCGATGCGGCTGTCCATGCTCCGGCCATCCACTGTCAGGCGGGTCACTTCCTCCCGCAGGGTCTGGACCCGGTTCTCCCGGCCGGCCATCTTCATCCGGTGGCCGTTGACGATGTTGGAGAGCCGGTCGATCGTTCCGGCCAGCTCCTGCTCCTGGGCGCGGACCTGCTGCACCCGCTCGTTGAGCTGGGCGATCTGGTCATCCAGGGTCCGGACCCGCTCCGCGTCCTGGCTCATATCCCCCCGGAGCCGGTCCATGCTGTCCAGGTTGCTCTTTTTCTCCGCGGCCAGCACGGCGGCGGCCTGCTTGTTCTCCCCGATGGCCGCCTCCTGGGCGGTGAGCTTCTCCCGGACGGCTTCCGCCTCCAGATCCTTCTCCCGCATCCGCTGGGCGATATCCTCCGTGCGCTGGTAGCGGTCCGACACCTCGCCCCGCAGCCGCTCCAATTCCGCCTGGGCGGCCTGCTGACTGGCCCGAATGGCCTCGGTCTGGCCGGAGAGCTTGTCCAGGCTCTCCATCCAGGCGGACACCTCCAGCCCCTTCAGTTCGTCCTTCAGACGCAGGTATTTCTCCGCCACCTCCGCCTGCGCCTTCAAGGGCCCCAGCTGCAGCTCCAGCTCGTCGATCTTGTCCCCTACTCGGACAAGCGCGTCGTCGGTGGCGGTCAGCTTCCGCTCCGCCTCCTCTTTCCGGAACCGGAACCGGGATATGCCCGCCGCCTGTTCAAAGATCTCCCGGCGGTCGGTGCTCTTGGCGGACACGATCTCCGCGATGCGCCCCTGGCCGATGATGGAGTATCCGTCCCGGCCCAGGCCCGTATCCATGAGCAGCTCATTGATATCCCGCAGCCGGACAGATTCTTTATTTATGTAATATTCGCTGTCCCCGCTGCGGTAATACCGGCGGGTGATGGACAGCTCCTCGCTGTCCAGAGGAAAGCTGTGGGCGGAATTGTCCAGGATCAGCGTCACCTGCGCGAAGCCCAGCTTGCCCCGCTTTTCCGTTCCGCCGAAGATCACATCCTCCATTTTCCCGCCCCGCAGCGCCCGGGTCCGCTGTTCGCCCATGACCCACAGCACCGCGTCGGAAATGTTGGACTTGCCGGACCCGTTCGGCCCGACGATCATGGTCACATCCTTTTCAAACAGAATGGTCGTCTTATCGGGAAAGGACTTGAAGCCCTGTATTTCAAGTGCCTTCAGATACAAAATCTCACACCTCAGTACCGGTTTTGTGCCGATGGCGACACAATATGTAGTATAGCAAACTCAGCGCCGCACGTCAACCAGAACCACGTTTTCCTCCGCCTCCGGCAGCGGCTTTACCGACAGGCTCCTCAGGGAGAACGCCTCCGTCAGCGCCCGGATATTGGACCGGCGCCATCCGGTCATGGCGGAGATCCGCCGCCGGTCCACCCCCAGAGTCACCGCGGACCCGGGCGGTACCGCCGCCAGCAGCGCCGCCGCCTGGCGCCGCAGCATCTCCGAGCGCACCAGCTCGCCCAGGGCGGGGTGGTAGGCCCCCGCCACCGCCGCCCCGGCGGACAGCTCCTGGGTCGGGTTGAGGCCCAGACGGATCACGGGGATGCCCGCCGCTTCAAAGACCGGCACGATATCGGCGCAGAGCGCCACCGCGTCGGCCACCGTATGCTCGGCGTATGTCCCGGCCCGCCACATGGCCTCCAGAGGCGTGCCCCGCACCACCACCGTGGGATAGATCCGCACGCTCTCCGGCCCCAGCGCCGCGATGCGCCGGGCGGACAGCAGGTCCTTTTCCCTGTCGGAACCCGGCAGGCCGGTCATCATCTGCAAAACGAGCCGCAGTCCCGCCGCCTTCACCAGCCCCGCCGCCCGGACCGTATCCGCCGCGGCGTGGCCCCGGCCGGAGGCGCGGAGCACCTCGTCGCACATGGACTGGGCCCCCAGCTCCACGGTGGCCACGCCATAGCCTTTCAGCATGGCCAGCTTCTGTTCATCCACCGCGTCAGGCCGGGTGGAGAGGCGAATGGACGCCACGACGCCCCGCTCCCGGTAAGGCTGGGCCGCCGAGAGCAGCTCCCGCTGCAGGGCGCTGTCCACCGCCGTGAAGCTGCCCCCGTAAAAGGCCAGCTCCGCCCCGGTGATCCCCAGCGCTTCCGCCCGGTCCACCGCCCGGATCACATCGGCCCCGCAGGCAGGCAAAAGGCTGCCGGAGATGCGCCGCTGGTCACAAAAGACGCATCCGTTCGGGCAGCCCAAATGAGGGACAAAGACGGGAATGATCCTGGCCCTTGCCATCAGCTCTCCAATTGCTCCAAAGCGGCTTTGGCAGCCGCCTGCTCCGCTTCCTTCTTGCTCTTTCCCATGCCCCGCACAGCGGCGCCGTCATGGAGCGCCACGCTGGCGGTGAAGGTCTTGTTATGGTCCGGTCCGGACTCGTCCACGATGGTATACACCGGGGCGGTCCCGCCGAAGCGCTGCAGCTTCTCTTGCAGCTGGGTCTTATAGTCCGTGCGGGCAGGACGCCGGCCGGAGCGGATGTCGCTGAGGATATGGTCGGCGATGAACCGCTCGGCGCTGTCCAGTCCCCCGTCCATATAGATGGCGGCGATGACCGCCTCCACACAGTCGGCCAGGATGGACGGGCGCGTCCGGCCGCCGTTGCACTGCTCGTTTTTCCCCAGATGGATATACTCCCCCAGCCCCAGGGCCAGAGCCACCTGGTGAAGGCTGGCCTCGCATACCAGCTCGGAGCGCAGCCGGGTCATATCCCCCTCCGGCATATCCGGATACAGGCGGCATATGGTCTTGGCCGCGCAAAAGCCCAGCACCGCGTCGCCCAGAAATTCCAGGCGCTCGTTGCTGTGCCTTGTCTGCGGTTTTTCATTGGCAAAGGAGCTGTGGGTCAGAGCGGTGTCCAGCCACGAGCGGTCCGCGAAGGTATATCCCAGCCGTTGCTCCAGCGCCTGCATCACGCCGTGTGGGCGGTAACATAGGCCGCCACATCGCCGATGGTGCTCATCTGCCTCAGCTCATCCTCCGGGATCTCATCCAGGCCGAACTCATCCTCCAGCTCCACCATCAGCTCCACCACATCCACGGAGTCGATGCCGAGATCCTTGATCAGGCTGGTGTTTTCGTTCAGCTCCTCCTCGGGGATGTCAAAGGTCCTGGAAATCATCGCGACGATCTGTTCGTAAACCATGGTAGTCTCCTTTTCTCACTTGATGTTCATATGATCGATATTGGCCTCAATGGCGCCCGCCACATCGGCTCTGACGCAAGCGATGGCTTGACGTACCGCGTTGAAGATGGCCCGCTCGTCGGAGCTGCCGTGGGCCTTGATGACCGGCTTGGAAATGCCGATCAGCGCCGTGCCCCCCACCTCGGACGGGTCCAGCATAGAGCGCATGCCGTAGAGATCTTTTTTGATCACCAGGGCCGCCAGCTTGTTGGGCGTGCTCTTGTACATAACGCCCTTGACCTGGCTGAACAGGAACTTGGCCGCGCCCTCCACGGTCTTGAGCATCACGTTGCCCGCCAGGCCGTCCGTGACCAGCACGTCGAACCGGCCGGTGAACAGCTCGCTGCCCTCGGCGTTCCCCACGAAGTTGATCCGCCCGGCGGCGGAGGCCTCCTTCAGCAGGGCAAAGGCCTGTTTCTGCAGAGCGCCGCCCTTGGTGTCCTCGGTGCCCACGTTCAGCTGGGCGACCCGGGGCTGCTCGATGCCCATCATCCGCTGGGCATAAAAGGAGCCCATATAGGCGAACTGCAGGATATATTCCGGCGTGGAGTCCACGTTGGCGCCGCAGTCGATGAGCAGCACGCCCTTTCCTCCGTTGGGGATCACCGGCCCCAGCGCCGCCCGGCGGATGCCCTTCACCCGCTTGACGAACTGGGTCGCCCCCGCCAAAAGCGCGCCGGTACTGCCCGCGGAAACCACCCCGTCGCCCTCGCCGTTTTTCAGCATGGTGAGCGCCACGGTCATGGAGGATCGCCGTTTATTGTAGCAGGCCATGCCCGGCTCGTCCTCCATGGTGACCACGTCCGGGGCGTGGACCACCTGGATGCGGGGCTCCTTCTCGCCGCCGCAGCCGGCAAGGCACCGGCGCACCGGCTCCTCCCGGCCCACCAGGACGATGTCCGTATCCAACTCACGGGCGGCCTGCACGCCGCCGGCGACGATCGCCATCGGGGCCTTGTCGCCGCCCATGGCGTCCAGGATGATCCTCATATCTCCGCCCTCTCTCTTTCTATGATGGGCGCCAGCGCGGCCAGGGCCCGCTCCGCGACCTTCAGATTTCGCTCCCGCTTGCCCCGTATCCGTTCCCCCGCCGGCTCGATGATGCCAAAATTCACGTTCATGGGCTGAAAGTCCCCGCTGACCGCGCCGGCGGACACATACAGCGCCAGCGCGCCGATGGCGGTGGTCCGGGGAAAATCCAGCGGCGGAAGCCCCTTCAGCCGCCGGGCCACCTCCAGCGCGGCCAGCATCCCGCTGGCGCAGCTCTCCACATAGCCCTCCACGCCGGTGATCTGGCCGGCAAAAGTGATGCGCGGCTGGCTTTTCAGCCGGTAATACCGGTCCAGCAGGGCCGGGCCGTTCAAAAACGTATTGCGGTGCATCTTCCCATAGCGCAGGTACTCCGCCTGGGCCAGGGCGGGGATCATGCCAAACACCCTCCGCTGTTCCGGGAAGGTCAGGTGGGTCTGGAAGCCCACCAGATTGTACACCGTGCCCTCCTCGTTGTCCCGCCGCAGCTGTACCACGGCGTAGCAGCTCTCCCCGGTCCGGGGATCTCTGAGCCCCACCGGCTTCAGCGGCCCGTACCGCAGGGTGTCATGCCCCCGGCGGGCCATCACCTCCACCGGCATACAGCCCTCGAACACGCCCGCGTCCTCAAAGCCGTGGACAGGCGCCTGCTTGGCCGCCGCCAGCTCCGTCACGAAGGCGTCATACTGCTCCCGGTCCATGGGGCAGTTGATGTAATCCGCGGTGCCCTTGCCGTACCGGGAACCGAACCAAGCCTTCGTCATGTCGATGCTGTCCGCGGCGATCAGCGGCGCGGCGGCGTCGAAGAAGTGGAGAAAATCCGCCTCGCCGCAGGCGCCGGCAATGGCGGGGATCAGCCCGCCGCTGGTGAGCGGCCCGGTGGCGACGATGCACTCTCCCTCCGGGAAGGCCGTGACCTCGCCCTCCACGATCTCGATGCCGGGATGAGAGCGCAGCGCCTCGGTGATGGTCCGGGCAAACGCCTCCCGATCCACCGCCAGCGCGCCCCCCGCCGGGACCCGGTGGCGTTCCGCGCTCAGCATGATCAGGCTGTCCAGCCGCCGCAGCTCTTCTTTCAAAAGGCCCACCGCATTGGACAGGTCATCGCCCCGCAGAGAGTTGGAACACACCAGCTCGGAGAACAAGGGGGAGGTATGGGCGGGCGTCATCTTTTCCGGCTTCATCTCCATGAGGCGCACGGAAAAGCCCCGCTTTGCCAGCTGCCAGGCGGCCTCGCTGCCCGCCAGGCCCGCGCCTATAACGGAAATATCCGCCATCAGGCCTGCTCCTTTTTCCGGCGGGAGGCCGTTTTCTTCGCGGCAGGCTTTTTCTCCCCGCCCTCCGTAGCGGACGAGGTGCTGCGGCGGCGGTAGCCCCGCTTATCCTCCGGCAGGAAGTTGGCGCATGCCTCGTTGATGCAAAAGCTCTTGCGCTGGCCTTTGCCCGCCAGCTTGAACATGGTCTTTCCGCAGACGGGGCAGACGTCCTTGGTCGGCACGTCCCAGCTCATGAAACCGCACTCCGCGCCCTTTTCGCAGGCGTAGTAGGTGTAGCCCTTCTTGGACGTGCGCTTGAAGATCCGGCCGCCGCACTTGGGGCAGGCGCCGGGCATCTCCACCACCAGGGGCATGGTAAAGCTGCACTCCGGATAGCCCGGGCAGGCCAAAAACCGCCCGAACCGGCCGGATTTCACCACCAAATTCCGCCCGCAGTTGGGGCATATCTCGCTGGAGACCTCGTCGGGGACCTTGATCCGGGTGCCGGAAAGGGCCTCCTCCGCCTGTTCCAGGTCCTTGGAGAAGCCGTCATAAAACTCCCCCAGCACGCCCTTCCAGTCCGTCTTTCCCTCTTCCACCCGGTCCAGATCGCTCTCCATCCGGGCCGTGAATTTCACGTCCACGATATCGGGGAACCGCTGTTCCATCAGCTCCGTCACCGTCTCCCCCAGGGGGGTGGGCTTGAGGTATTTTCCCTCTTTGACCACGTATTCCCGGGCGGTGATGGTGGTGATGGTGGGGGCATAGGTGCTGGGCCGGCCGATGCCCTTTTCCTCCATGGCACGGATGAGGGTGGCCTCGGAGTACCGGGAAGGGGGCGCGGTAAAATGCTGCTCCGGGTCCAGCTTGTCCAGCGCCACGCTCTGGCCCACGGTCAGCTCCGGCAGCGGCTTTTTGCCGCCCTGCTCCTCGTCTTCCTCCCGGTTGTCGTCATATACGGCGGTATAGCCCGGGAAGGCGATCTTGGAATGATAGGCCCGAAACACATGGCCGGCGCACACGGCGTCCACCGTGATGTTGTCATAGACGGCATTGGACATCTGGCTGGCGGTGAACCGGCCCCAGATCAGCCGGTACAGCCGGTACTGCTCCCCGGTGAGGCTCTTTTTCACCATCTCCGGCGTCAGGCTGGGAACGCTGGGCCGGATGGCCTCGTGGGCGTCCTGGGCGTTGGAGCCGGTCTTATAGCGCCGGGGCTTTCCATAGTAATATTCCTCGCCGTAATGGGCGCGGATGAACTGCCCCGCCGCGGCCAGCGCGTCCTCGGACAGACGCAGCGAGTCGGTACGCATATAGGTGATCAGGCCGATGGTGCCTTCCCCCTCCACGTCCACGCCTTCATAAAGCTGCTGGGCGATGGACATGGTCCGCCGGGGCGTCATGCCCAGGCGGCGGCTGGCCTCCTGCTGGAGCGTGGAGGTGATAAAGGGGGGCGAGGGGCTGCGCTTTTTCGTGCCGTGGGCCATATCCGCGATGGTGAAGGGCTTTCCCTGCACCGCGTCCACCACGGTCTGGACCTCCGCCTGGCTGTGCAGATCCTGCTTTTTCTGCTGGGTGCCGTGATAGAGCGCCGTGAAGGTCTTCCCCTTGTCGGTGCGGAGGGTGGCCGTCAGGTGCCAGTATTCCTCCGGTTTGAAGTCCCGGATCTCCCGCTCCCGGTCCAATACCATCCGGGTGGCCACGGACTGGACCCGGCCGGCGGACAGGCCCTTGCGGATCTTCCGCCACAGCAGCGGGCTCAGCTTATAGCCCACGATCCGGTCCAGGATGCGCCGGGCCTGCTGGGCGTCCACCAGGTCCTGGTCGATATCCCGGGGGTGGGCGATGCCATCCCGGACCACGTTTTTGGTGATCTCGTTGAAGGTCACCCGCCGGGCCTTTTCGTCCGGGATGTCCAACAGCTCCTTCAAATGCCAGGAGATGGCCTCCCCTTCCCGGTCCGGGTCCGTCGCCAGATATACGGTGCCCGCCCGTTTGGACGCCTTCTTCAGTTTGTCGATCACGTCCTCCCGGCCCTTCACCGGCTGGTAATCCGGTGCAAAGCCGTGCTCGATATCCACGCCCATAGTGCTCTTGGGCAGATCCCGCAGATGTCCCATGGAGGCCACTACCTTGTATCCGCCGCCAAGATAGCGCTCGATGGTCTTCGCCTTGGCAGGCGATTCCACTATGACAAGATCCGTTTTCGCTGCTGCCATACGTTCTCCCCGTCCACTCAAAGTTTTCGCGTGTACCGCTTTCCCGCTCCCTGGCTCACATATCCGGCCACCTGGAGCATAGTCAGCGCCGCCAGCGTTTCCCGGGCCGTCAGACCCGCCGCCTCGATGATCTCGTCGGCGTGCATATCCGGCCGTGTCATGGCCTCCAGCACCTGCCGCTGGGCGGCGGGAAGCCGGGCCTGCTTGTCTGTGAGGTCAATATAAACTATGTCCTTCGGCTTGTCAATCTCTTTTTTAATAGGTATCTCCGCCGGTTCCTGTCGCAAAAGGTCGGTCCGGCCGCCATATGCGCGCAATATGGCGGCTCCGTTCACCACCGGCGTCGCCCCCTGGGCGATGAGCTCATTGCATCCGGCGCTGGCGGCGGCATCCGCGTTGCCCGGCACGGCGAACACGTCCCGCCCCTGCTCCAGGGCGTGGTCCGCGGTAGACCGGGTGCCGGAGCGCAGCGGCGCTTCCACCACCGCCACGCCAAGAGAGAGGCCGGTGATGATCCGGTTGCGGGCCTTGAAGTCCGCCGGAAAGGTCCGGGCCCCGGGAGGATATTCGCTGACGAGCGCGCCCCGGGCGCGCACCTCTTCAAACAGCTTCCGGTTCTTTGCCGGATAGACCTGGTCGATGGCCGTGCCCAGCACGCCCACGGTCACGCCGCCGGCGCGCAGAGCCGCCTCCATGGCCGCGCTGTCGCAGCCCTCCGCCAGGCCCGATACCACCACCGCTCCGCCCTGAGCCAGGTCCCGGCCCAATGCGGCGGCCATTTTTATCCCATAGGGCGTGGCCTTCCGGGTCCCTACCACCGCCAGCAGCATCCCCTCGTCCACCGGCGGGAGCTTGCCCCACACATACAGTACGGCGGGCGGGTCGGGAATATGCCGCAGCCGCTCCGGATAGGCGGCGTCCTGCATGGTGAGCACGGCGATGCCCCGCTCCTGACAAAACCGCAGGGCCTTGTCCGCCCGCTCCAGGCTCTTGTCCGCCAGCTTATCCGCCTCGGCCGTCTGGAGCAGCGGCTCCGCGGCCAGCAGCTCTTCCCTTTTGGCGAAGAAGATCCGCTCCGGCCCGTCCATGGCCTGGGCAAGCCGGTATTTCACCAGCGGCCGCACGCCTGTCACGCAGCTGAGCCATACCCAGTATTTCAGTCTGGCCATATCCGCCCTCCGTAAGACCTGTTACAGATCCGCCCTCGCCATTTCCCACATCAGCACCGCCGCAGCCACAGCGGCGTTCAGGCTCTCGGTGCCCGGCCGCATGGGGATGCGCACCGTGCCCCGGCATTGGGCCAGCAGCTCCGCCGTCAGGCCCCTGCCCTCGTTGCCCACCGCCACCGCCAGGGGGCCCGCCGGCAGAGCCCGGGCGTCCGCGCCATTGGGAGCCAGGGCCGCCCCATACAGCGCCAGCCCTCCCAGCACCTCGTCCAGCGCCGCCGCTTCCGCCCGGACCACGCTCTGGCGGAACACCGCCCCCATGGAGGCCCGGACGGCCTTGGGGTTATATGGGTCCGCGCAGGCCCCGCACAGGACCACCTGGTCCATGCCGAAGGCCGCCGCCGTACGCAGCACGGTGCCCACGTTCCCCGGGTCCTGGACGTTCTCCAGCACCAGAGCCCGCCGCACCGGTCCCGCCGGGGCGACGGGACGCATCCGCACGGTGAATACCGGCCCCGGGCTGTGCTCCAGGGGAGAAACGGCCTTCAGCACCTCCGGCGTCACCGTCCGGCAGGGCAGGCCGGGGATATCCTCCGCCGCCAGCACGCAGCCGATCTCCGCCCCGGCGGCCAGCGCTTCCTCCAGCAGGGTCCGCCCCGCGCAGATATACTCTCCCGCCTGCTGGCGCGCTTTGCCGTCGGAGGCGAGGGCGATGAATCTCTTCACCAGCGGATTTTGCCGCGAGCGTATCGTTTCCATACCATCCAACACTTTCAGATTTTTATACAGAAAACAGTATAGCCTCTCTCCCGCCGGATGTCAAATCCTCCGCCAAAACGCCCGGCGGGAATCCCGCCGGGCGGATATGCGATCATCCCGCGTCCCAGCACCGGGACCGGAAGGCGGGCAGCGCGGCCATGCCCTTTTCCGTGACCGGGCGGATCCACTTGCCGGAATAAAAGTGCCTCTGCATGAGGGCGTAGCGGATGGGCTCGTCGATATAGCAGCACAAAAACACGGCCCAATAGGGCAGCTTCAGCCAAAAAGCCCCGCCCAGCACGCAGGGCAGCACCATGGCGTACATGAACACGATCTCCAGCACCGTGCCCGTGACCGCGTCGCCGCTGGCCCGGAAGGTGTCGTTCTGGATCCAGTTTCCCATGCGGATCACCGCCACCGCCATGTAGATCGCCAGCATCCGCACCCCCGCCTCATAGGACGGTCCGGTCAGGCTCATGGCGGTGAGGATGGGCCGCCGCAGCCCCAGCAGCGCCGCCACCACCAGCAGGATGAAGCCGCTGCACATATACACCAGCCGCCTGGCCCGCTCGAAGGCGTCGTCCAGCTGTCCCGCCCCCACGCAGGTGCCCACCAGCACCGACGAGGCGCTGGAAAATCCGGCGAAGAAGCTGATGACCAGCCCTTCCAGCGTCCGGAACACCGCCAGCGCCGCGATCACATGCTCCGGCTGCCGGCCCAGGGTCACGTTGATGACCATGTTGCCCACGCCGATGAGCACCTCGTTGCATATGATGGGAAAGCACCGCACGAAATACTGCCGCAGCTGGGCGCCGGTCCACTGAAAATGACGCCGGACCCGGAACAGATAGGGATACCCGGCCAGGCGCGCCATGAGATACATGGCCAGCATATTCACCGCCGCGGCGCATACCGTGGCCACAGCCGCGCCCCGGATGCCCATGGCCGGCAGGCCCAGACGGCCGTAGATGAGCGCCCAGTTCAGCACTATGTTCGTGGCCACCGAGGCGACGGACGCCGCCATGGGGATACGTACCCGTTCCGTGGCCCGCAGCAGCGTGCTCATGGCCACAGACCACACCTGCATGATATAGGCAAAGCCCACGATGCGCAGATACTGCACGCCGATGTCCTGGATCGCCTGCTTGTCCGTATAAAGGCGCATGACCGCTTTCGGGGCGAAGATCGCGAGCGCGCCGAAGGTGACGGCCACGGTCATCATGCACAGCCATGTCATGCCGTAGCTCCGCTCCACGCCCCGGTCGTCCCGGGCGCCCCAGTACTGGGCGATGAACAGCGTGCCGCCGCCCACCAGCCCCCAGTAGCCGGAGAGCATCAGAGAGGTGAACTGAGCGCACAGCCCCAGCGCCCCCACGCTCAGTTCCCCCAGCGGCGCCACCATCATGGTATCCACCATGCTGGCGGTGGTGGTCAGCAGGTTTTGCAGCGCCACCGGCACGGCGATGGCGGCCAGCCGGGGAAGGAAGGTACGCCAGGGAAAGCGGCTCCGGCCGGCCAAAGTATGGCTTTTGCTCATCGTTCGCTCCCCTGCCCTCCGTCATGGTCTGTCTTTCGACGCCCCATCATATCATCCGCCAAAACAAAAGTCAACGCCCGGCGGGCTCTCCCGCCGGGCGTTGGATGGCCGGATGTCAAAGCGACGCGCAATAGCCGCGGATAAGGCTGTCGATCCGCCTGGCTACCGCCCGGAAATCCTCCTCGTCGTAGCCCTTCGTCGTCATAGCGGCACAGCCGATGCGCACGCCGCTGGCCTCCACCGGGCTGCGCTTCTCATTGGGCACGCAGTTTTTGTTGAGGGTGATGCCCTCCTCGTCCAGCATGTTCTGCACCGCCTTGCCGGTAAGATCGGGGTGGGTCCTGGAAAAATCCACCAGGAACAGGTGGTTGTCCGTGCCGCCGGTCACCACGTCGTATCCCATCCGGATGAATTCGTCGCACATGGCTTTCGTATTCGCCACCACCCGGCGGATATAATCCCTGTACTGCTCCGTACAGTCCTCGTCCGCCGTCACGGCCTTGGCGGCGATGATGTGCTGCAGCGGGCCGCCCTGGGAGCCGGGGAACACGGCGCTGTCCACTTTCCTCGCCAGCTCCGGCTTGCAGAAGATGAGCCCGCCCCGGGTGCCCCGGAGGGTCTTATGGGTCGTGGTGGTGATGATGTCCGCCACGCCGAAGGGGGATTGGTGCACCCCGGCGGCCACGAGCCCGGCAATGTGGGCCATATCCACCATAAACCAGGGCCGTTCGCCCCCGGCGGCGGCGTACCGGTCGATGAGCTCCCCGATCCGGCGGAAGTCGATCTCTCTGGAATAGGCGCTGGCGCCGGCCAGCACTAGCTTGGGCTTGCAGGAATAGAGCAGCTCGTCCAGGGCCTCATAGCTGATGCGTCCGGTATCGTCCACGCCGTAGAAGTGGAAATCAAAGAGCCGGCCGCTGAAATTCACCGGGCTGCCGTGGGTCAGGTGCCCTCCGTTTTCCAGGCTCATGGACAGCACCGTGTCCCCGGGCTTCAGCACCGACAAAAACGCCGCCAGATTCGCGGAGGACCCGGAGTGGGGCTGGACGTTGACGTGGTAATCCGTGGAAAACACCTGTTTCCACTTCCGGCAGCAGTATTCCTCCAGCGCGTCCGCGTTCTCGCAGCCGCCATAATACCGGCCCCGGTTCCCGCTTTCCCGCTGCTGGGGATAACCCTCCGTGTACTTGGCCACAAAGTCGCTGGCGGCGGCGGCTTTCACCGCGTCGCTGGGAAAGTTTTCCGAGGCGATCAGCTCGATGGCACTGTTCTGCCGCTGTGTTTCCTGGCGGATAAACCCGGCGACCTCGTCATGCCCCCCGGCCAGGAGCGAGGCGTTGATCATTTCTTGCAGTGTCATGTTCCAACATCCTTTTTTATATTTTTCTTTTGGCGCGGCATAAGGTCGGCGGCCGCGGCCAGTATAAAGCGCGCCCCCACGCGGAGGTCTTGCGTAAGGGGTGCGTTTGCTTACTCGGTAGGCTTCATCGTCGGGAAGAGGATCACGTCTCGGATGGTGTCCACGCCGGCCAGGAGCATGACCGCCCGGTCGATGCCCACGCCCAGGCCGCCGGTGGGCGGCATGCCGTATTCCAGGGCCTCGCAGTAATCCACATCCATATCGTTGGCCTCGTCGTCCCCCTTGGCCTTCAGGGCCATCTGCGCCTCAAAGCGGAGCCTCTGGTCCAAGGGATCGTTCAGCTCGGAGAAGGCGTTGCCCATCTCGCAGGCGTTGATAAACGCCTCGAACCGCTCGGTGAGCCGGCCGTCGGCGGGGCTGCGCTTGGCCAGGGGCGAGACCTCCACCGGATACATGGTGACGAACGTGGGCTGGATCAGCTTCTCCTCCACCTTCTGATCAAAGGCCTCATAAAGCGCGTTCCCCCAGGTGGGGTCCTTCTTGTCCATATCCACGCCGATGGCCTTCACCGCGGCCACCGCCTGGGCGTCATCGGGAATGGCGTCGAAGTCCACGCCCGTGTATTCCCGGACGGCCTCGATCATGGTGAGCCGGCGCCAGCCGGGGGACATATCGATCTCGTTGCCGCCCCATGTCAGCTTGTAAGTGCCCCGCAGCTCCATGGCCGCGCTGGACAAGATCCCCTCCACATAGCCCATCATGGTCTCAAAATTGGCATAGCTCTCGTACATCTCCAGGGTGGTGAACTCCGGATTGTGCTTGGTGTCCATGCCCTCGTTACGGAAGATGCGGCCGATCTCATAGACCCGCTCCATGCCCCCCACGATGAGCCGCTTCAGGTTCAGCTCCGTGGCGATGCGCATGTACATATCCAGGTCCAGGGTGTTGTGGTGGGTCACGAAGGGCCTGGCGGCGGCGCCGCCCTGGATGGTGCCCAGCACGGGGGTCTCCACCTCCAGATAGCCCCGCTCGTCCAGATACCGGCGGACATGGCTGATAAACCGGGTCCGCAGCTCGAACACCCGGCGGGAGTCCTCGTTGGTGATCAGGTCCAGATACCGCCGGCGATAACGCTGGTCCGTGTCGGTCAGGCCGTGGAACTTCTCCGGCAGCGGCCGCAGGCTCTTGGCCAGAAGCCGGATGGACTGCACATGCACGGAAACGGTCCCCGTACGGGTCTTGAACACGAAGCCCTCCGCCCCCACGATATCGCCCACGTCCCAGGTCTTCAGCTCCGCCAGATTTTCCGGTCCCAGCTCGTTCACGCTCACGTACAGCTGTATCCGCCCCCGGTCGTCCTGCAGATCCATGAAGCCCGCCTTTCCCTGGACCCGTTTGGCCATGATGCGGCCCGCCACGGAAACGGTCTTCTCCTCCAGGGCTTCATAGTCGTCGTGGATCTGCCGGGAAAAATGGGTCCGGGCGAATCCGGTGATCTGATAGGGGTCGCGGCCGGCGTCCTGGAGCTTGAACAGCTTCTCCCGGCGCACGCGCATCTCATCGGACAAGCCCTCCGGCTCCGTCCGGTACCCCGGCGCGTATTGGAACATAGATCTATCTCTCCTTGGATCAGAATGTAACGTTCAGGATCTCAAACCGCAGCTCGCCGGCAGGCGCTTCCACGGTGACCGTTTCGCCGATCTTGTGGCCGATCAGCCCTTTGCCAAAGGGGGAGTCGTCGGAGATGCGCCCGGCCATAGGATTGGCCTCCTGGCTGCCCACGATCTGGTACTCGCACTGCTCGTTCTCTTCCAGGTCCAGCACGGTGACCCGGCTGCCGATGCCGATCACGCCGGCGCGGGTGGTGTGCTCCACGATCTCCGCGTTCTCCAGCAGATTCTTGTACTCCGCGATCTTGGAGTACAGCTTTCCCTGCTCGGTCTTGGCCTCGTCATACTCGCTGTTCTCGCTCAGGTCGCCATAGCTTCTGGCTTCCTTGATCAGTTCAGAAACCTCTTTTTCCCGGACGGTCTGCAGATAATCCAATTCCTTCTGGAGCTCTTCATACCGCTCCCGGCTCATCTTGAATTTGGTGTCCGCCATAAACTTTTCCTCCCGTGCAGGCTGATTTTCGTAATGATTCATTATAGTGAACGGAACCCTTTCTGTCAAGGGATAAGCGCGTCTACGGCCGCCATGACCTGGGGATCGTCCTCAGGCGCCAGCCAGCCCGTGACATACAGCAGCGCTTCCTCCTCCGACAGCTCCGCGCTCACGTCCGGCACGATGCCCCCGGCCAGATAGAGGTCGGTGCGGCTGGGCGTAAGGTAGCTGTATTTGGAGATGTGCACGGCGCTGCCGTCCATCAGGGCATATGTCACCTGGCTGCGGGCCTTGCCCGTAGTGGGCTGGCCCACGGTCACGGCCCAGTCGTAGTCATGCAGCGCGGCGGCAAAAAACTCCGCGGCGGAATAGCTCTCCTCGTTCACGATCACCGCCATGGGCAGCTGGACGCAGGAGGCGTCGGACCGCTCGATCTTCTCATGCCCCTTTTTGTCCGACTGGATGAACACGTCCCCCTCCGGCAGCAGATGGTCCAGCAGCTTCACCATCTCGCTGACCTGCCCGCCCGGGTCGGAACGCACGTCGAACACCAGTCCCCGGGCGCCCTGCTGCACCAGTTCATCCACGGCGGCGATGGCCTCGGCGGCCATGCCCTGGCGGAAGTTGGCGATGGACACATAGCCCACGCCCCCGTCCAGCATTTTATACTCCACCGGACTTGTATAGATCTCCCGGCAGGAAACCGCCACGGTCCGCTCCGTGCCGTCGGAGGACAGGACGGTGATCTGGGCCTGGCTGTTGAAATCCGCCTGGATCAGGGCCCGCAGATCCTCGCTGGTCCCCCCTTTGACGCTCACGCCGTCCACCGCCAGGATGATCTCCCCCACCTGCAGCCCCGCCTGCTGGGCCGGGCCGTCCTTGGTGAGGGTGACGATGGCGAAGCCGCCGGTGGTCTCGTCCTGGGTGATGGTGACGCCGATGCCCTGGTAGCGGTTGGCGGAGGTATCCTGATAGGCGTCGTATTCCTCCGGGTCCATATAATAGCTCCACTGGTCGCCCAGGCTGGCGATGGCCCCGTCCAGCGCTCCGTCCATCACCTGGTCCAGATCCGCCTGGCCCACGTATTCCGTGCGGATCAGCCGCAGCACCGAGGCGAACTTGGCCGCCCGGCCAAAGCCCCGAAGGCCGCCGAAGCCCAGGATCACCACCAGCAGCGCCGCGATCGCTCCGCTCGCCACGCACAGCGCGCCCTTCATGAGCCGCCCGTCAAAGGAAAACTTCTTCACGTCTGCCTCCCAAAAAACCGGGCGACTTCGGTCGCCCGGTCCGCTAAGTAAAAACCCTTATGTCAGATAGCCGAAAGCCAGGGGATTGATGGACGAGCCGGTGGCGCTGGCCCGGACCTCAAAGTGCAGGTGGGGTCCCGTGGAGTTGCCCGTAGAGCCCACATAGCCCAGGACCTGCCCCATGGTCACATACTGCCCGTAGCTGACGGCGATGGAGGACATATGGCCGTACAGAGTAGTATACCCATTGCCATGGTTCACCATCACACAGTTTCCGTAGCCGCCGTTCCACCCGGCCAGGATCACCGTCCCGCCCGCGGCGGCCCAGATCTGGGTGCCGTAAGCGGAGTTCACGTCCACGCCGGCGTGGAGCCGGTAGATCACGCCGCTGACCGGATCGGTGCGCATGCCGTAATAGGAGTTGATCACATGGGTATAGGTGGGCCACATCATCCAAGTGCCGCTGGCGCTGACCTCCGGGATGTTGACGACACCCGCCGCGGCCAGCTGCCGCTGGCGCTCCGCCTCCTCGGCGGCCTTGGCCTGCTGCAGCTCCTTGTTCTTCTCGACGATCAGGGACTGGATCTGCGCCTGGGTCTCGGCCTCCTGCTCCATGATCTCCCCGTACTCGTCGATGCTGGTGTCCATGGAAGCGATGAGCGCGCAGGCCGCGTCGATATCCGACTGGAGCTGGGCCCGCTTGGTTTCCTGTTCCTGGCGGTGGAGCTCGTTTTCGGAGAACATGACCTCCGCCTGGGCCTCCAGCACCTCCACCCGCTCCCGGGCGGCGACATACTCGGCCTCCAGCTGCTCGTCGTAGGCCGCCACCTCGTTGACCAGGTCCAGACGGGTCAGCAGATCGGAAAAGCTGGTGGACTCGAACAGCACCTGGATATAGCCCACCTCGGAGCTCTCCTCCATGGCCCGGATCCGGGTCTCCCAGCGCTGGCGCTGATATTGCTCGTTCTCCCTGGCTTCGGCCAGGTCCTCCTGCATATTGGCGATGAGCCCGTCGATGATGGCGATCTGCTCGTCGATGACCTGGATCTCCTGGCGGGCCAGTTCGTTTTTCTGGTCAAGGATCAGCTTCTTCTCCAGGGCGTTGGACTTTTCATAGTCCAGCGAATCGATCTCCGTCTGGATGGCGTTGATCCGTCCCTGGATCTCATTTTTCTGGCTGTTCAGATCGTCGATCTCGTCCTGGATCTCGTCGCTGCTGGCGGCATAGGCGCTGAGCGCGGGAGCGAAGACCATCACCGTGATGGACAGCAGCATCAGTACGACCAGCACGATGCATACGGCGGTAATGAATGCTTTGCGTTTCCTCATGGGTTCTCCTTTTATCCGGCCCACGCCGGTGTCAGCGGGTTCATGGATAGCTGAAGGCCAGCGGATCTACGGGCGAGCCGTAGAGATCATGGACTTCAAAGTGCAGATGGGAGCCGGTGGAATTGCCGGTGGAGCCCACATAGCCCACCGCCTGTCCCTGGGCCACGGACTGGCCGGTGACCACGGCGATGGAGGACAGGTGGGCGTATATGGTGGTGTACCCGCTGGGGTGCATGACCATGACCACGTTGCCAAAGCCGCCGTTCCAGCCGATGCTGGCCTTGATGACCGTGCCCGCCGCGGCGCACCACACCGCGGAGCCGTAGTTGGCGTTGATGTCCACGCCCTTGTGGCCGGTCCAGACGCCGCTGATGGGATGCCAGCGGTTGCCGAAATAGGAATTGATCTGTTTCGTATAGCTGGGCCAGATGAATCCGGCCTGATTGACGACGCCGGCCTGATTGCCCATCTGCTCCAGCATCTGGGCGTCCAGCAGCTCCTGCTTTTTTTCCGCGATGAGAGCCTCCACCTCCGCCTCCCAGGCGGCGGCCTGCTTCATCATCTGCTGGTAATCCTCCAGATTGTCCTCCAGAGAGGTCATCAGCTGGTTGGCGGCGGCCACATCCGCCTCCAGGAGGGTCTGCTTCTCCTGCCACTCGGCCCGGCGCTGCTCATTCTGTTCCCGGACGATCTCCGCCTGGCTCTCCAGGCCCTGCACCTGTTCCCGGGCGGCGACATACTCGGCCGCCAGCTGTTCGTCGTAGGCCATCACCTCTCCCACCAGGTCCAGGCGGGTCAGCAGATCAGAAAAGCTATCGGACTCGAACAGCACCTGGATGTAGCCCACGTCAGAGCTCTCCTCCATGGCCCGGACCCGCTCCTGCCAGCGCTGGCGCTGATCTGCCTCCTCCTGGCGGGCCTTCTCCAGGTCCTCCTGCAGAGAGGTCAGATAGCCGTCCCCGATGGCGATCTGCTCGGCCAAGACCTCCAGCTCCTGGCCGGCCAGCTGGATCTTTTGGTCCAGCATCTGCTTCTTTTCCAAGGTGTTGGCCTGCTCATACTCCAGAGAGTCGATCCGGGTCTGGATACTGCCCATCTCCTCCTGGATATCGCTGCGCTGGCCGTTCAGCTCGTCCAATTCGTCCTGTATCTCGCCGCTGGTGGCAGCATAGGCGGGCACGGCGCCCGCCAGGAGCGCCGCGACCAGGGTCAACGCCAAAACCGTATGGAAAAAACCTCGCTTGCTCATAGATCCGTCCTCAGAAGCGGCGCTTTATACCTGCAAATAGTTCCGGATGGCGATGGAGCTGCCGAAAACGCCCACCACCAGGCCCACGCCCAGATACACCGCCAGCACCGCCAGGCTGATGGAGGCGAAGGGCACCACCGTCAGCAGATTGCCCAGCAGATTCAGGATCTGGCCGGTCATCACGTCATACACGGCCCACTCCAGCAGGAAGGCCAGCAGGCCCCCGAACAGGCCCAGCACCAGCCCCTCCACCACAAAGGGAAATCGTATGAACCAGTTGGACGCGCCCACCATTTTCATGATGGCGATCTCATCCTTCCGGCTGACGGTGGCCAGCTTCACCGTGTTCGCCATGATGAACACGCTCACCACCACCAGCACCACGATCAGGATCAGACTCACCGCGCTGACCACGTTCCGCACCGCCATAAAGCCCTCGGCCACCTTTGTGTCCGCCCGGACCCGGGCGATGCCGATGATACCGCTCAGCTGTTCGCTGGTCTGATCCATAAGGGAGATATCGTCCAGATAGATTATGTACCGGTCCCGAAGCACCTCCGCCGGCAGGCTCTGGAAGGAGGATTGGTTCTCCTGCTGGCCCACCCATTCGTCCCATGCCTCCTGGCGGGACACGAACTGGCAGGAACGCACATTGGCCAGATATTCGATCTGGGGCTGCAGCGCCCGGGCCTCCTCCTCCGGGAAGGTCTCCTCCACATAGGCCACCACCTGGTTTTCCGACTCCAGGTCGTCCAAAATGGCGTCCACGTTCACCGCGATCAGGGTGAAGCTGCCCATGATCACCAGGCAGGCCACGATGATGGTCACGGAGGCGAAGGACATGAACCCATGGGTCACGATGCTCTTCAGGCCCTCTTTTGTCAGATAGCCGATCTTACTTGATTTCATAGCTGTAATACCCATCCATTCCGTCGGAGATCACACGGCCGTCCTCAATGGCGATCACACGCTTGGAGAAGGAGTTGACCAGCTCCTTCTCATGGGTGACCACCAGCACGGTGGTGCCCATCTCGTTGCCGTTGATCCGATCCATCAGCAGCATCAGCTCCAGGCTCCGGGCCGGGTCCAGGTTGCCGGTGGGCTCGTCCGCAATGAGCAGCTGGGGGCTGTTGACGATGGCCCGAGCCACCGCCACCCGCTGCTGTTCGCCGCCGGAGACCTCCCGGGGATAGCGTTTTTCCCGCCCGGAAAGCCCCACCAGATCCAGCACGTACGGTACCCGCCGCCGGATATCCCGGTTGGTGGCCCCTACGATGTGCATGGCAAACGCCACGTTGTCGTAAACGGTCATGTCGTCGATCAGGCGGAAATCCTGGAAGATAACGCCCACCGTGCGCCGCATCAAGGGCAGCTTCCGCCGCCGGATGTGGCGCAGATCGAAACCGTTCACGTTCAGCGTGCCGCTGTTCGCCGTCACCTCGCCGGTGATCAGCTTGATGATGGAGGTCTTGCCGGAGCCGGAGGGGCCCACCAGAAAGACGAACTCGCCGTCCTCTATGGCAAAGGACATGTCGTCGATGGCCGGGACGTCCCCGCCGGGATATGTCATGGATACGTTCTCAAATAAGACCATGGGATACGGGTCCTCCGAAGCTCAGAATCGGGAGTTCTGGGAGTCCAGATACTGTTTGACCATCAGGGCCACCTTGAACACGATGGCGTTATCAAACTCCCGCAGATCCAGGCCGGTGAGCTTTTTGATCTTCTCCAGCCGGTACACCAGGGTGTTCCGATGGACGAACAGCTTCCGGCTGGTCTCCGAAACGTTCAGATTGTTCTCAAAGAACTTGTTGATGGTATACAGCGTTTCCTGATCCAGGCTCTCGATGGGGCTCTTTTTGAACACCTCGTTCAGGAACATCTCGCACAGCGTCGTGGGCAGCTGGTAGATGATCCTCCCGATGCCCAGGCTCTCGTAGCTGATGACCGTCTGGTCGTTCTCAAAGACCTTGCCCACCTCGATGGCGGTCTCGGCCTCCTTGTACCGGTCGGCCAGCTCCCGCAGGTGCAGCACCGGCGAGCCGATGCCTACCACGCAGTGGATGCCCATATCCTGCTCCAGGCTGCGCTGGACCTGCAGCGCGGTGCGCTCCAGCTCCGCCGCGTCGAATCCCGGCTGCAGCTCCCGGATGATGACGATGTCCTTTTCGCTCATGCTCAGCACAAAGTCCCGCTCCCGGGAGGGGAACAGCCCCTGCAGATACTCCAGCACGGCCATCTCCGCGCCGGCGTTCTGCCGCACCACGAACACGCCCCTGGGCATCTCGGCGTTGAAGCCCAGCTCCTTGGCCCGGACATATACATCTCCGGGCAGGATGTTGTCGGAGATGATGTTCTTCACAAAGGTGGTGGTGTCGTGTTTGTCGTCATAGCTGCTCTTGGCCTCTGCCAGGGCCACAGAGACCAGCAGGCAGATGCTCCGGGCCACGTCGTCCTGGCCGTCCACGAAGGCCACATAAACTCCCCGGCCGTTTGCGCCGATCACCCGGCAGGTCCGCCCCGCGATGACGAACAGTTCCGTTCCTGCCTCCTGGGCGGCCAGATGCACATCCCCGATAGAAAAACCCATCAGGGACAGATCGCTGGAGGCGATCACGTTGCCCTGTTCGTCCACGACGCCAAAGCAACGCTTGGTGGCGTCTTTCATCTGCAGGATCACGCTTTGAAAAATACGGCTGGACATAACTATCTTACCCCCACAATATACATACGTGCATTGTACAACATTTGCCGTCAATTTGCAATAGAGAAACGCGCCTTTTTTGTAAACTTTTTTACCGCTTTGTCATCATTCATCTGCATGATGCACAAATCCATTCCAAATCCTTATAGAAAATCACGAAAAACAAGGGAAACCTCTTCTTCTGACAACCTCTTGACCGCTCCGGGCATCAGCATTTTGTCCAAAGCCAGCCCGCCCACGGACACCCGCTCCAGGCACAGTACTTTTCCGCCGCAGGCGGCTATCAGGTTTTTTACCTCGTGGAATTTTCCCTCCGTCACCGTCACGAGGCACCGGCACGGGTCCTCCTCCGGCGTCAGGCGGGCCGGGCGATAGGCGGTGCCGTCCTCCAAGACCACCCCCGCGGCCAGGGTCGCGGCCCACTCCTTCCCCACCGGTCTGTCCGCCAGGACCCGGTATGTCTTGGGGATATCAGACCGGGGCGCGGTGACCCGGTGGGCAAAGGCCCCGTCGTCGGTGAGCAGCAGCAGCCCCGTCGCATCCGCGTCCAGCCGCCCCACGGGAAACAATCTCCGGGCCCGGAGGGCTCGGGGCAGCAGGCCCGTCACCGCGGGATAGGCGCCGTCCTCGGTGGCGCAGATGGTATCCCGGGGCTTATTCATCATATAATACACATACCTGGCCGTATCCACGGCCTCCCCGGCAGCGGTGACGGTCCTGTCCCGGCCGATCTTCTCCTCCGGCCGGCGGACAGGCGTCCCATCCACCAGCACCGCCCCGGCGCGGATCAGATCCCGGGCCTGGGAGCGGGTGTACATACCGGACCCGGCCAGGATCCTGTCCAGCCGCTCAAGTTCCATACATACCCCGTCCCCTTTCCGAATAGGCTGTACTATGAAAAGATGCTTGACACAAAAGACAAAGACCTTTCTCGTGGCCCTGAGCGCGTTGGCGCTGCTGGGGGTGCTGCTGGCCGTGGGCTGCTCCGTGGGGGGGATCAAGCTGCTGGGCGGGGAAAACGCCTCCACGCCGGAAAAGCGGGCGGATTTTCTGTCCCAGTGCGGCTGGGAGGTGGACACGGCCGGAGAGGAATGCCGGCAGATCCTGATCCCGGAGCAGTTCAGCGACGTTTACGACAGCTACAACCGCCTCCAGCTCCAGCAGGGCTATGACCTGGCGGAATACGCCGGGCGGGAGTGCACCCTGTATTCCTATCCGGTGACCAATTATCCCGACAAGGAGCAGACCGTGCTGGCGAACCTGTACGTATACAAAAACAGGATCATCGGCGGGGACATACACTCCACCAGCCTGAACGGCTTCATGGTGGGCCTGAAGTGAATCACAAGGGGTGAAAATCTAAAAAACTCCCGCGGCAAACATGCCGCGGGAGTTTGCGATCTCTAATTACTCCTGGACTTCGATGACGACGCCGGAACCAACGGTACGGCCGCCCTCACGGATGGCGAAGCGCAGGCCGACCTCGATGGCGATCGGGGTGATCAGCTCCACGTTCATATCCACGTTATCGCCGGGCATGCACATCTCAACGCCTTCAGGCAGCGTGATGACGCCGGTCACGTCGGTGGTACGGAAGTAGAACTGGGGACGATAGTTGTTGAAGAACGGGGTATGACGGCCGCCCTCGTCCTTGCTGAGGACATAGACCTGGCCCTTGAACTTGGTGTGGGGATGGATGCTCTTGGGAGCAGCCAGCACCTGGCCACGGACGACGGCCTTCTTGTCGATGCCGCGCAGCAGGCAGCCCACGTTGTCGCCGGCCTCGGCGTACTCCAGGGTCTTGTGGAACATCTCGGTGCCGGTCACGACGGTCTCCTGGGTCTCGCGGATACCGACGATCTCCACC
>CANQUE010000026.1 GCA_947626905.1 uncultured Oscillospiraceae bacterium
TAAAATAAAAGCACCTGCCGATTGACCGTTTCTCTCGGTCAGCAGCAAGTGCTTCAGAGTAAGTGTTCAGTTATCTGTCTGTGTTCTCTAAAGAAAGTTTGCTTCATCAAGTATGACACATTTTGCCTCCAAAGTCCATGGTTTTTCACGAAACAACACGCTGTGCGCACAAACGGGAGGGCAAGGGGACGAAAAATATCCCCGGCGGCCTTATGATGGCCCTCCGGGGATAGGTCCGGTCTTCGGCGGGGCGGTCAGGGGTCCTTCCCGTCCTCCTGCGTCACTTCCCCGCAGACCCAGTTGCCGCAGGTGCACTGGGCCTCATAATAGTTGTCGAACTGTCTTTGGAGAGTGACCATGCGGTGGCACTCGGGGCAGCGCCGCCGTATCTGCGCGGGCAGCCGCGCCTGTCCGTCAGTGGCTTGGGTCATTTTTGCGGGGGGGGGGTTCGTGAAACTGTGGTTCTTGCTGCTCATATTGGCGTTTCCCTTTCAAACAAAACGGTCGGAGATGGATGATGGACGACAGCTCGCCGGGCCCCTCATTTCGGGGGGTATTTTTCTTGCAGCGCCCGCCGCACCGCTTCCTGCTTTTCGGCGATGCTCATCTTCTGCCACACATAATCTTCATACAGCTTGTAAAACACGTCGCTCACCGAGAGGTCGTCGCCGGGGAGATCGACGCCCTCCATCATCTGGGCGATCTCGCGCTTGGCGGCCGCGATCCTTTCCGCGTTTCCGGGATCGCACAGCTCCCCTCCGGCCACATCTGCCAGCCGGGCGTCTGCCAGCGGCGCTTTTTCCTCCGGGATATCCGGTATCTTCTTCTCTGGCACGGTCATTCTCCTTTCAAAACGTCCGTATTTCGGAAAGCCGCGCCTGTCGGCGTCGCCGGCAGGGGAGGGCGTTTCATGCGGCAGCTCTATTAAACACGATTTTCCTTTTCATGGAAAGTGGTTTGGCATGACGGGCCCCTCTATGGACATGAACGGGAATCCTGCGCCACAAAATGATCAGGATGAATTGCAATTTCCGTCGTTTTTTGCTATAATGCCGCTATCTGTCGGAGAAGGAGGCGTGTGAGCGTTGTTTGATATCGCGATATGCGATGATGACGCGGTCTTTGCCGCCGCTTTTGAGAAGCAATTGTCCCGGGCGCTGGACGCCAGGGAAGTGTCTTACCGCATCGCGTCCTTTTCGGACCCGGACGCGCTCCTGCGTTCCGTGGAGAGCGGGAACCGGTATGGATTGCTGTTTCTGGATGTGCTTTTCGCCCAGGCGGAGCGGGGCATCGGCCTGGCGGCCGCCCTGCGGGAAACAGGCTGTGACGCGGATATCGTTTTTATCTCCACCTCCCCGGAGTTTGCCGTGGCCAGCTTCGACGTGTCGCCGCTGCATTACCTTGTCAAGCCCATCGCCGACGAGAGGCTGAACATGGCGCTGGCCCGGTTCCTGGACAAGAACATGCCGTATCTGCTCCGTTTTCGGACGAACCGGGGCTATGTGCAGATCTATCTGGAGGAGGTGACGTTCTTTGAGATATATTCCCGGGAGATCGTCATCCACAAGGTCAACGGCACAAAAGAAACCTGCGTGGGCACGTTGAAGGAGCTGGAGGACCGGCTTCCGGCCCACACCTTCGTGCGCCCACACAGGAGCTATCTTGTCAATCTCGACCGTATCTGCGAGATCGTCCGCTATCAGATCCGGGTATCCACCGGGGACACGGTCCCCGTGAGCAAAAAGCTGTACTCCCAGGTCCAGCAGGCCATCATTGACCACGCGGACCGGCAGACGGTGAAGCTGTAGCGGACAGGAGATTGAAATTGCTCTTCACAGAGAATTCTCCGTCCTTTTGTTCCAGCAGCAGCATGCTGCTGTACTTTTCCGCGATCTGGCGCATCGCCTCCAGGCCGTAGCCATGGCTGCGGATGGCCCGCGCTTCCATATTGAGATCTTCCGCTTCCTGTTCTTCCGGCGCGCTGTTGGCGCAGCCGATGAACAGGAAGTTTTCTTGGGCCACCATTTTCAGGCGGATGTACCGGTCCTGGGACGGGTCCAGCTGCCTGCATGCGTGCAGGGCATTCTCCAGCATGTTGGTCAAAAACACGCTGATATCCCTGTCCGCGATACGCAGATCCTTTGGCACCTTCATGTTGCACTCCACCCGGATGCCCTCCGCCTTGGCCTTGTCCAGGTAGGCCCCCGCCACGGCGTTGATGAGCACGTTGGCGCAGTAGCGCACGGTGGGCAGTCGGTCCAGCGCGTCCGTCACCGCGGAGATGTACTGCTTGGCCCGCTCCGTGTCCCCGTCGTGCAGCAGGCCCGCCAGGGCCGTCATGTGGTGGCGCATCTCGTGGTTGGCGGCGTTGGTGGCCTCTTCGGCCCGCAGGACCCGCTCATATCCGTCCATGGTCAGGCGGCTGCGCTCCTGGAGCACGCTCATGGTCTTGGTGGCCCGCACCGTCCGGAGGACTGTTTCCGTGACCACCATGATCACCATCGTATAGGAGAGGATGGTGGAGCAGAGGGACACGACGGGCCCGAAATTGCCCATGGTCAGCGCCAGCCATACCCCGTCCCGCAGATAGCTGCCCAGCCCGACCCACATGCGGGCCCGGCTGAACAGGTAGGCGGCGGTGACGGCGAGGAAAAGGAGCCCGTAATGGATAAGGCGCTTCTTGGCCGCCCGGGACAGCCGGCCCCGCTGAGCCCCTCGGCGCAGAATGCCGCGGCCAGCGCCAGCAGGATCACCAGCCCTCCCGGCCCGATGGTGGACGCCGTCGCGGCGTCGCCCCGTCGGATCTCCAGGAAGCTCCGAACGGATTCATACAGCGTCCAGGCTGTGATCCCGCCGCAGATCGGCCATTTCCACTGCGTCGTCAGCCGCAGCGCCAGATAGAAATACAGCGGCACGATGTAGAGCTCCCGCAGGAGATCCAGGTTGACATAGGATGACAGCAAGCTGTAATAACCCGCTTCGGAGCCGTAGCCGGTGGTCAGGAACAGCAGCAGAAAATACAGGCACAAAAGCAGCGTCTTGGCGTCCGCGCTGTTGTTGTGGATGTCCAGCAGGAACAGGCCCGCCATCAGCAGCGCCAGCAGCGAGTAGACGGTCATGACGGCGTTATACTTCACGGGAAACACGATGGAACTGGCGATCCGCGTGTCCTCGTTGCCCAGGAACGGGTATTCCGGCGTCGCTCCCTCCGTACCCTCCGGGAAATAGGTGACCATGGTCAGCTCTCCGCCCAGATACTCCTCCGGCAGGGACATGCGTATCTGCCGCCAGATCCTGCCCTGGCGCATCTTGAGCTGGTCCCACTGCTCCTGGTTCGGATATACGAAGCCCTGGGCGTCCCGGTCGAGCTGGGGGAAATCGGTATAGAGCAGCATGTCGTCCAGGAACACCTCCACGCCGTCCTGGAAACTCATCCACTCCAGCTCCGCGGTGGGGAAGGACTCCGTCATGGTGCGGCTCATGCGCACGGCCTGGGTCCCCACGGGCAGGGAGAGCATATATTTCTCCTCGAACACCGGCTCATAATCCCGGACCTGGCCGTCCGCCAAAAGCTCATAGCGCCAGCCGAAGCGTTCGTCGCTGGTGTCCATCAGATACAGATCCTTTTTGTCCGTGCGGCTCAGCAGGGAGAACACGGACAGGATGAATCCGCACAGGACCAGGATCAGCGCCCCGCCGAAGATGTATTGCATTTTGTGTTTCGCGCTCATGCCGTGCCCGGCCCCCTTCCGTACAGCCTCCCGTTCCCGGCGGCGCTCAGATCATGTTATAGAATATAATAATATGTTTTCCCCGGGAAAACAAGTTCCTTGCGCGAAAGGCCGTCCGTTATACACGAAAGAGCGCGTTTCGCGGGCGGATCTTTTCCCGGCGGCGCGGCTGCCGTTCATGTCCGGTGAGCGGCCTTTCGTGCAGTCCGGGTTGTTTTGCCGTGCCGGCCGTGCTAAATATGGGGTAGCGCACCGGCCGCCGGGCACAAGATATCCGCATTCCCGGCCCGGCGGACGGGCGGTCAAAAGGAGGCGTACGAATGAAACGTGTACTTAGTTTTTTGATGGCGCTGGCGCTGGTCTTTTCTCTGGCCGGCGTGAGCGCTTTGGCCGCGGAGGAAGACGGGGCCCCCGCCGGCGGGGAGGAAACGACCCCTGCCGGAGAGGAGATCCCGGCGGCGGTCGCCGCCGATGAGGAGAGCGGGCCGGCCGACGTCCCGTCCCCGGCGGCCGGCGGCCGCCAGGTCACCGTTACGGTGAACGACGCCCCTGGCATCGGCTGGTCCATCGGCGAGGACAGCGAGTGGCGCTTCGACAGCTGGAGCGGGCCGGTAACGGTGGAGGACAACACGCTCCGCTCCTTCCAGATCAAGGATGAGCAGTACCTCAACTACGACATAGAGGTGGAGTCGGAGGGCCAGCTGCTGGACGTGCTCGACGTGGGCAGCATCGTCCTTGCGGAAACGGCCCAGGCCGTTACCATCACCTTTGACGCGCCGGCGCTGAAGATCACCGGTTCGCCGGAGGCCATCCTGGCGGAGGACCCCCTGGGGGATTTCCCCGCCGATAAGGTGAACACCCTGCGGGACGGCAGCTATCTGCCCTATGGCGGCGGCCTCATGCTGGTGGACAACGGCTATACGGTGGAGCTTGTCAGCGACGGCCAGCCGGTGGAACTGGAATCGGATTGGGTATACTCCGACGTCCCGGGCGGCCCCATCTACCAGCTGTACTATGTCTATCCCGGGGCGGGGTTCCAGGATTACAGCGGCGAGATCGAGCTGAATGTCCGGGAGGCCCCCGGCGCCCGCTGGACCACCGTGACCGTCGTCAACGAGCCCATGGCGGACTGGGAGATCCTGTATCCTGACGGCACGCTGGCGGCCAAAAGCGCCCCGGGGCAGGGTTCCACCCAGTGCCAGGTGTTTGAGAGCTTCGTGTCGGCCGCGGGGGATTCGGCTATGTACAGCGGCATGTATATCCGCGTTACCAGTGAAAATGAGTCCCAGTACCTGGTGGTCCCCACCGTTTACGGCGATTGGGCGCTGAAGGAAGAGGGAGAGTTCGCCTATGTGGGCACTGGCGATGAGAGCGGGAATTTGGCTTTCCGCATCGAGCTGACACCGGTACTGCGGGTAGAGGGCGACAAGAGCGTGCTCTGCGCCGGCGATCCGCTGGGCGCAGACGCCCTGTCCCTGCTGACGGACGGGATGCCCATCGACGGCGGCCGGGGCACGATCATCGTTCCCTCCCAGTACCATCTGAGCTTCTCCGACGGCGTGACATACAGCATTTCCTATTATTACAACCAAACCGTCGAGGACCCGGACCAGCCCATTTACGCCCGGTATGACATCGAAGTGACCGATCCCTCTCTGGAAACGGTCACCGCCACCGTTTCCCCGGAGGAGAACGTGCCCCACTGGACCCAGATCTATCTGCACAACCGCTCCGACCTTACCTGGACGCTGACGGACAGCGCCGGCCAGAAGTTTTCCATGATGGATGAAGAGGACTGGGCCGGCTGGGTCGTGGAAACGGTGAGCGGCATGATGCTGAAGCTGGAGGGCAAAGGCACCCCGGAGCTGACCGTGACGGTGGGCACGGCGGAAAAGAGAGGCGACCAGGGCGAGTACCATCTCCGGGGCCGGGAGGACGGCCTTCTGGAGGTGACCATCCAGAAAGCCGCCGACCCCTCGCCGGCTCCCACGGCCACGGCCGCGCCCGGCACGCCGAATAAGGACATCCCCAAGACCGGGGATGAAACGCCTCTGGCCCTGTGGATGGCTCTGCTGACCCTGAGCAGCGCCGGACTGGCCGGGCTGGCGCTGAAAAAGCGGCCCAGCGGCCGGTGATGACTGCACAGCGCAAAAGCAGCGAAGGGACATCCCTTCGCTGCTTTTTATCGTGATGAGAAACCGGATGACCGGGTCCCCGGCCTGTCCGGCTTACTGCTCGCGGCGCCGTCCGGCAAGAACAGCCAGCGCTCCGCTGCAGACCAGAAACGCCGCCAGCCAGAGCAGAGGCTCCTCTTCATCGCCGGTACGGGGCGCCCGGGGACCGGACGGCTGCTGGGGCGCCGCCGGCGCCGGCGTGGGGGAGGCTTCCGGCTCCGGTGTGGGGGTCTCTTCCGGTTCCGGCGTGGGAGAGGTCTCCGGCTCGGGGGTAGGGGAAACTTCCGGGGTGGGAGTATCTTCCGGCTCGCTAGAAGAGGGGGCATACGCGCCGCAGCGCAGGCAGACGCCGGTCTCGCTCCAATCGTGGCCCAGGGCGGGCTCGCCCGGCTCCGTCTTGGTCACCGCGGCGGTGGTGCCGCCCTGCTCCACCAGGGCGGACAGGATCACGATGCCGTCCTCGGTGCAGGTGGGGTCCTGGACCTCCCGGACCACGTCCGCTGTCTGTTCCGCGGTGTGGGAGTGATCCCAGCGGCAGAAAAAGCGGCAGGTGACGGTGCTGTCGTCGTCGGCCCAGACCGGGTCTTCGTCGTTGACCAGCGCCCACCAGTGGCCTGTGGGCTGCATCGGGATATTGTGCTTTTCCGCCGTGGCCTCTGTATCGCCCAGTTGGACGGAGGCGAAGCAGTCCTTGGTCCCCGGCTCGGTACAGGTGGGCCATTTCGTGATCTCGGAGGTGGTGCTCACCGTTCTTTCCACCCGCTGGCCGCAGGATATACACTCAAAGGTAAAGGTCACCGTCATGTTGTCCGCCGACCAGATGATGTCGTCATCCATCCATATGTGCTCGCCGCCCTCCGGACACTCGTCAGCGTCGGCGGCAAAGGCCGCCGGAGCAAAAACGCTCCATACCAGCACTGCCGCGAAGAGCAGCGCCGCCATCCTGTGGAACTTGTTGGTCATGTGATGTTCCTCCTGTATCTCTCGCCTTCCGACTGCGGGCGGAAACGGCGTTTCTTCTATTGACTTTTTTAGCACGGAACGCCGGGCCAAATCAATGGGCCGTGCACAAACGACCACTGACTGTGCACGAAAACCCATCGGCACAGACGGAAAAGGGAAGATCATCCGATCCGGGAGGGGAAAACGGGGGAGAGGCGGGAAAAGATCATTCATGCGCTCTGGCGGGCGATTCATGCAGAATACTTGATTTCCCTCCGTGATAAAACTAACATTTTAATATTATGAGTATGATTTCAGGACACTTTGAGAAAAGGGACCCGAAGAAAATATTTTGTAAGGAGAAACGGCAGAAATGACCATTACGAAAAATCAGGACGGCGCCCATCTGGATCTGGCGCTGGAAGGACGGCTGGACACCACGACGGCTCCCCATCTGGAGGCGGAGCTGAAGCGGAGCATCGACGGCGTGTCGGACCTTTCCATGGATTTTGCCCAGCTGGAGTACCTGTCCTCCGCCGGGCTGCGGGTGCTGCTGGCGGCCCAGAAGGTGATGAACCGCCAGGGGAAGATGGTGATCCGCCACGTGAACGAGACGATCATGGAGATCTTTGAGGTCACCGGCTTTTCGGATATCCTGACCATCGAATGACCCTGGCCGGGGCCGGGGCTGGCTTGGAGAGCGGGGAGGGGCCGGAGGCGCCTGCCTGCCGACGGGTCTGCCCGGGCGGGACCTGTCATATGGATACGGGCGGCCGGGATATCCCGGCCGCCCGCAAAAGGTCGACGTGACGACGTCGCCACAGGAGGAGAGCTATGGCAAACGAAAGCCTGTTTCGCAAAAAAGCGATGGAGAGCATGTCCACGCCGGAGCAGCTGAACGACTATCTCCGGGTGACCGGGCCGGGGGTGTGGATGGTGCTGGCCGCGGTGATCGTGCTGCTGATGACGATGATCATATGGGGCATCGTGGGCCGGATCGAAACGACCCTGACCGTGACCGCCTGCGCGCAGGACGGACGGGTGGTCTGCTATGTGCCGGAGGACGAGGGCGCCGGCCTGCAGGCCGGTATGCCGGTGCGCATCGACGGAGAGGAATTCGTTTTGTCGTCTGTGCCGGAGCGGCCCGTGCCGGTGGACGGCGCGCTGGACGAGTACGCGATGCACGTGAGCGGGCTGTCGTCCGGGATGTGGATGTACCCGGTGGAGGCGGACGCCGATCTGCCCGACGGGCTTTATCAGGCGAAGATCGTGACCGAATCCCTGCGGCCGATGTCCTTTCTGACGAACTGACAGAGCGATGGGAAAGGGTAAGATCAAAAAACCGGTCAGCGGCGGGGTCGCGAAGGTGCCGGTGGTCATGCAGATGGAGGCGCTGGAGTGCGGCGCGGCGGCGCTGACGATGGTGCTGGCCTACTACGGCAGGTGGGTGCCTCTGGAGCAGATCCGCGCCGACTGCGGCGTCAGCCGGGACGGCTCCAATGCCAAGAACATGCTCCTGGCGGCCCGGAGCTACGGCCTGGAGGCCCACGGGTACCGCATCGAACCGGCGGTCCTGCGGAAAGAGGGCCAGTTCCCCTGCATCATCCACTGGCAGTTCAATCATTTTGTGGTGCTGGACGGATTCAAGGGCGATAAGGCCATCATAAATGACCCGGCCAAGGGCGTCTGTCAGATCTCCATGGAGGACTTTGACAGGAGCTTCACCGGCGTATGCCTCCTGTTTGAGCCCACGGAGGATTTCGTGCCCGGCGGGAAACCCAAGAGCATGGCCGCCTATGCCATGACGCGGCTGAAGAATGCGGGGACGGCGGTGGCGTTCGTGATGCTGACCACCGTCATCTCCTCCCTGATCGGCGTGCTGTACCCGGCCTTTTCCCGGGTGTTTTTGGACCGGCTGCTGACGGGCCGGAATCCCCAGTGGCTGTGGCCGTTCCTGTTGGGGCTGGCAGTGGTGAGCCTTTTGCAGCTGGTGGCGGCGGGGATCAACGCCATCTATTCCCTGCGCATCATGGGCAAGCTGTCCGCCATCGGATCGACCACGTTTTTCTGGAAAGTGCTGCATATGCCCATGGAGTTTTTCTCCCAGCGCATGGCGGGGGACATCCAGCAGCGGCAGAGCACCAACGCCAGCATTGCCAGCGATCTGGTGGACACCGTGGCGCCGCTGGCGCTGAACGCGGTGATGGCGGTGTTTTATCTGGTGGTCATGGTCCGGTATTCCCTTTTTCTGTCTGTGCTGGGCCTGATCTCCATCGCGGTCAATGTGGCCGTATCCCGGACCGTGTCCAAAAAATGGGTGAATATCACCCGGGTGCAGATGCGGGACGCCAGCAAGCTGTCCGCCTCCACCCTGGCCGGGATCGAGATGATCGAGACCATCAAGGCCTCCGGCGCGGAGAACGGATATTTTGAGCGCTGGGCCGGTTATCAGGCCAGCGTCAACAGCCAGCAGATGCGCTTTCAGAATCTGAACCGCTATCTGGGGCGCATCCCCGCCCTGGTGGGGATCCTGACCGACCAGGCCATGGTGTTTTTCGGCGTGCTGTTCGTGATCCGTGGGCAGTTCACCATCGGCATGGTCATGGCGTTCCAGGGATTCTTCGCCGCCTTCCAGAGCCCGGCCATGAGCCTGATCTCCGCCGGACAGACCGTGCAGCAGATGCGGGCGGAGATGGAGCGGGTGGAGGACGTGATGCAGTACCCCGCCGACAGGAACATGACCCAGGAGGTACCGCCGGACCCGGAGGGGGAGGGATATGACAAGCTCTCCGGCGCGGTGGAGCTGCGCCATGTGACCTTTGGCTATTCCCGGCTGGCGGAGCCCCTCATCGAGGATTTCAACCTTTCCCTCAAGCCCGGCAGCCGCGTAGCGCTGGTGGGCAGCTCCGGCTGCGGAAAATCCACGATCTCCAAGCTGATCTCCGGACTGTACGAGCCCTGGAGCGGCCAGATCCTCTTCGACGGCAAGACCATCCGCCAGATCGACCGGAGCGTGTTCACCGGCTCGCTGGCGGTGGTGGACCAGGACATCATCCTTTTTGAGGACACCATCGCCAACAACATTAAGATGTGGGACAGCTCCATCGAGGATTTCGAGATGATCCTGGCGGCCCGGGACGCGGACATCCACAGCGATATCGTCCAGCGGGCGGGCGGATACAACTACAAGCTGGCCGAGGGAGGCAAGGACTTTTCCGGCGGCCAGCGGCAGCGCCTGGAGATCGCCCGGGTCCTGGCCCAGGACCCCACCATCATCATCCTGGACGAGGCCACCTCTGCCCTGGACGCCAAGACGGAACATGAGGTGGTCGATTCCATCAAGAACCGGGGCATCACCTGCGTCGTGGTGGCCCACCGGCTGAGCACCATCCGGGACTGTGACGAGATCATCGTCATGGACCACGGCAAGGTGGTGGAGCGGGGCACCCACGAGCAGCTGTATGCCATGAACGGGTATTATACCCGCCTGGTTTCCAACGACTGAGGGGGGAGCGGTATGGGCTGGTTTAACGAACAGATCCAGGAACGAAAGCGCCGGGACCAGGCCGCTTTCGAGAACGGCTTTTCCGCTATCATCGGCGCGGTGACCGGCAAACGGGCGGATCTTGGAAACGACGCGGACAGGACCAATAAAAACGCCATCGGGGAGATCCTCCGCTTCTATGGGGCCAGCGCCGGGGAGGTGCCGGATTCGATCCGGGACCTGGACGAGCAGCTGGAGTTCATGATGCACCCTTACGGCATCATGCGCCGGGACGTGGTGCTGGAGCCCGGCTGGCACAAGCAGGCCGTGGGAGCCATGCTGGGCATACGGAGATCCGACGGCACGGCGGTGGCGCTGATCCCCTCGGGGGTGAGCGGCTACAGCTTCTATGATACCGCCGCGGGCGCCCGCCGGAGGGTGACGTCCGCCAATGAGGAGCTGTTCGAGCGGGAGGCCGTCGCCTTTTATAAGCCCCTTCCCCAGGGGAAGATCGGGGTAAAGGATCTGATAGCGTATATCATCTCCTGCTTTTCGTGGGTGGACTTTGTCCTGTTCGTGGGGGCGGCGCTGGCGGTGTCCCTGGTGGGGCTGGTCCTGCCCCGGCTGACCAACATACTGTTTTCCACGGTGGTGGACAGCGGCAGCATCCGGCTGCTCACGACGGTCATCTCGTTCACGATCCTGGTCTCCTTCGGCTCGCAGTTTTTGCAGATCGTGAAGGAGATGCTCCAGACCCGGATGGAGACCAAGGCGCTGGTGTATGTGGAGGCGGCCGGCATGATGCGGCTGCTGTCCCTGCCGGCCAGCTTTTTCAAAAAATACAGCACCGGCGAGCTGTCGATGCGGGTGAGGAACATCCGCCCTCTGGCGAGCGCGCTGATCTCGTCCATGGCGGCCACGGGGCTGACGAGCCTGTTCTCCCTGGTCCAGATCAGCCAGATCTTCGTCTTCGCCCCGGCCCTGGTGGCCCCGGCGCTGTGCATCTCGGCCGCCACCGTGGTCTTCACCGTGGTGACGCCCCTCGTCCAGATGCAGTATGCCCAGAAGCAGTTTTCCCGGGGCGCCAAGGAGAACAGCCTGTCCTACGCGCTGATCCGCGGCGTGCAGAAGATCAAGCTCTCCGGCTCGGAGAAGCGGGCGTTCGCCAAGTGGAGCGAGGTATATGCCCAGTCTGCCCAGGCGGTCTACAGCCGGCCGCTGTATCTGCGGCTGAACAGGGTCATCCCCATGGGGATCTCCCTGGCCGGGACCATCGTGCTGTATGCCATCGCGGTGCAGAGCGGCGTTTCCGTGGCGGAATACTACGCCTTCACCGCCGCCTATGCCATGGTGGCGTCCTCCTTTTCCGGCCTGGCGGGCATCGCGGCCACCCTGGGGCACATCATGCCCATCCTGAAGTCGGTGAAGCCCATTTTGGAGGCGGAGCCGGAGGTGGATAAGGACAAGAAGATGGTCCAGCACATCACCGGCGGCGTGGAGCTGAACAACGTCAGCTTCCGCTACAGCGAGGATATGCCCAATGTGCTGGACGACCTGTCCCTGAAGATCCGACCCGGCCAGTATGTGGCCGTGGTGGGCCGGACGGGCTGCGGGAAGAGCACGCTCATGCGGGTGCTTCTGGGCTTTGAAAAGCCCCAGAAGGGAGCCGTGTATTACGACGGGCAGGATATAAACACCATGGATCTGAAGAGCCTGCGGCAGCACATCGGCGTCGTGACCCAGGACGGCAAGCTCTTTGCCGGGGATATCCTGTCCAACATCACCCTCTCCGCGCCCCGGCTGTCGGAGGAGGAGGCGTGGGAGGCGGCGGAGATGGCCGGCATCGCCGAGGACATCCGCCAAATGCCCATGGGGATGCATACCCTGATCTCCGAGGGCTCCGGCGGCATCTCCGGCGGCCAGCGCCAGCGGCTGATGATCGCCCGGGCCATCGCGCCCAAGCCCCGCCTTCTGCTGCTGGACGAGGCCACCTCCGCCCTGGACAACATCACCCAGCGGGTGGTGTCCGAGTCTTTGGACAGGCTCAAATGCACCCGCATCGTCATCGCCCACCGGCTGAGCACCATCCGCCACTGCGACCGGATCCTGGTGCTGGACAAGGGCCGGGTCGTGGAGGACGGTACATATGACGAGCTCATCGCCGCCGGCGGCTTTTTCGCGGAGCTGGTGGCCCGGCAGCGGCTGGACGCGGAGGATCAGGCGGCGCCTGCCGTCTGACGGCGGAGCCCGGCGCGATCGGTTTTTGGCTCTGGAGGAGGGGAAACGTGGATATAGGATTTGAACCCGATATGCTCCCGCGGGTGCTGCGGGACGTGACCGACGGCGTGATGGTGCTGGACGGGCACGGGACGGTGCTGTACGTGAACCCCAGCGGCGGGGAGATGCTCTCCCTGGGCGGGGAAACGGTGGGCGGAAAATACGCCCAGGTGATGGAACGGGACAGCCGGCCGGAGAACGACGGCTTTCATCAGTTTTTGCTGGACGCGGTGTATGACAAGGAAAACACCCACCGGGGCCAGTGTGCTTATACCCGCCCGGACGGAAAGCAGATGCAGCTGCGGGTGGTCACGTCCTTTTTGCGGGACGAGGCCGGGCACGGACAGGAGGGCGTGGTGATCCAGTTCTCCGACGTGACGGAGCTGGCCCGGATGCGCCAGCGGGAGCGGGACGCCTCCGTGACGTTCGTGTCCATGATCATGTTCGTGAGCGTCTGGGTGCTGCTGATCGGGCTGTGGGAATTTCTGGACCGGCCCCTGCCGGCCCATTTGCTGACCCAGGTGGTCATGGTCCTGGGCGCCGGGATGACGGTGTTCCTTGTCAAGACCACGTCCATCACCTGGGGGGAGCTGGGCCTGGCCCCGAAGAATCTGAAAAGCGCGATCATCACCGACAGCATCGTGGCGGCGGCGGGCCTGGGCCTGATGGTGGGGCTGAAGCTGGCGCTGCTGCGGCTGGTCCCCGGCTTTTTTGAGGAGGGCGCGCCCTTCTGGAACTGGGGCGCCATCCGGCTGAGCGGATACTTCTATCCGGTGACGGTGTTTTTGCAGGAGCTGATGAGCCGGGGGCTGGTGCACGAGAGCATGCGCCGCGTCATCACCGGCAAGTACCGGGAGGCGGCGGCCATCACCGTGACGAGCCTGGCCTTCGGGGCGCTGCACATACAGCTGGGACTGGTGTACATGCTGGGCGCCATCATCCTGCTGGGCGCTCTGGGCGAGCTGTACCGCCGGCAGAACACCATCTGGGGCCTGTGCATTCCCCACTATGTGCTGGGCATGGCCGTCACGGTCCTGGGCTTCTCTTAAGGCGCGGACGGGCCGGGATGAACAGGCGGTGGATTTCCTGCGGTCCGGGTGATATAATGTTTTCCACTGACATACAGAGAAAGGAAAGCGCACAGATGGACATACAGGAATATACCGGCCGGGACCCCGCCCTGGAGCGGGTCGTCCGGGGAGAGGAGACCGCGTGGGTCAATCCCCGGTTTCTGCCCTTCTCCGCCACGGACGCCGTGTGCCAATTGGTGGTGTCCGACGCCGATATCCGGGACGCCGCCGGGCGGCTGCAGCGCTTCGCGCCGTTCATCGAAAAATGCTTCCCGGAGACCCTGCCGGCCCGGGGCATCATCGAATCTCCCCTGACGGAGATCTCCGGTATGCGGGATAAGATGCAGCGGACCTATGGCTGCCATATCCCCGGCCGGATGCTGCTCAAAATGGACAGCCATCTGCCCATCGCCGGGTCCGTCAAGGCCCGGGGCGGCATTTACGAAGTGCTCAAGCACGCCGAGGACCTGGCCCTGGCCGCCGGAAAGCTCCGGCCGGAGGATGATTACAGCCTTCTGGCCAGCGGCGGGATGCGCCGCTTTTTCGGCCAGTATACCGTGCAGGTGGGCTCCACCGGCAATCTGGGCCTGTCCATCGGCATATCCAGCGCCGCGCTGGGCTTCCGGGTCAAGGTCCATATGTCCGCCGACGCGAAGCAGTGGAAAAAGGACCTGCTGCGCAGCAAGGGCGTAGAGGTGATAGAATACGCCGACGACTATTCCGCGGCGGTGGCGGAGGGCCGGCGGCTGTCCGATCTGGACCCCATGAGCTACTTTGTGGACGACGAGAGATCGGTGGATCTGTTTTTGGGCTACACGGTGGCCGCCGGGCGGCTGAAGGCCCAGCTGGAGGCGATGCAGATCCCGGTGGACGGGGACCATCCCCTGATCGTCTATATCCCGGCCGGCGTGGGAGGCGCCCCCGGCGGGGTGGCCTATGGACTGAAGCGGCTTTTCCGGGACGATGTGCACTGTTTCTTCACCGAGCCGGTCCAGTGCCCGTCCGTGCTGCTAGGCGTTGCCACCCAGCTGTTCGAGGGGGCCAACGTCCGGGATTTCGGCCTGACCGGGATCACCGAGGCGGACGGCCTGGCCTGCGCCAGTCCCTCCGGCTTCGTCACACGGCTGATGACGAACCTTTTGAGCGGGGAGTTCACGGTGGCCGACCGGCGGCTGTACGACGATCTGCGGATGCTGTATGAAACGGAGGGCATCCAGATCGAGCCCTCCAGCTGTGCCGGTTTTGCCGGGCCCCGGGGCCTGCTGGCCTGCCGGGAGTCGGCGCGGTACTGCCGGGACCATGGCCTGGACGGCGAAAAGCTCTCCCATGCGACGCAGATCGTCTGGGCCACCGGCGGCAGCCTTGTGCCGGAGCCGGTGCGGCAGGAGTATCTGCGTACATATCTGTCCTGAGGGGCGGGCAAGGAGGCCGGACGCGGAAGAGACCTTTTTCGGGAGAACCGCCGATTTGCGGCCCGGTTCGCAGAATCAGGGCTGGACAAGCGCAGGGACTGTGATAAAATAGCTTTTACAAAAAACGATCGCGCTCCCACCGCCGGCGCGTCTGTCAGGACTGGCTGATCTGAAACAGGCACTCGCGTGGAACGGCAGAGAAGAGGAAACAGATATATAGATGGGATCAAAGAGAGAGTCGATAAAGCTGGGGATCGATATAGGCTCCACCACGGCGAAGGTGGTGCTGATGGACGGGGATCAGGTCCTCTACCGGAAATATCAGCGGCATAAGTCGAGGGTCCGCCAGACCACCCTGGAGATGCTCCGGGCCATGGCGGCGGAGCGGCCGGTGGACGAGGTATGCGTCACCGTGTCCGGCTCCGCGGGCATGGGCATGGCGGAGGCGGCGGGGCTGCGCTTCGTGCAGGAGGTGTACGCCACCAAGGAGGTGGTGACCCGCCTGGCCCCGGATACGGGGGCGGTCATCGAACTGGGGGGCGAGGACGCCAAGGTCATCTTTTTCACCGGCGGGGTGGACGAGCGCATGAACGGCACCTGCGCCGGCGGTACCGGGGCCTTCATCGACCAGATGGCGGTGCTGCTGGACATGACCGTGGACGAGATGGACGCCGCCAGCCTCCGGGCGGAGCGGGTCTATCCCATCGCCTCCCGGTGCGGCGTATTCGCCAAGTCGGACATCCAGCCCCTTCTGAACCAGGGGGCCAGCAGATCGGACATCGCCGCCAGCATCTTCCAGGCGGTGGTGAACCAGACCCTCACCGGCCTCATCCAGGGCCGGCGCATCCGGGGCAAGGTGCTGTTTTTGGGCGGGCCGCTGTATTACTGCGAGGGCCTGCGCCGGCGGTTTTATCAGACCATGAAGCTGACGGAGGACACTGCCTCCTGCCCGGAGTACGCCCTGTACGCCGTGGCCATGGGCGCGGCCATGAACGCCGAGGAGCGGGACCGGCTCTCCTGGGACGAGCTGATATGCCAGATCGAGGACAGCGCCCGCCATGAAACCGGCGTCACGGACCGGCTGCCGCCGCTGTTCGCCGGCCAGGAGGAATACGAGGCGTTCTGCCGCCGCCACGGGCAGGCGTCCGTGCCCCGCCGGGATATCGGCGCGTATACGGGCAGGGCGTGGCTGGGCATCGACTGCGGCAGCACCACCACCAAGCTTGTGCTGATGGGGGAGGACAAGTCCATCCTCTGGAGCTTCTACAGCTCCAACCGGGGCAATCCCGTGTCCCTGGTGAAGGAACAGCTGGAGGTCCTGTACAGGCTGTGCGGGGAGCGGATCACCATCTGCGGCAGCTCCGTCACCGGCTACGGCGAGGACCTGATCCGCCACGCCTTCCACGTGGACGAGGGGGTGGTGGAGACCATCGCCCACTATACGGCGGCCAAACACTTCCAGCCGGATGTGGATTTCATCCTGGACATCGGCGGCCAGGACATCAAGTGCTTCCGCATCCGCAACGGGGCCATCGACTCCATCATGCTCAACGAGGCCTGCTCCTCTGGCTGCGGATCGTTCATCGAGACCTTTGCCAAGGCCATGGGCTATACGGTGGAGGATTTCGCGGCCCTGGGCCTGAGGGCGGACGCGCCGGTGAACCTGGGGTCCCGGTGCACGGTGTTCATGAATTCCTCCGTCAAGCAGGCCCAGAAAAACGGCGCCACGGTGGAGGACATCTCCGCCGGGCTCTCCGTGAGCGTGGTGAAAAACGCGCTGTATAAGGTGATCCGGGCCGTGAGCCCCAAGGAACTGGGGGAGCACATCGTGGTCCAGGGGGGCACCTTCCACAACGACGCGGTGCTCCGGGCCTTTGAGAAGGAGCTGGGCGCCGACGTGGTGCGCCCCGCCATCGCCGGGCTCATGGGGGCCTACGGCGCGGCGCTGCACATCATGCACTGTCAAAAGAGCACGCTGCTGGGCCCGGAAGCGCTGGCGGCCTTCGCCCATGTATCCACCTCCACGGTCTGCAAGGGCTGCGCCAACCGCTGCCATCTGACGGTCAACCGGTTCGCGGACGGGGAGCGGTTCATCTCCGGCAACCAGTGCCAGCGGGGGCTGGGGCTGAAAGACGCCCGGCAGCTTCCCGACCTGCACGCCTGGAAGCGGGAATATCTCAACGGCCTGAAGCCGGTCCCCGGCCGGCGGGGAAAGATCGGCATCCCCATGGCTCTGGTGATCTACGAGCAGGCCCCCTTGTGGCACGCGCTGTTCACCGCCCTGGGCTTTGAGGTGCATTTTTCCCGGCAGTCCAACCGGGCGACCTATGAAAAGGGCCAGTTCACCATCCCCTCCGACACGGTCTGCTATCCCGCCAAGCTCATGCACGGGCATGTGATGGAGCTGTTGGAGGACGGCATCGACACCATCTTTTATCCGGAGCTTACATACAACGTGGACGAGGGGGCCTCCTCCAACCACTATAACTGCCCGGTGGTGGCCTATTACGGGGAGCTTCTCGGGGGGAATATGGAGTGGCCGGAGGGAGCGCGCTTTCTCCATCCGCCTCTGAGCCTGGACAGCCAGAGGGAGCTTGTGAGCACGCTTTTGCCCTGCCTGCGCCGGCTGGACGGGACCATCACCAAGGGCGAGGTAAAAAAGGCCGCGGCCGCGGGCCTGGCCGCCTATGAGGAATACAAGGCGGCCCTCCGCCGAGAGGGGGAGGCGGCCCTGGCCTGGGCCCGGGAGCACGGCAAGCGGATCATGCTCCTGGCGGGACGGCCCTACCACATCGACCCGGAGATCGGCCATAGCATCGACTCTCTGGCGTCCAGCCTGGGCTTCGTGGTGGTGAGCGAGGACAGCGTGTGCCATCTGGCGCCGGTGCAGTATGTGAAGGTGCTGGACCAGTGGACGTTCCACGCACGGCTGTACCGGGCCGCGGCCTATGCCGCCGCCCACGAGGACACGGAGCTGGTGCAGCTGGTCAGCTTCGGCTGCGGCGTGGACGCCATCACCACCGACGAGGTGCGCTCCATCCTGGAGCGGGCCGGCAAGTATTACACACAGATCAAGATCGACGAGATCACCAACCTGGGGGCCGTGCGCATCCGTCTGCGCAGCCTGCTGGGGGCGCTGGAAGAGAGGGAGCGGGAGCATGCAGGATAAGAGTTTTGTCCCCTTCACCGAGGATATGATCAAGGACTACACCATCCTGGTGCCCAATATGCTGCCCATGCACTTCAAGCTGATGATGCGCATCTTTGAAACCTACGGCTACCACATGGAGCTTTTGCAGTCCTCCGGCCCCAACATCCCGGAGACCGGGCTGAAGTATACCCACAACGACACCTGCTATCCTGCCATATTGGTGGTGGGGCAGATGATGGACGCGCTGCTGTCGGGGAAATATGATCCCCATAAGACGGCGCTGATCATGTTCCAGACCGGCGGCGGCTGCCGGGCGTCCAACTATATCTCTCTGATCCGCAAGGCCCTGGTGAAGGCGGGGATGGAGTATGTGCCCGTCATCTCCTTCAGCCTGGCAGGGATCGAGAAACACCCTGGCTTCCAGGTGACGCTGCCCAAACTCCACAGGCTGATGTATGCAGTGCTGTACGGGGATCTTTTGATGTCTCTAGTGAACCAGACCCGGCCCTATGAGACGAATTCCGGCCAGGCGGAGCGGACAGCGGAAGATTGGATACGCCGTCTGGGAGACGAGTTGGGCGCCAGCCGGCGGGTGGATTACGGAAAGGTGAAGGAAAACTACCGCCGGATCGTGCAGTCTTTCGCCGCCATCCCGGCGGACCGGAGCCGGGAAAAGCCCAAGGTGGGCATCGTGGGGGAGATCTTCGTCAAGTATTCTCCGCTGGGCAACAACGACCTGGAGCGGTTCCTCATCCGGGAGGGGGCGGAGACCGTGGTGCCCGGTTTCCTGGACTTCTGCCTGTTCTGCGTTTACAACGGCATCGTGGACCATGAACTCTATCACAAGGGCCATACCCGGTATTTGGTGGAGAAGGTAGCCTTCCGGTTTCTGTGCCGGAAGCGGCGGGAGATGAACGGGGCGCTGACAGAGGGCGGCCTGTTCGCCGGTTCCGCCCCCTTTGAGGAAGTGGTGGACATGGCCGGCGAGGTGATCAGCCGGGCGGTAAAGATGGGAGAGGGCTGGCTTTTGACGGCGGAGATGGTGGAGCTGAGCCGTTCCGGCTGCAAAAACATCGTCTGTACCCAGCCCTTCGGCTGCCTGCCCAACCACATCTGCGGCAAGGGCATGATGGTGCCGGTGAAGAAGCTGTGCCCGGGGGCCAACATCGTGGCCATCGACTACGACGCCGGGGCCAGCCGGGTCAACCAGGAGAACCGGCTGAAGCTGATGCTGGCCAATGCCGGATAAAAAGCCGCCGGCCTTTTGAGGGAAGAACACAGCGTGGGCCGATTGCCCATTGCCGGGGGGACTCATCTGCGGTATAATAGCGGCAGAGCCGCTATTATACCCAAAATACCGGTCGTGCTCCCGGCTCACGCCGGAACCGCACGACATGGTATAATAGCGGCGGAGCCGCTATTATACCCAAAGATACCAGTCGTGCTCCCGGCTCACGCCGGAACCGCACGACATGGTACAATACGAACATGAACATGTACATGACATGAGCCCATGAGCCGGCGCCGCGACGGCTTTCAGCCGGAACTTCACAACAAAGGAGAGCGACACATGAAACTGGATTTTGAGTATGGCCACGGTATGATGAGCGCCCAGCTTCCGGATTGGACCGACGTGTTCATCCCCGGTGAGACGGTGCCCGATCCTCCCTGCCTGCCCCAGGACTGGGACAGCCTTTATGCCGCCACCCTGGACTCCATCCGCCACCCCATCGGCATGCCCTCCCTGAAGGAGCTGGCCGGCCCCGGCAAGACGGTGGTGTTTGTCATCCCCGACATCGTCAAGGGCGGCAACCAGCCCACCAGCCACCGGAAGGTGTCCATCCGTGCCTGCCTGGATGAATTGTACAGCGCGGGCGTGGAGAAAAAGGACATCCTGCTGCTCATCTCCAACGGCCTGCATCCCCGGGCCACCGTGCCGGAGATGCGCACCATCCTGGGGGAGGAGCTGTTCAGCGAGTTCTACCCCTCCGGCCAGATCACCAGCCACGACAGCGAGGACTATGACCACATGGTGGACCTGGGCTTCACCGCCTCCGGGGACCACGTGCTGATGAACAAGTACGTCTTCGACGCGGACATCCCCATCCTCATCGGCCACACCCAGGGCAATCCCTACGGCGGCTACTCCGGCGGGTACAAGCACTGCGCCACCGGCATCACCCACTGGCGCTCCATCGCCGGCCACCACGTCCCCCAGGTGATGCACCGGGCCGATTTCGTGCCCGTATCCACCCACAGCGTCATGCGCTCCAAGTTCGACGAGCAGGGGATGCTGATGGAGGAGAAGATGGGCCGCAAGTTCTTCTGCTGCGACGCGGTGCTGGATTCCAAGTCCCGCCAGATCGAGATCAACTCCGGCTGGGCCAAGCAGATGCAGCCCATATCCTGGGCCACCGCCGACAAGCGCACCTATGTCCACTGGGCGGAGAAGAAATACGACGTGGTGGTGTTCGGCATGCCCACCGATTTCCACTATGGCCCCGGCATGGGCACCAACCCCATCCAGATGATGCAGGCGCTCTCGGCCCAGGTCATCCGCCACAAGCGGGTGATGGCCGACCACTGCGTGTTCATCGTGCCCAGCATCTGCGACGGGTGGTTCCACGACGAGCGCTGGCCCTATCTGCGGGAGCTTTACGAGATGTTCCAGCACGACTATATGCAGATCCTGCCGGACATGAACCGGTACGGGGAGTACTTCGCCACGAATCAGGAGTACATCCGCAAGTACCGCTTTGCCAACGCCTTCCATCCCTTCCACGGCTTTTCCATGATGAGCTGCGGCCACCTGGCGGAGGAGCACACCAGCGCCATCTACATCGTAGGGGCCCGGGAGCCGGGGATCGCCCGGAGCATGGGTCTGAAGACCCGGGCCACCGTGGAGGAGGCCCTGGCGGACGCCATGAAGAAATACGTGGGGCCCCACCCCAACATCCTGGCCCTGCCCCGGACGTTCACCACGGGGGCGGTGCACCTGTGCATGAAGGACCCCGGAGGGGAAGCGTAAAGCCATATATATGGAGCCCAGAGCAGGCTTTGATCCTGCTCTGGGCTTTTTTGTGTGCCTCCGGGCCCCGCTATAGCTGCTTTCTGTAGGCCCTGGGGGTGAGGCCGTATTTCTTTTTGAAGGCGTCCTTGAAATAGTTGCTGTCCGAAAAACCGCAGCGAAAAGCGATCTGGGTGATGCGGTCGTCCGTCGCCACCAGCTCGTAGGCGGCCCGCTGGAGCCGGATGAACATGAGGTACTCGTGGATGCCTATGCCCACGGAGCGCTTGAATTTCTTGCTCAGATAATTGGGGCTGTATCCCGCGGCGGCGGCGATCTCCGCCGCTGTGATCCGCTCCATATAATGTCCGCTTATGAACCGGGCCGCCCGGACGATCTGCCGGTCGGTGGTGTGGATCTCATCCGGGATGCTGTACAGCATCCGGCACTGCCGGTCGCACAGCAGGAACAGCTCCTGCAGCAGCGCGCGCAGCATGGCCTGGGAGCATTTGTCGCCGATCTTCCTCTCGCTTATCATTTTGGAGAAATGGGCGTTCATCTGCCGGCGGTATGCCTCCGGGGTCTGAAAAATGCGGGTGGCCGAGAGGAACGCCTCCCCCTGGGGCATGAGCCGGACCACATTTTCGTCCAGGTCGGCCCGGTTGAAGCGGACCACGCTCCTCCTGCACTGGCCGGAGGGATACCGGGTGTAATGAAAGATCTCGGGAGGGATCAGCATAAAATCGCCGGCATGGATGTCGTACATATTGTTTTCGATAAAAAACCGGCATGAGCCGCTCTCCACATAGAAGAGCTCAAAGTAGGGGTGGCAGTGGGGGTGAGGCATGACATAGCCCCCGGGCCGCACGGCCGTTTCCGTATAGATCGAGTCGATAGGCTCCCGCGGTATTTGGGTCCCGTTCATCGCCATGATATCACCAAATTATTGTTGAAAAAACATTATTATTGGGATATTATAGCGCGAAAACCATAGAAAATCAAGAAAAATGGCGGTAACATACCGATGTTCCGGATCAAAGCGGTTTTCTCAGCGGCGCGGGGAGGGGCATCCTATGGGAACGGCAAAAAAGAAATACACACTGTTTACGGCCAGACAGCTTTTGTGGCTCGTGCTGCCCATCGTGATAGAGCAGATCTTTTCGACATCCCTGGGCTTTTTCGACTCGCTGATGGTCTCCAATATGCCCGCCGCCCAGGCCGTCAGGAGCAACGCCAGCAACGCCATCGGGAATGTGGATTATGTAAACAATCTCATCATCCAGCTCTTCTCCGCCTTCGCCTCCGGCGGCGCCATCGTCACCTCCCAGGCGCTGGGGGCCGGGGACCGGGTCCGGGCCAACAAGGTCGCCAAGCAGCTGCTGGCCCTGGTCGTATGCATCTCTCTGGGGGTAGGCGTCTTTTGCCTGGGGCTCAACAGGCCTCTATTGCAGCTGCTTTACGGCAATGTGGACAGCTCCACCTTTTCCTATCAGCGGACGTATTTCTATGTGACCGCCGCCTCGTTCCCGTTCATCGGGCTGTTCAACGCCTGCGCGGCGCTGCTGCGTGCCCAGAGAAAGGGCTTTTCCACCATGGCCAGCGCGGCCATGAGCTGCGTGGTCAACATAGGGCTGAACGCCGTGTTCCTGTTCGTGCTGGATATGGGCGTTCTCGGCGCGGGGCTGGCCACCCTCTTTTGCCGGGCGATCCCGGCGGTATTCATGCTGGCGCTGCTGAGCAGAAAAGGCAACGTCGTGCGCGTACGGGTCTTTGAGCGGTTTCGCTTTGACCGGGCGATGATCAGCAGCATTTTGAGATTGGCCGTACCCAGCGGCGTGGAGTCCGCTCTTTTCCAGCTCGGCAAGCTGATGACCAACACGTTCGTGAACGCCGGCGTGTACGCCACGGGGGCCAAGAGCATCACAGGGGTCGACGAGATGGGCGCGCTGATCCACATAAACATCCAGGCGAACGGCAACACCATCGCCAACCAGATCAACAACTTCGCCTCGGTGGTGGGCGGCGGCGTGGGCACCTCCTGCCTCACGGTCATAGGCCAGTCGGTGGGCGCGGGGGACCTGGACCAGGTCAAGTACTACATGAAGCGGATGTTCGTCATCTCGTACGTGGCGAACGGGCTGTGCGTGGGGACGATCATCGCGCTCATGCCCCTTTTGACGCAGCTGTACGGTTATGCCGAGCAGGCCAAGGCGATCGGGCGGCAGTGCCTGTATTTCTGCCTGACGCTGCAGCTGTTCACCTATCCGCTTTCCTTTACGGCGCCGGGGATATTGAAGGCGACCAGCGACGTGAAATATGTGATGTACAGCGCGGTCATATCCATGTTCACCATGCGGGTGAGCCTGGCGTTCCTGCTCACGACGGATATGTTCCCCGATATGCCGGAGCTGGGCGCCATGGGCTATTGGATCGGCATGTGCTCCGACTGGGTGCTGCGCTCGATCCTCTTCTCCGCGCGGCTGCTGTCGGGCCGGTGGAAGAGGGCGTCGGGGCTCATCAGGGAACCGGCGCCGGCCGCCGCGGAGGACGCCCGCTGAAGGGCCGGGGCCCAGGGGCGGACATAGGCGGCGGGGCCTATTTGAATTTTTCCGGCCGCCGTGATAGAATACCGCCTGAAAGCGGCGGTCTGCCGGTATCTTATCGCGTGAGCGCGGAATGGGTGAAGAGAAATGGACGGACATAAAGCCCCGGACAGGATCCAAATACGGGGCGGACGAGTGCACAACCTGAAAAACATCGACGTGGACATACCGCTGGGCCGCATCGTGGGGATCGCGGGCGTGTCCGGGTCCGGCAAATCTTCGCTGGCGCTGGGCATCCTTTACGCGGAGGGTTCCCGGCGCTATCTGGAGTCTTTGTCCACCTATACCCGCCGGAGGATGACCCAGGCGGAAAAGGCCCAGGTGGACGAGGTGCTGTATGTCCCGGCGGCCCTCGCGCTGCGCCAGCGGCCCGGCGTGCCCGGTATCCGCAGCACCTTCGGCACGGGCACGGAGCTTTTGAACAGCCTGCGGCTGATGTTTTCCCGGCTCGCCAGCCACCGCTGCCCCAACGGCCACTATGGCCCGCCCTCCCTGAACGTGGCGGCGGGGCTGGCGATGGTGTGCCCTGTCTGCGGGGAGCGCTTCTTCGCGCCCGGCGCGGAGGAGCTGGCCTTCAACAGCCAGGGAGCCTGTAAAAAATGCGACGGCACGGGCGTTGTCCGCACAGTAGACGAATCGACGCTGGTACCGGACGAGTCCCTGTCCATTGACGAGGGGGCGGTGGCGCCGTGGCAGACGCTGATGTGGTCGCTGATGAAGGACATCGCCCGGGAGATGGGTGTCCGCACCGACGTGCCTTTTCGGGAGCTGACAGAAAGGGAGCGGGACATCGTCTTTCACGGCCCCGCCGTCAAGAAGAATATCATCTACCAGAACAAGACCAGCGGCGCCGCCGGGGACATGGATTTCACCTACTTCAACGCCACCTACACCGTGGAAAACGCCCTGTCCAAAGTCAAGGACGAAAAGGGCATGAAGCGGGTGGAAAAATTCCTGCGGCAGGATATCTGCCCCGACTGCGGCGGCACGCGGCTCAGCGACGCCGCCCGGGCGCCCAGGCTCCGGGGCATTTCCCTGGCGGAAGCCTGCGCCATGACCCTTTCCGATCTGACCCGGTGGGTCGACGGCGTCCCGGCCTCCCTGCCGGAGGAGATGCGCCCCATGGCGGAGAGCATCTGCCAGTCGTTTAAGAGCGCCGCAAAGCGCCTGGCCGATCTGGGGCTGTCCTATCTCACCCTGGACCGGGCCGCCTCCACGCTCTCCACCGGCGAGCGGCAGCGGATGCAGCTGGCCCGGGCGGTGCGCAACCGAACCTCCGGCGTGCTGTATGTCCTGGACGAGCCGTCCATCGGCCTGCACCCGGCCAATCTGGAGGGGCTTGCCGGCGTGATGCATGACCTGGTGGCGGACGGCAACTCGGTGGTGCTGGTGGATCACGACACCCAGGTGCTCTCCCAGGCGGATTGGCTCATCGAGCTGGGACCGGGGGCCGGCGCGGGAGGCGGAACGATCATCGCCCAGGGGACCCTGGGGGAGGTGGAAGACGACCCGGATTCCCGGATCGGCGGCTTCCTCTCCGGGAAAAGGACCATCCGCGCCGGGAAGCGGGTCCCGCCGGAGCAGATGTTTTCTCTCGGGACCATCCACCTGTCCACGTCTCAGATCCACACGGTGAAGCCCCTGGAGGTGGATCTGCCGAAAGGGCGGCTGATCGCGGTGACCGGCGTGTCCGGCTCGGGCAAGACCACCATGGTCCTGGAGAGCCTGATCCCGGCCCTGGAGGCGTCCATCCGGGGCGACCGGCTGCCGAAGCATGTGAAGGCCGTTTCTGCCGAGGGGATCGCCCAGGTCAAGCTGATCGACGCCACGCCCATCGGGATCAACGTGCGCTCCACGGTGGCCACCTATGCCGACGTGCACGACGAGCTGAGAAAGGTATACGCCAAGACGGCGGACGCGAAGGAGCGGGGCTATAAGGCGGGCGACTTTTCCTATAATACGGGAGCCCTGCGGTGCCCCACCTGCGACGGCACCGGCGCCATCGACCTGGACGTTCAGTTTCTGCCGGACGTGGAGATCCCTTGCCCGGACTGCGGCGGCTCCCGCTACGGGAGAGAGGCGGGCCTGATCCGGCGGACGCCGAAGCATGGCGGCCGGGCAAGCACCCTCCCGGAGCTGATGGATATGAGCGTGGACGAGGCGCTGGCCGCCTGCGCCGACCTTCCCCTCGTGGTGCGAAAGCTCGGCGTTCTTCAGCAGCTGGGCCTGGGTTATCTGACGCTGGGGGAACAGACCCCGAGCCTGTCCGGCGGAGAGGCGCAGCGGCTGAAGCTGGCCAGCGAGATGGGGAGAGGCCAGGCGGACGCGGTGTTCGTCTTTGACGAGCCCACCATCGGCCTGCATCCGCTGGACGTGGAGACGCTGCTGCATGTGTTTGAAAAGCTGATCGAAAACGGCGCCACCGTCATCGTCATCGAGCACGATCTGGATGTGATCGGGAATGCGGATTATGTGATCGATATGGGGCCGGAGGGCGGCGCTCTCGGCGGGGAGATCGTGGCGGCGGGGACGCCGGAGCAGATATGCGGCTGTGCGCGCAGCAAGACGGGGTTCTATCTGAAAAAGCATCTGGCCGGCCGTACCGGCGGCGCCTTCTGCCCCGTGCCGGAGTGCTGATCCGGACTGTCCTATGGGCCGGAGGGCTCGGACGCGCGGGATGCCGTGCCGATCGGACAGAGCGAAGATCCGGGCTCTTTTCCTCGTGAAAAGAGCCCGGATCTCATGTTGATGTCGCTGACGGACCGGCTATTGACCGGTCCCGGGAAGCTGGGGGAACATATCCATGGCCACGGGGGAGTAGAACCGCCGGGTCACCTCCGCCGGGTCCCGGGTCTGGGCCAGGATCCACATGAGCTTTGCCAGCACCGCCTCGCAGGTCATGTCGTAGGCCTCCAGCACGCCCAGATCGGTCTTCAGCCGGTGGCCCACGTGGTATACGCCCAGGTCGCTCCCCTCGTTTTCCACCTGGGTGGTGAGTACGGCGATCCGGCCCTGGTCCTTCCACTGCCTGATGCAGTCGTAAAAGCCCCCGGCCTCCGGCACGCCGCCTACGCCGAAGCTCTCTATCACCACCGCGTCGTTGCGCTGGAAGAGAAGATCCAGCACCTCCCGGTCCATGCCCGGCACCAGCTTCAACACCGCCACCCGGGTGTCCAGCTGCTCGTAAAACAACGGCGCGTCCAGGCAGCTCTGGCGAATGAAACGGATCAGCGCCCCGTCCCGGATCACGCCCAGCTCCGGATAGTTTATGCTGGAAAAGGCGCTGAAGCTCTTGGAGCGGGTCTTCTTGGCCCGGGTGCCCAAAATGACCTTGTGGTCGAACACGATGGATACCCCCGGCAGGTCCCCGGCGGCGCACAGAAACGCGTCCGTCAGATTCATCTTGGAGTCGGTGGAGTCGAAGCCGATGGGCTTCTGGGCCCCGGTGAGGACGATGGGCTTGGGGCTGCCCTGGATCATATAACTGAGGGCCGCGGCGGTGTAGGCCAAAGTGTCGGTGCCGTGGGTGATCACAAAGCCGTCGTAGCCGTCGTACCGCTCCCGGATGCAGCGGACGATCATCTGCCAGTGGGCGGGGGTGATGTTGGTGCTGTCCAGGGCCAGCAGCTGTACGCAGTCCGTCCGGCATACCCGGGTGATGCTGGGGGTGTAGCGCAAAAGCTGCTCCGTGGTCAGGCCCGGCGCCAGGCCGCTGTCTGTGGGCTGGGAGGCGATGGTGCCGCCGGTGCCGATCAGAAGGATGTGCTTCATCGGCTCAGCTCACCACCGTGTCGTCCTGACAGATCCACTCGTTCACATCGGTGACGCGGATGTCGTCCTCCCCCAGGCGGGCGATGACCCGCGCGATGCCCGCGTTGATGATGAGCCGCCGGCACATGGAGCAGGAGGTGGTGTCGGTGAGGTACTGGCCGGTCTTGGCGTCCCGGCCCACAAGGTACATGTCGGCGCCGATCATGTCCCGGCGGGCGGCGGAGATGATGGCGTTGGCCTCCGCGTGGACGCTTCGGCACAGCTCATACCGCTCCCCGGAGGGGATCTGCAGCTCCTCCCGGTGGCATACCCCCAGGTCCACGCAGTTGCACCGGCCCCGGGGCGCGCCGTTGTAGCCCGTGGCCAGGATCTCGTCGTTTTTCACGATGATGGCCCCGTAAGTCCGCCGCAGGCAGGTGGACCGCTCCCGGGCCGCGTCCGCAATATCCAGATAGTAATTCAGCTTGTCCCGTCGCTCCATGGTGACCGCCTCCGTGTTGTTTCTATTATCTCCATTATAGGGGCTTTTCCCCGGAAAATGGTTACTAATCGGTTAAAACTGCGCCGGGAAACGCCCGCCCTTGCGCCCGGGCCCCGGGCGTGCTACAATGGGCCTATGGAAAAGCGCAATTATCAAAAGGAACTGGACGGCGTGCTGGCGGGGCTGGAAAAACGGCCCAGCCTGCTGCTGCAATGCTGCTGCGGGCCCTGCTCCAGCTATGTGCTGGAGTACCTGACGGCCCATTTCGATGTGACGGCCTATTTCTATAACCCCAACATCCGGCCGGAGGCGGAGTATGAAAAACGGCTGGAAACGCTGAAAAAGCTGCTCTCCGCCATGCCCATGGAGCACCCCCCCGGGCTGCTGGAGCCCGGCTGGAGAGGGGAGGAATTCCTGGCCGCGGCCCGGGGCCTGGAAACGGAGCCGGAGGGGGGCGCGCGGTGCACGGAGTGCTTCCGCCTGCGCCTGGGCCAGACCGCCCGCACGGCGGCGGAGTGGGGCTTCGACTTCTTCGGCACCACCCTCACCGTCAGCCCCCATAAGGACGCCCAGCGCATCAACGCCATCGGCTTCGCCCTGCAGAAGGAGTACGGGGTGAAGTGGCTGCCCTCGGACTTCAAAAAGCGCAACGGCTATCTGCGCTCCATCCAGCTCAGCCGGGAATATGACCTGTACCGGCAGGATTACTGCGGCTGCGGCTGGCCGGCAAAGCCTGAAGATCAGTAAAAGGAAACGAAATATGCAAGACGAGCTGCAGCTGTATATCCCCCGAGCGCGGCTGGCACGATATGGGGATCGTGATCTACGCCCCGGAGCGGGGAAAGGGCTACGGCCGGCAGGGTCTTCGCCTGTTGGCGGACCGGGCGTTCCTGGTGGACGGCGTGGAGCGCCTGCACAACGATTTTGAGACCACCCGGGACGCCGCCTATCACATCCATAGGGCCGTCGGCTTTCGGGAAACAGGCAGGGAAGGCGGCGTCATCCAGCTGGAACTGACCCGGGAGGACTATCTGCGCGGGCGGGTGTAGACAAGCGCAGGAATGGCGCTTGACAACGGGGGACAGGGGTTGTATAATGTCCCCGCAACTGAAAAGGGGTGCTGGGTGTGACCCGGCTGAGATGGCGCGTAGACGCGCCGGGCCCTGGAACCTGATCCGGATAATACCGGCGTAGGAAAAATGGCAGCTCATGCTGCGCGCTCGCCGTCGGGTCAACAGATGACCGGACGGCTTTTCATTGCGCTCCTGCGGGAAAAATTTATGGGAGGATACACCAATGACAAATCACATGAAACTCCGTGCGCTGACCGAGGGCGCGATCCTGGTGGCGATGGCCCAGGCGCTGGGCTATCTGAAGCTGTTCGAACTGCCTAACGGCGGCTCCATCTCCATCAGCATGCTGCCCATCTTCGTGTACTGTGCCCGGTGGGGCTGGAAGAGCGGCTTTTTAGCCTCCTTCGCCTTCGGCATCCTGCAGCTGGTGTTCGACGGCGCGTATGCCTGGGGCCCCTGGTCCATGCTGCTGGACTACATACTGGCCTTCGGCGCCCTGGGTGTGGCCGGCTTTTTCAGCAAAGTGAAGGGCAATGTCTTTATCGGCACGGTGGTGGGCTCTCTGGCCCGGTTCGTGTTCAGCTTCATCAGCGGCGTAACGATCTACCGCATTTACGAGCCCACGGAGGTGCTGGGGATGACCTTTTTGAACCCCTGGCTGTACTCCTTTGTGTATAACTTCAGCTATATCGCCGTAAGCGCCATTGTGATCCTGGTGATTTTCGCGGTGGCGTACAAGCCTATGGAAAAGTACTTCCGGGGCGAGGATCTGGCCAAGGCCTGATGGGCCTCAAAACAAAAAAGACGCGCTATGGCGCGTCTTTTTTGTCAGTCTGTCAAAGAACTCCCCAAACAGGGGAGTTTTTGGTATAATGGAGGAAAGAGTATGTGTGTGGGGTGTAAAG
>CANQUE010000027.1 GCA_947626905.1 uncultured Oscillospiraceae bacterium
GGCGATGGGGGCCTTGGTGGCCGCCGCGTCCTCCACCATGCGGATGATCTGCTGGATGGTGGTGTCCTGGCCCACCCGGGTGGCCCGGCAGGTCAGCGCGCCGCTCTGGTTCAGGGTCCCGGCGGACACCGTGCCGCCCGGGGCCTTGTCCACAGGCAGGCTCTCGCCAGTGAGGGCCGACTCGTCCACGGCGCTGGTCCCCTCCGTCACCGTTCCGTCCACCGGGATGCTCTCCCCCGGCCGGACCAGGAACGTGTCGCCCAGAGCCACCTGCTCCACAGGCACCGTCATCTCCGCCCCGTCCCGCACCACTCTGGCGGTCTTGGGAGCCAGGTCCATCAGGGAGCGGATGGCGTCGGTGGTGCGGCCCTTGCTGCGGGCCTCCAGGGTCTTGCCCACGGTGATGAGCGTGAGGATGGTGGCAGCGCTCTCGAAGTAAAACTCATCCATGTATTTCATGGCCGCCTCCGCCCCGCCGGCGCTCATGGCGGAGCTGGCCGCGAACAGGGCCCACAGGCTGTAGCCGAAGCTGGCCGTGGCCCCCAGCGCCACTAGAGAGTCCATGTTGGGCGCCCGGCGCCACAGGGCCTGGTAGCCGGAAACGAAGAATTTCTGGTTGATGACCATCACCAGGGCCGTGAGCACCAGCTCATAAATGCCGATGGACACGATGTTGCCCTCCAGGAACCCGGGCAGGGGCCAATGCCACATCATGTGGCCCATGGAAACATACATCAGCGGCAGCAGGATGAGGATGCTCGCCACCAGCCGCCGGATCATCCTGGGCGTTTCCCAGTCCTCCAGCGCGGCGGCGGAGGGCGCGGCGCTCTGGCCTCCGGCGGCGGCCGCCGCCCAGGGGCTGGCCCCGTACCCGGCCTTGGATACCGCCTGGCAGATGCCCTCCGCCGTGGCGGGGGCGGCGTATTCCACGTTCATGCTGTTGGTGAGCAGGCTCACCTCCACCTTCGTGACGCCCTCCACCGCGGCCACCGCCTTTTCCACATGGGCGGAGCAGGCCGCGCAGCTCATGCCTGTAACAGAAAACTTCTCCACTTGCCCCGCCTCACTTCATCAGCTTTTGCAGGGTGGCCACCAGCTCGTCGATGACCTCCTCCCTGCCCTCATGCATATCCCGGACCACGCAGCCGCGGATATGGCTGGCGATCAGGTCCCGGTTAAAGGCGTTCACCGCCGCGTTCACCGCCGCGCACTGGGTCAGGATGTCGGGACAATAGGCGTCCCGCTCCAGCATGCCCCGGATGCCCCGGATCTGCCCCTCGATGCGGTTGAGCCGGTGGATAAGTTTTTTCTTCTCCTCCTCCGGCCGGTCCGTGGTCCGGCAGCAGGCGCAGGTCTTGCTCTCTTCCATGATAGGTCCTCCCCGATTTTTGAAAAGGCCCCCTCTGACGAGGGGGCTGTCAGCGCTTTTGCGCTGACTGGGGGAGAGATAACTTGCAGTGCGTTCTATCTCTCCCTCCGTCGCGGCTGACGCCGCGCCACCTCCCTCGTCAGAGGGAAGCAATTCTTACTTCTTCTTAAACCCGAACAGGCCCTTCTTTTCCGGTTCGGCCTGCTCCCGCACGTTGGAGGCATCATACCCCGTGTCGGCGATGGCCTTCAAAAGGGCCTCGTCGGACACGTCCTCAGAGCAGGTCACCGTGGCCTGCTTTTTGTTCCGGTCGGCCTTGGCGTTGGACACACCCGGCACCTTCCGCAGGGCCTCCGCCACATGGGCCTCGCACATGCCGCACATCATTCCCTCTACCGTGATCACCTTTGTCATGGCTGTATCTCCTTTTTGATCGATCCATATTATACCCCCGTGGGGTATCTTTACTATATACCCCTATGGGGTATTTGTCAAGGGCCGCGAAAAATTTTTGTTGACAACCGCACTATGTCGTGCTACGATATAGTCACGATATGTCGAGCGACAACATATCAACCAGCGACATAAGGACGGTGAGAGCATGGGTAAAAATGCGGAACCTCTGACAGAGAGCTATTTTTACATCCTGCTGTGCCTTTACGACGGGCCCAGCCACGGCTACGGCATCATGCAGCGCGCTTTGGCTCTGTCTGACGGGCACGTGCACATCGGCTCGGGCACCATGTACGGGGCCACGGGCAACATGATGAAAAAGGGCTGGATCGAGGAATGCCCCACCCCCGACGCGGACCGGCGGCGGCTGTACCGGCTGACGGACACCGGACGGCGGGTGCTTTTGGACGAGGCGGACCGGCTGCGGCGCCTGGCCGCGGCGGCGGACGGCATCATAGGAGGAGAAAAATGAAGCAGATCAAACGGCGCTATACCATGTACCCCGCCTGGGAGTACAAGCAGGAGATCGCGGATATGAACGCCCTCTCGGACAAGGGCTGGCAGCTGAAAAAGGGCGGGTGCTTTCGCAGCGTGTTCTATTGGAACGACACGGCGCGCTACCGCTACGCCCTGGATTACAACAACCACATCGACGACCCGGCCCGGTACCGGGACACCTTCGCCGAGCAGGGCTGGGAGTTTCTCAACGACACCTTCAACGGCTGGCACTTTTTCCGCAAGCGGTACGATCCCAGTCTGCCCCCGGAGGAGTATGAGATATACACCGACGAGCAGTCGGTGCGGGAGATGGCGGGCCGCTGGAGCCGGCTGGGCTATGCCTTTGGCGCCGTAGAGCTGGCGGCGACGGCAGCCAACGGCCTGATGGCCCTGCGCCTCCCCAGCGTCACCGGCATCGCCATCACCCTGGCCTGCCTGGTGCTGGGCGCAGCGATCCTGACGGGCGCCTGGCGCATCCGCCACCCCCATGTGGCCGGCAAGCCCCGGAAGAGCCTGCACTGGTGCTTCACCACGGCGATCTCCCTCCTGGCGCTGGGGCTGCTGTTCGGCGTACTGCGCTACTACCAGTCCTCCTCCTCGGAGTACGTCTACGACCCGTCGGCGCCCCCCTGGACCTGGGAGATGAGCGCGCCGCTTCCAGACTTTTACACCATGGATGTGGAGGCGGACACCGACGCCATGGTGAAGATCACGGTGACCGACAAAAACGGCAAGGTGCTGGCCGAGATGGGCGGCGAGGACCTGCAGGCCGAGAAGACCCTGTTCCTGTGGCCGGGCAAATACGACGTGACCGTCCAATACGACGCCGGCACCCCCGCCGGCACCTCCGGCTTCTTCCGCTTCGAGGTGGATTGATGCGATAAAAAGGCGCGCCTTCACGGCGCGCCTTTTCCGAGTTATATTTTATCGTCCCGCCACCGCGTCCTCGATCAGGGCGCGGACCTTTTCTCCCAGGGCATTGGTGGAGGAGGACTTTACCTCGTCCGCCTCGATGCGTGCGCACAGGTCGATGGTCACCGCCGTCCGCCGCCAGGGCGCGTTCTTGTGGATCTTCTCCGTACCGGTGATGGCGGCCACCACCACCGGGGCCCCGGCCCACTGGGCGGCCTTGAACACCGCGTTATGAAACGGCAGCATCTCCGCCTGCTTGCTCCGGGTGCCCTCAGGGTAGACGCCCACGTTCACCACCCGTTTTTTCAGCAGCTCCGCCGCCGCCCGGAGGGTGACCACCGCCTTGCGGGGATCGTCCCGGTCGATCACCAGAAAGTTGGCCATGTGGATCACCGGCACAAGAGGGAGCTTCATATTCTCCGGCTTGGTGATGAAGGCCACGTCCACCCCCTGTCCCCGGAGAGCCCAGACCGTGGCGATGGGATCATAATTGCTCCGGTGGTTTCCCACCAGAAGGAAGGGCCCCTCCGGCAGGTTCTCCAGGCCCTTCAAGGTGATGCGCAGCCGCCCGGCCCGGCACAGCATCCCGATGATGCTCAGCACGATCCACCGGTAGATCGGGTGGTCATCCGGCACCGGCTTATCCAGGTCAATGGTCAGCCCCAGCACCCATATGGCCAGCACATAGACCACGGCGATCCCCACCGTCCAGGCGGCAAAGAAGCCTATCCACGCCCCCGCCAGCGCCAGACCGCGCAGGCCCGTCGCCCAGGCGCAGAGAACGGCCGCCGCGGCGGCCAGAACGTATATGATCTTCAGATCCTCTCCCCGCTTCACCCGCTTCGCCCCTCTCTCTTTCGCATAAGGATATTTTACTTCAAAAACCCCTGTCTGTCAAACGCCGCCGGCCTGGCCGGCCCTTGCAAATGGGCCGGGCAGAGGATATAATGAAACGGACAACCACCCTTCGGAGGGCATTTTTTATGCGGATGCGAAACAAGAAAAATCTGATCCCCCGGATGGAGCGATGCGCGGCGGTGCAGGTCTTCGATCCGGCGGCGCTGCGGGGCCGCTGGGCCGGGCTGGTCCCCGGCCGGACCGAGGTCCGGGCAGAGATGGGCTGCGGGAAAGGCCAGTTCACCGTGGGCGTGGCGGAGGAAAATCCCCAGGCGCTGATCGTGGCGCTGGAAAAGGTGCCCAACGCCATGGTCACGGCCATGGAGCGGGCCGTGGCCCAGCAGGCCGAGAACGTGCGCTTCATCGATACGGACGTGAAAAACCTGCCGGACATCTTCGCCCCCGGGGAGGTGTCGGTGATCTACATCAACTTCCCCGACCCCTGGCCCCGGAAGAAGGAGGCCAAGCACCGGCTCACCGCCCCCAGCTTCCTGGCCATGTACTGGGACATCCTGCCCGTGGGCGGCAGGATCGAATACAAGACCGACCAGCCCTGGCTGTTCGACTGGTCCCTGGAGCAGTTCGCCGCCCTGGGCTATGAGCTGCGGGAGGTGACCCGGGACCTGCACGCCGCCGGCCCCGTGGGGATCATGACCAACTATGAGGCCAAATTCCACCAGCAGGGCATCCCCATCCACCGGTGCGTGGCCGTAAAGACCCGGGAGGAGCACGCGCCCTTGCCGGAGCCGGAGAAGCGGGCGTCGGCCGAAGCCCCCAGCCCGTGAGCGTCCCGGCGGGAAAACGGCTGGCCGCGGCGGACGTGCTGCGGGTAGCCAGCATCTTTATTGTGGGCTGGTTCCACATCTGGCAGCAGAGCTGGCTGGACCCGGGCTTCCGGATCGGGCAATATTATGTTAACTTACAACAGGTCGTCCGGCACGGCTACATGATGGTGGACGAGCTTTTGGTGCTGTCCGGGTTTTTGCTGGCCCTGCCGGCGGCCCGGCGGCACATCCGCGGTCAGCTTCCGGAACCGGCGGGGACCTTTTACCGCCGGCGGCTGTGGCGGATCGTGCCGGCCTATTATCTGACGCTGGCGCTGGTGCTGACGCTGTGGGCCCTGCCCCGGGGCCTCTACCCCAGCGGATGGGCCGCGGTGAAGGATATGCTGGCCCACATGACCTTTTTGCACACCTTCAGCTATGAAACCTATCTGCTCTCGCCCATGTTCGGCGGGCTTTGGACCCTGGCGGTGGAGGTCCAGTTCTATTTTCTCTGGCCGGCGCTGAGCCGGGCGTTCCTCCGGCGGCCGGGGGCGGTCTGCGGGGCGCTGGCGGCCGCCGCCCTGCTCTTCCGGGGCTGGGTCTTCACCCTGGACGACTGCTCCATGGCCTTCAACCAGCTCCCCGCCCAGCTGGATCTGTACGCCTGCGGCATGGCCGCGGCCATGGTCTTTGCTCGGCTGGAGGCGCGCCAGGCCCCCGGGCCCCGGCTCCGGCGGTGGCTGGCTCCGGCGGGGATGCTCTTGACCTTCGCCGGGATGGTGTGGATCATGTATCTGCAGCCGGTGCCCTCCGACGGCTATGAGCCCATACGCCACGGCCAGATGCTGTACCGGCTCCCGCTGGGGCTGCTGGGCGGGATCTTCCTGACATGCGGATGTCTGGCCCCCGCCGGCCTGGCCCGGGCGCTGGGCAATCGCCTCACCCGGTTTCTGGCGGATATCAGCTTCAATTTCTACATGTGGCATCAGTTCCTGGCCCTGCGCTTTAAGGACTGGAACATCCCCGCCCATGTGTCCGACACCCCCAATTTTGCCTTTGAGCAGCCCTGGCAGAGCCGGTACACCCTGGTGTGCTTCCTGGGCGCGGCCCTGTTCTCGGCGGCGCTCACGTATCTATGGGAAAAGCCCCTGCAAAACTGGGGCCTGAAAAAAGGGCGGCAAAACGCCGCGGTCCACTGAGGATCGCGGCGTTTTCTCTTGGAAACGGCGCTCTATGCGCCGGCGTCATTGGAACAGCTCCGCCAGCTTCTGCCAGAAGCTGGGCTCCTCCGCCTGCTCCGGTTCCGGTTCCGCCGGGGCCGGCTCTTTGATGGCCGGGACCTGGATCACGAACTGGACCGCGTCCACCTGTCCGTTCTTCTCCGAGGCGAAGGAGACCGGCCGGCCGCCGCCCCCGGTGACGCCGGAGAGCATCCCGTCGATCTGGTCGGAGACCTGCTGGTCCATGCCCTCGGTCTGCTCCCGGAGGGCGGCGGTGCCGTCTTTCATCTGCCCGGCGCCGGTGCGGATCTCTTCCATCCCGCCGGCCAGGCCGGCCGCCCCGGCCGCCAGGCTCCCGGCCCCGGTCTGGAGGCTGGCCGCCCCGGCGCTGACCGTGCCGCTGCCCTCCGCCAGGCTGGCCGCGCCCTCGGCGATGGCGCCGAAGCTCTCGCCCAGCTGATCCGCCCCCGCCGTATAGGCGGCGATGGCGCCGTCCAGCGCCGTATAGGACGTCACCAGCTCGTCCACCCCGGTCTTCAGCGCTCCCATGCTGTCCGGCAGGCTCCCCAGCGACCCGGCCAGCGTATTGGCCTGGGCGGCGAACTGGTCAAACCCCTCCTGCAGCGCCGCCGCCTCCTGGACCAGGCTGTCCAGCCCGGAGGCCAGGGTGACCACCGCGCCCAGCGCCGCGTTGTCCTGGTTGAGCAGATCGATGACCTGCTGCACGTCGGCCATCATGGACACATAGGGCGTCAGCCTCTCGATGGCGGTGCTGTTGCCCGCGATGAGGGTCTGCAGAGCCGTCACGTCCACGCCGGCAGCGCCCAAACTCTCCTGCAGGGCGCTCACCCCCGCCGACAGCTCGCCCACCGCGCCGCTCAGGGCGGCGGCGCTCTCCGCCAGGGCGGTCACCTGCTCCGGCGTCACGGTGCTCTGGCTCACCGCCGTCTGCAGCTGGGTCAGTCCCTCCAGCATGGCGGCGGACCCCTCTGTCAGCGCCGCCGACTGGCCGGTCAGGGCCGTCAGCCCCTCCTGGAACTGGACCGTGCCGTCGTTCAAGGACTGGATGCCCCCCGCCAGGGCCGCCGCCCCGTACTGGAGGCTGGCCGCCCCGGCGCTGACCGTGCCGCTGCCCTCCTGGACAGCGCCGGCGCCGCTCTCCAGCGTATCCATGCCCCCGGTCAGGGCCGCCGCCCCGTCGTCCAGATCCACGGCCGCCTGCTGCAGCTGGGTCAGCTGATCCATCAGCGCGCTGTCATCCACGTCGATGTCCAGCGCCAGCGGCACCCCGTTGATGGCGATGGGGTCCATGGCAAAATCCTCCACCTGGGCGGTGAGGGTCACGTCCGCCCCCTTGCCGGGCAGGACGGTATAGGTGATCTGCTTGTCGCCGCCCACGTTGGCCACGGTGGCCCCCGGCGCGTCGATCCCGGACGCCCGGTCCCCGTCCAGGGTCAGGCTGATCTGCAGGGCATAATCCTCAAAATACGTCCCGGCGCATCCCGGGTTCTTCTCCACCGTCAGCCGGATCTGGAGCGCGCCGCTCCGGCCCGCCAGATCCTCGGCCGCGATCGCCGCCCCGTCCAGGGAATAGGCCACGGTGAAATCCCAGGGGATCTGCGCATCCTCCAGCCGCCCCTCGTAGTAGAGCTTCCCCGGCCCCGCCTGGCCGGTCACCTGGCCCTGGCTCAGGGTCAGCGGGTCGGTGGTGGTCATATTCCGCACGGAGGTATAATCCCCCCAGTCCTGGATCTGGCCGCCCTGGGGCAGGTCGAAGATATTCACCACGTCCACCGTATCTGGCGAGCCGTCGGGGTTCAGATTTATGTAAACCACTTCCTCTTTCCCCACGGCCTGGCCGCCGGCCTCTTCCGCGGCCAGGGCCTGGATGGGCGCGGCCGCCAGCAGCAGCGCCGCCACCCACAGGGCCAGCGCCCGACTGATCCGTTTCATAGCTGTACCTCCTTTTCCTTTCCGGCGCGGACGCGCCGGCCCATGACCAGCCTGTCGGTGGCGCACAGCAGCCCCGGCAGCACGAACAACACCGCACACAGCGAGAAGATGGCCCCCCGCCCCAGCAGCAGCCCCAGCTGGGCCAGGAGCTGGTTGGAGGAGATATACCCCATCAGCAGCCCCACCACCGTCAGCACGCTGCCGGAGGTGAGGATGGACACCGCCGTGTCCGCCACGGTCTTCACCAGGGCCTGTTTCCGGTCCAGCGCCTCCCGGTTCTCCCGGTACCGGTCCGTGAACAGGATGGCGTAATCCACCGTGGCCCCCAGCTGGATGGAGCTGATGATGAGGTAGGTGATGTAGAACACCGGCGTGCCCATGAAATACGGCACCGCCAGATTCAGCCATATGGCCGTTTCGATGCACAGCACCAGCAGCACCGGCAGCCACAGCGACCGCATGGTCAGCAGCAGCACCAAAAATACCGCCCCCACCGCCACCAGATTCACCTTGGCAAGGTCGCTGGTCACCGTGTCCATCAGGTCGTAGGTGTTCACCCCCTGGCCCGCCAGGTAATAGCCGCCGGGGTACCAGCGCTCCGCCGCCGCCCGGATGTCCTCCACCAGCGCGAAGGTCTCCTCCCCCTCATAGGGCACGTCCACGGAGATCACCATGCGGCTGTACTCGTCCGAGGCCAGCTGTGACAGGGTGTCGGCGTCCAGATAGCTCATGGGCACCTCCGCCCCCGCCGTGTCCACATAGGAGATGATCCCGGTCACATGGTCCAGCGCCCGCAGGTCCCGGGACAGGGCGGTCTGCACGGCGGTATCCTGGCCGGGGACCAGCAGCACATAGGTGTCGCTGACCCCAAAAGTCTCCTCGATCGCGGCGGTGTCCCGGCCGTAGTCCGACTCCGGGCCGAACATCTGGGACGAGCCGTAATAAAACGAGTTGGCGTTGTACGCCAGAAACGCCGGCACGATGGCGATCACGAAGGCCGCCGCCAGCGGCAGGGTCACCCGCCGCACCAGCCGGCCGAAGCCGCCCATGCCCGGCACCAGCTTCCGGTGGCGCAGCTTATCCGCCAGCGGCAGCGTCAGCAAGATCGCGCAGGGCACGAACACCAGCGCCGTGAGCAGGCTGATGGCCACCCCCTTCGCCAGCGCCAGCCCCAGATCCGGCCCCAGCCGGAACCGCATCAGCGCCAGGGCCAAGAACCCGATCACCGTGGTCAGGCCGCTGGACAGAATGGAGCCGGTGGACTTGCACAGCGCCCGCACCATGGCCCCGGCGTCGTCGGTCCCTTCGGCCCGGCATTCCTCGAACCGGTGCAGCAGGAACACGGAGTAATCCAGGCTCACCGCCATTTGCAGGATGCTCCCGGCGGCGTTGGTCACGAAGGAGATCTCCCCGAAGATCAGGTTGCTCCCGGCGTTGATGAACACCGCCACCCCCAGGCCCAGCAGCACCAGCAGCGGCTCCAGCCAGGAGGTGGTGGTCAGCGCCAGCACCACCAGCGCGAAGGCCACGCCGAACACGCCGATGAGCCGCACCTCCCCCATGGTCCCGGTGGCGGAGGCGGCCATGGACACGGCGGAGCCGGTCAAGGCCCCCTCGGGGCCCACCGCCTGGCGCATGCCCTCCACGGCGGAAACATAGTCCTCCTCCGACACGGTGACGGAAAACAGGGCCGTCCCGTCCCGGTAATACTGCTCCAGAACGTCCTGGTCCATGGCGGCCAGGGGCACGGTCACGTCCTGGACGTCGTCCAGCCAGGTGACCTCCAGCACCCCCGGCGTTTCCGCCAGAGTTTGCTTCAACGCCAGCGCCTCCGGCACGGACAGATCCGGCGCCATCACCCTCGCGTTGGGGATGCCCCCGGGGAACTGCTCCTCCATCACCCGCAGGGACTGGGTGGAGGCCGTCCCCTCGGGCAGGTAGTCGTTGATGTCATAATTCACGGGGACCAGCGCCCGCAGCAGGAAACCGGCGGCCGCCGCCAGCAAAAACAGCGCCGCCACCAGCTTCCGCCGGGCCGTCACAGCCCCATAGAACCGTTCCACGCCCATCACCTCGAATGTTAGCTCTGCCTTATATTATACTCTCTCCGTCTGAAAATGCAATGGACACTTCTCCCCAAATGTCCGACCGCGCCCCCGCAAAAAGCGGGGGCGCGGAAGCCGTATGTACTTTATAAACTTACACATCCCAGCCCAGGGAGAGCTGTTCTTCCTCCAGCTGGCGCTCCAAAGCCTGTTCCACCAGCAGGGCCACGTTGTCCTCGATGGCTTTCCGGCCGGCCAGATACAGCCGCCGCAGGCACCGGGGACTGCCCTTCTCCACCGGCACTTTGGCCACCGCGCACAGGTCCCGGATGGAGCTGGTCACATAGGTACGGCTCATGGGGGTGCCGTCCTTGGTCAAAAACACCGGGCCCCGGTAGATGCCCTGCCGGCCCGCGTAGGCCAGCAGCTCCTTTTTCAGGCACCCGGGCAGGCGGATGTTCCGCCGGGTATTGCCCTCGCCCACGGTGACCTGGCCCGCCGTCACAGCCTCCACCGTCACCTTGTCCAGCTCCTGCACCGGCATATCCGCGCTGGCGAACAGCTTCACCAGCAGGTATACCTTCTCCCGGCCCAGCAGCTTGGCCACCTGCAGCAGATGCCGGTACTCGCTCCGGCTCAGCTCCGGATGGAGCTTCTCTTTCGTTTCCAGCGTATCGCTCAGCTGCAGGTCCCGGCGGCCCATATAGCCCAGGTAGGTGTTGGCCACCGACAGCGCCAGATTTACCGTCCGGGGGGCGTATCCCGCCGACAGCATCTTCTCCCGGCACTGCTCCAGGGTCCCCCGCCGGATGCGGCCATCCTCCGGCAGCGCCTGCGACAGCTGCTCCAGGCTCCGCCGGTACCGCTCCACCGTATCCGCCGCCCGGCCTTTCGCCGCCAGCTCTGTAAGGAAGCTCTCTCGCTCTCCCGCCGTCATGCTCACGCCCGCTTCCCGGGCGCGGCCTGCTTTTTGCGGGCAGATCTCCAGTGCGTCCATGGCTGTCTCCCTTCGCTTTTTGAAGAAGGAGCAGGGGGAACCCCTGCTCCTTCCGGTGCGTTTGGATCAATTATGCCCTCTCAGGCGATTAGAGGTCGCCCCACTCGTAAGTGTAGGTGCATTCGCCGAAGTGGCCGTCGTGCTTGGTGTAGAACCAGCCCCAGTTGTCAGCGACCTGGCCCTTGCTGTTGATGTAGGTGCCGATCTTCTGCCAGCCGGAGGTCAGGCTGCCGATGCAGTCGCCGGACTCGGTGAAGTAATACCACTTGCCCTCGATGGACTGGAAGCCGGTGGCCATCACGCCGGTCTCGGGATCCAGCCAGTACCAGAGCTTGCTCTTGCTGGACATCATCCAGCCCTTCTGCAGCACGCCCTTGTAGTAGTAGAACCACTGGCCCTTAGCGTTCAGGACCCAGCCGGTGCCGCCGGCGGGAGCCGCGGGAACGACCAGGGGCTCTTCCGTGCTCAGGGCGCTCAGAGCGGCCTGCAGCTTGTCGATGGCGGCGCTGACCTCGGACTTCTTCACGCCGGTCTTGGTCAGCAGAGGCTGGACCTCGGCCACGGCGGCCAGGACAGCGTTCTTGCTCTCGGTGGTCCAGTCGTCAGCGTTCAGCTGGGCGGGGACGCCGTCGATCAGAGCCTTCAGGGCAGCCAGTTCGGTGGCGGGATGGATGGTGTGGTTATCGGTCAGATCCTTGATGGCGGCGTTGATCGCGGCAGCCTTGGCAGCGATCTTGCCCTCGTTGGCGGCAGTCTTGGACAGAGGCAGCTGCTTTTCCAGATCCTTGCCCTCGGCAATAGCGTCCTGCAGTTTCTTCCAAGCGGTCACGCTGTCGTAGTCGGAGGCGATCAGAGCCTCGCCGTTGGCGATGGCGGTCTTCAGGGCGGTGGGATCGGCGGCCGGCTCGAAGTTCTTCAGCACGCCGTACAGAGCCGCGATGGCGGCGTCGACCTTAGCCTTGTTGGCAACGGACAGAGGCGTGGTGGCAGACGCGGCCACGATGGCCTGAGCGGGAGCCAGGTTGTCGGTCAGCTGCTTGCGCAGGGTGTCGGTCATGCCGTTCTTGGCATACATGGCGTTGGTGTCGCTGCAAGCATCGATGGCCTTCAGCAGGTTGGGATAGCCGGTGGCGCCGGCCAGGTGCCAATCGGCATCGGTGCCGTCCACGCCCACATAAGTGGTGATGCTGGGAACGTTCACGGTCTCGGTGTCGCGGGAGATCCACTGTTCATTATGACCGCTGGTCTTGCCTTCCTTGACCTTCAGCTCGACGGTGTAATCGCCCAGCTGCACGGGCTTCAGATTGAAGGTCCAAGCGTCAAACTGGTCGGTCCCATGGTCCTTATCGAGCGTGACGGTGTCGACGACCTTCCCGTTGTAGGACAGGGTCAGGGTAGCCGCCTCGTACTGGTTCTGATCATAGCCAGAACCAGAAGTGGTGCCGCCGTTGGCATAGTACAGGGACTTGTTCAGCTTCACGGTGATGCTGTCGGGGGTGTAGGTAGCCTTGTCGATCACGGGGCCGTTGTAGTCGTCGTCCACAGTGACGGTCTTGCTATCGACCACTTCGTTGCCCTTGTCGCAGATCAGCTTCACGGTGATAACAGCGCCGTCCTTCAGCTTGCCGCTATCGTTGATACCCAGCTGGGTAGGATTGGCTTCCAGAACAAACACGCCAGCGCCGTTGGCGATGCCTCGGGCGGTGAAGGCGGGGCTCTTCAAGGTGGAAACGGAGCTGATCTCCAGGTGATAATTACGGCAATCGTTCTTCCAGTCCGGATCGCCCTTCACGACCGCCTGCACCGTCTTGTAGTCGGAAGTGATGTAGAAAGCATCGATATCCAGGACGTGCTTGTTCTCCTTCAGCGCCGCCTTGATGGTGGAGAGGAAGTAGTGGACCTGCTTCAGAGTCATGCCAGCGACAAAGCCGGTGTCGGAGGTGCTGGAGAAGTAGGTCTCGAATGCCGCCAAGGACTTGGTGAGGTCATCCTGGCCCGTCATGGTCTTGTCGGTGCCCTGAAGATCAGGATACGCGGTCCCATCGAACCAATCGTCGCCGGCCAGCTTGGCGCGGGCGTCGGCGATGGCGTCGCGCAGCTCGATGTAGTCGGTGTACTCAGCCAAGATAGCCTGGCTGGACCAGCCGCCTTTGGCGCCATCCAGTTTCTTATTGGTCGCCTCGGCGGTCACAAAATCCTTGTACAGGGCGCCGGTATAGGCGCCGTCGGCATAGCCGGTCATGCCCTGCTGGAAGGCCAGAGCATCCTTCACAGCGTCCTCGAACCAGGGCTGGGTGTCATACGTGCCGATGCCATAGGAAGCGGCCGTGTTCTCGTCGATGACCTCTTTGTACCAGGTTTCATAACCCTTCAGCTTGTCGATCTGCTCAGAGCGGACATACTTGGTCAACAGGTTGACCGCAGTCTGCAGGCCCTTCAGAGCTGCCTCATAGATGGCGGAGTTGCCGGGGATCGCCATCCAGGTGGCATAGCCGCCCTGGGCCTTGATCGAGGCCAGCACATTGCGGGCCGCGGCCAGCTTGTCGAAGAAGAACTGGCAGGAGCCCTCAATGGTTTCAGGGTATGTACCAGGGAATTCGCTAGGCCACGCGACGGTGCTGTACTGATACTCGCCGCGGATGACGCCCGGCTCCATCTCGGCGGCCTTGTCCACAGCGCCCTGCAGAGCGCGCTCGTCAAGGTGCTCCGGATCGGCCACGGCGGGGGCCGGTTCGTCGGCCGCCACAGGGGCCGGCTCGTCGACCGCAGTGGTAGCAGGCTCATCAGCACTAACTTCAGGCTCGTCAGCCGCGAAGGCCGGGACGCACAGAGACAGAGCCATGATCAGCGCCAAGAGCATGCTGAGTACACGTTTTGTCATTGTTTGATGTCCTCCTAATTTTATAGTTTTTCGAGCCCTTCTCACCATAGAATTTACATTCTGTAGTGTGCCCGGCCCCCGGGAGCGGCGGTCTCGTCCCTCTCCCCGGCCGGGGAGGGACCGGTCTCGGTTTTCGGGAACGGAAAACGCCCACGCCGATACGCTTGCGGCCCGTGAAATCAGCCTCAAGCGCCCTTCGTATGTAAAAAAATAAACTTTTTTTGAATTTCCCCTTGCTTTTTTATGGGAAGCGGGCTATAATCTACCTCGTAAAGCAGGGCTCGGAGGAAGTTATTTCCGTGTACATACCACAGAATGTAAATTCTGTGGTTTTCTTTTATATCAAAAACGGCAGGCCGTCCATCTGGCGGCGCTGCTCGGAGGGGCTGCGGGCGGTGTAGATCCGGGTGGTCTCCACGCTGGAATGGCCCAGGATGTCCGCCAGGCGCACGATGTCCCGATACGCCCGGTAGTAGGTCCGGGCGAACAGGTGGCGCAAATTGTGGGGGAACACCTTCCCCAGGGCGATCCCCGCCAGGGCCGCCGCCCGCTTCATCCCCTTCCAAAGATTGCTCCGGTCCAGGGGCCGGCCGGTGGCCGTCACGAAGATGGGCCCGGCGACGACGCCCCGCTTTTTCGCGTAGGCCGCCAGCAGCCGGCACAGCTTCCCCGGCAGGAGCACCTGGCGGATCTTCCCCTTGGAGCGGATCTCCGCCCGGCCCCGCCGCACCGCCTCCAGCGTCACCGACGCCAGCTCGCTGACCCGGGCGCCGGTGGCGCACAGCGTCTGCATGGCCAGGGCCAGCCGGGCGTCCCCCAGCCGCTGGGCCGCTTTCACCAGTTTTTCATACTCCCCCCGGGTCAGCTCCCGCCGCCCGTCCGTGAATACCCGGCGCTGGACCCGGAGCAGCCGAAGCCGCCATTCATGATATCCACTCATATCCAGAAATTTATTCACCGCCGTCAGCACCCCGTTCACCGTGGCCGGCGCCAGGCCGGAGGCGGACAGGGCCGCCTTGAACGCCACCAGCTGGCCCTTGTCCCGGATCTGGCCGCCGCAATAGGCCGCCAGCCGGCCCATCGCCCCCATATACTTCGCCGCCGTGGCCGGGGCGCATTCCTCTTCCTCCAGCCGCGCCCGGAACGCCCCGAGCGTGTCCTCGTCCAATGTCATCATCGCGCTTGCCTCCTATACATTTTAATATATTATGGCCCGGCGGGCCGGGACCTATAGAAAAAGCGAAAGCCGTTCCGGGCAGCCCGGAACGGCTATAAAAAAGGGATCGAATCAAAAAAGCCCGGAACGGCTCCGGGCTTTTGTTTTATTAAAGAGCGGCCTTGGCCTTCTCCACCAGGGCGGCGAAGGCGGCGGGATCGTTGATCGCGGTCTCGGAGAGCATCTTCCGGTTCATGTTCACACCGGCCAGCTTCAGCCCGTGCATGAACTGGGAGTAGTTGATGCCGTTGAGCTTGCAGGCGGCGCTGATGCGGGTGATCCACAGCTGGCGGAAATCGCGCTTGCGCTGCTTGCGGCCCACATAGGCGTAACGCAGGCTCTTCATCACGGCCTGGTTGGCCATTTTATAGTGACGGGACTTGCTGCCCCAATAACCCTTGGCCATGCCGAGGATCTTGTTCCTTCTCTTGCGCGTCATCATCGCGCCTTTGATACGTGCCATCTTTCGTTATCCTCCTTATTTGTACGGGATCATGCGCTTGACGGTGGCGGCGTTGGTGCTGTCGGCATAAGCGCCCTTGCGCAGGCCGCGCTTACGCTTGGTGGTCTTGCCGTGGCCGTTGAGCAGATGGCTCTTATAGGCATGGGCACGCTTGACCTTGCCGTTCTTGGTCAGAGAGAAACGCTTCTTGGAAGCGCTGTGGGTCTTCAGTTTCGGCATCTCAGTTCGTCTCCTTTGATTTTTCTTGCTTGGGCTGTTTCTTTTGCGGGGCCTGGGCCTTGGGCGAGAGGAACTCGGTCATCAGCCGGCCCTCCAGCTTTGCGCCCTTGTCTACCTTCGCGATGTCCGCGCACTCCGCGGCGAACCGCTCCAAAAGCTGCTTTCCCAGCTCGGTGTGCGCCATCTCGCGGCCGCGGAACCGGACCGTCACCTTCAGCCGGTCCCCCTCGGCCAGGAATTTCTGGCCGTTGCGAAGCTTCACCATGAAGTCGTTGTCGCCAATGGACGGCGACATCCGGATCTCCTTGACCTCGATGACATGCTGGTTCTTCTTGGCCTCTTTCTCCCTCTTGGACTGCTCAAAGCGGAACTTTCCGTAATCCATGATCTTGCACACAGGCGGCTTCGCCTGGGGAGAGATCATCACCAGATCCATGTCCCGCTGCTCAGCGATCTGAAGGGCCTCCCCGGAGGACATGATGCCAAGCTGCTCACCATCATCGCCGATCAGGCGCACCTGCGGCTCCCGGATCTCCTCGTTGAGAAGATGAGTCATGTTCGCTATTGCCAGAACACCTCCCTCAAAGTGATAACAAAAGCGCGGATACAGGACGTATCCGCGCAATAACACATCTCTCCCATAAGGGAAACGGTCTGCGGCCGCGGCGCGCTCCAAACGGCGGCCGGGCGAGGACGGATACCACTGCGTCCTGCTTTGTGCTCAAATAATATACCAGCCCGGGCGGGCTTTGTCAAGTCCGTTTTTCCCAAAAAGCGGGACCGGCGGGATCAGTATTCCTCGGGCTTGGGCAGCTCCGGCTCTTCCACGGGGCCGAAGGCGGGCTCCACCACCGGGCCGGACACCTCCGGCTCCTCCGCCGGGGCGGGCTCCTCCACCGGGGCAGGCTCCTCCGCCGGGGCAGGCTCTTCCGCCGGGGCAGGCTCCTCCACGGGAGCGGGCTCTTCCACCGGGGCGGGCTCTTCCACGGGGGCGGGCTCTTCCACGGGGGCGGGCTCCTCCACCGGGGCGGGGGCGTTCTCCAGCTCGATGGCCAGCTTCACGATCCGGCTGGTGCCCAGCCGGTCCGCGCCCATAGCGATCATATCCTCCGCGTCCTGGAGGGTGCGGATGCCGCCGGCGGCCTTCACCTTCACGTGGGGGCCGCAGTACTTGCGCAGCAGCGCCACGTCCTCCCGGGTGGCCCCGCCGGTGGAAAAGCCGGTGGAGGTCTTGATGTAATCCGCTCCGGAGGAGGACACGATCTCGCACAGCTTGATCTTCTCCTCCTGGGTGAGCAGGCAGGTCTCGATGATGACTTTCAGGATGCGGCCCGGGGTGGCGTCCCGCACGGCGATGATCTCCCGGAGCACATCGTCCCAGCAGCCGTCCTTCACCATGGCCAGATTGATCACCATGTCGATCTCCGCGGCCCCGGCGGCCACCGCGTCCCGGGCCTCCTGGACCTTCACGGCGGTGGTGTTGTAGCCGTTGGGGAAGCCGATGACCGTGCAGATGGGGAGCCGGCCCCCGGTGTAGCGCCGGGCCCCGGCCACATGGCAGGGCGGGATGCACACCGAGGCGCAGCTGTAGCGGATGGCCTCGTCGCAAAGCTGGCGTATCTGCTGCATGGTGGCGTCCTGGCGAAGCAGGGTGTGGTCACAGCGGCGCAAAATCTCACTCAGTTCCATAATGATCCTCCTCACGCGGGCCCAGGCCCGCTGTTTTTATGCTCATATCCCCCCGCCCCGGCGCATAGGTTTTGGTATCAACGCTTGCGAGGTGCGCCAAATGGACGAGATATTCGCCGCCAACCGGGCGGAGCTGTGCGGGACCGTGACCGCCCTCCCCCGTTATTCCCACGAGAGCCGGGGCATCCGGTTCTTCACCTTCCCCCTGCAGACCCGCCGGCTCAGCGGTACGGCGGACACGGTGAATATCGTGGCAAGACAGTCCATGCTGCCCGGGGACAGCATGCTCCAGGCCGGGCCTGTGCGCGTCACAGGCGAGCTGCGGTCATTCAACAACAAGTCCGGCGTGGGCAACCGGCTGGTGCTCACCATCCTGGCCCGGGAGATCGGCCCCGGCGGCGAGGATGAAAACCACATCGCCCTCACCGGCACGGTGTGCAAACCGCCTACGCTGCGCGTCACGCCCATGGGCCGGGAGATCTGCGACGTGATATTGGCGGTGTCCCGCCGGTACCGGCGCAGCGATTATATCCCCGTCATCGCCTGGGGCCAGCAGGCCCGGGACATCGCCGGCTCCCCGGTGGGGACCCAGCTCTCCGTCCGGGGCAGGCTCCAGAGCCGGGCCTATACCAAGGTCATCGACGGGGAGAGTTTCCAGCGCCTGGCCTTCGAGGTCTCCGCCGCGGACGTGTTCGCTTTGTGAGTTTGCACAACTTACATTTTATTATATCTTTCCCGCCCTGTCAATTATTGAAAAAAATCCCCGGATAGTTTATGATATAGGCAGAAGACCTTTCTACCACTATCCGGGGGGTGTCCGCGTGAGCGTACTCAACGACTGTACATATCGGGCCCAGGAATATCTGGGCTGCCACCGGGAGGGGGACGGCTATGTCTTCCGGGTCTGGGCCCCCAATGCCCAGGCCGTTTCCGTGGTGGGCGACTTCAACTTCTGGGACCATACCGCCGACCCCATGGTCCGGGACTGGGAGGGCTATTGGACCGCCACCGTGGACAGCGCCCGCCACGGCCAGGTGTATAAATACGCCGTCACCGGCCCGGACGGACGCCGGGTGCTGAAGGCCGACCCCTTCGCCTTCCACGCGGAGACCGGCCCCGCCACCGGGTCCAAGGTCTGGGACCTGGGCGGTTACGATTGGGGCGACGGGACATGGATGCGGGGCCGGCGGCAGAAAAAATGGTACTCCCGGCCCATGAATATCTATGAGATGCACCTGGGCTCCTGGCGGATCGCGGAGGGGGAGACCTTCCCCAACTACCGGAACATCGCCCCCGCCCTGGCGGAATACTGCGGCCAGATGGGCTATACCCACGTGGAGCTGCTGCCCATCACCGAGTTCCCCTTCGCGGGCAGCTGGGGCTATCAGGCGACCGGCTATTTCGCCCCTACCAGCCGCTACGGCACACCGGAGGATTTCATGGCCTTCGTGGACATCCTCCACCAGGCGGGGATCGGCGTGATCATCGACTGGGTGGCCGCCCACTTCCCCCGGGACGAGCACGGCCTGGCCCGGTTCGACGGCACCACCTTGTATGAATACGCCGACCCCCGCATGGGCGAGCATCCGGAGTGGGGCACGCTGGTATTCGATTACGCCAGCCCCGATGTGCGGGGCTTTCTCATCAGCTCGGCGCTGTTCTTTCTGGAACGGTACCATGTGGACGGGCTGCGGTGCGACGCGGTGACCAGCATGCTCTATCTGGACTACGCCCGCAAGCCCGGCGAGTGGGTCCCCAACGCCGACGGGGGCAACATCAATTACGACGCCCGCAGCTTCTGGCAGCAGTTCAACTGCGCCGTCCGTGACCGGTGCCCCGGGGCCTTCACCGTGGCGGAGGAATCCACCTCCTACCCCGGCATCACCGCCCCGGTGGAGCAAAACGGCCTGGGCTTCACCTTCAAGTGGGACATGGGCTTCATGCACGACACCCTGGACTACTTCAAGCTGGACCCCTATTTCCGCCGCTTCCACCACGACAAGCTCACCTTCTCCATGCTGTACGCCTTCAACGAGCACTATATCCTGGCCTTCTCCCACGACGAGGTGGTCCACGGCAAGTGCTCCATGGTCCAGAAAATGGCCGGGCTGTATGAGGACAAGTTCGCCTCCCTGCGGGCCCTGTACGGTTACCAGTTCGCCCACCCGGGCAAAAAGCTCACGTTCATGGGCAGCGAGTTCGCCCAGTTCATCGAGTGGGACTATAAAAAAGAGCTGGACTGGCTGTTGCTGCTGTACCCCAAGCACAAGATGTTCCAGGACTATACCGCCGCGCTGGGCAAGCTGTATTTGGACAAGCCCGCCCTGTGGCAGATCGAGGACAGCTGGGACGGGTTCACCTGGCTGAATGCCGACGACGCCGACCACAGCGCCATCGCCTTCCTCCGCCGGCCCCGGGCAAAGAGCGCCAAGCCCATCGTGTGCGTCTGCAACTTCACGCCCATGTACGTGGACGACTTCGTCATCGGCCTGCCCGCCGCGGGCCGGCTGCGTCCGGTGCTCAACTCCGACGACGCCCGCTTTGGCGGGTGGGGTTGCCTGCTCCCCCCGATCGTATACGAGGCCGAGGGCTTCCGGGAATTCTCCCATCGGGCCCATCTGGCTCTGCCGCCGCTGTCGGCGCAATACTTTGAATTTACGGAGGATAAAACGCCATGGGAATCAACGAGCTGAAAGACTCCATCGCGGCGCTGGCCGCGGAGAAGGGACTGGACCGTCCCGCCAGGATCCTGCTCACCGCCGCGGAATGCGCCCCTCTGGCCAAGACCGGCGGCCTGGCGGACGTGGTGGGTACCCTGCCCAAGTACCTCAACGCCCTGGGCATGGACGCCCGGGTGATGGTCCCCTATCACAGCGTCATCAAATCCAAATACGCCGACCAGGTGGAATACCTGTTCTCCTTCAACATCTCCCTGGGCTGGCGGACCAAGTTCGTAGGCGTGAACCGGCTGATGCTGGACGGGGTCTGCATCTGGCTGATCGAAAACGAGGAATACTTCGGCGGGCCGATCTATCTGCCCGACCGGGAGGGCGAGCAGTATGCCTTCTTCACCCGGGCGGTGGCGGAGAGCCTGTTCCGCCTGGACTTCATCCCCGACGTGATCCACTGCAACGACTGGCACACCGGCATGCTCCCCCTGCTGCTGAAGACCCAGTATATAGACTCCGGCCTGGGCCGGACCCGCACGCTGCTCACCATCCACAACATCGCCTATCAGGGCCTTTGCCACTTCGATTTCGTCCAGGATTTCCTGGGCATCCAGGACGGCAGCCTGGGCCTGATGGAGCGGTACGGCATGGCCTCCTTCCTGAAGGCGGGCTGCGTCATGGCCGACCGGGTGAACACCGTCAGCCCCTCCTATGCCCGGGAGATCTGCACCTGGGAGTACGGCGAGGGCCTGGACCCGGTGCTGAGTCTGCGGGGGGATGTGACCGGCATCGTCAACGGCATCGACCGGGCCGTGTGGGACCCCGCCTCCGATCCCAAGATCCCCGCCAACTTCTCCGCCGGCCACCGGGCCGGGAAGGCCGCCTGCAAGGCCGCCCTCATGGAGGAGACCGGCCTGGAGGTGGCGCCGGGCCGTCCCCTCATCGGCATGGTCACCCGGCTGGTGGAGCAGAAGGGCCTGGAGCTGGTGATGGCGGCCATGGACGAGCTGCTTTGGAACAACGACTGCGCGTTCGTGCTCTTGGGCAACGGCAACAAGAAATACGAGGGCTGGCTGCGGGGGCTGGAAGAGCGCCACCCCGGCCGGGCCTGCGCCTGGATCGGCTATGACGACGATCTGAGCCACCACATCTACGCCGGGTGCGACTTCTTCCTCATGCCCTCCCGGTTCGAGCCCTGCGGCATCTCCCAGCTCATCGCCATGGCCTACGGCACCCTGCCCATCGTCCGGGAGACCGGAGGGCTGCGGGACACCGTGCAGCCCTACAACCAGTACACCGGCGAGGGAACCGGCTTCACCTTCAGCCGGATGGACGGCATGGACTTCGCCGACGCGGTGCGCCGGGCCCTGGCCGCCTACGCCGATCCCGCCGTCATGGAGGGGCTCATCGGCCACGCCATGGCCATGGACTACAGCTGCGACAACTGGGCCTACGAGTACGGGAAGCTGTATCTGAGCATGCTGTAACGGCCCGGACAGCGGCCGGCGGAGCTCCGCCGGCCGCGCTGCCGTTTTTTGGAGAGGAGGCTACGCCATGGCCCGGGAAGAGCGCCCCTGGCATCCCAACTTCATACAGTACATGCGCTTCATCGCCTCCCACCCCAACTATGCCGGCCTTCCCATCCGGCGGGGGGAGGACGGTTCCCTGGGCTGGGTGGCCACCAAGAAGACCAAGATCGGCAAGGCCCGGATCGCTTGGTGCGCCGACAAGGCCCGGCAGATGGGCATCCCGGCGGGACCGGGGATGTACGCCCAGGTGATGCTGGCCATCCACCCCACCAAGCGGAAGGTCTGTCAGATCTGCGGCCGGGAGATGAGCCTGTATTACCTCTATCCCAACGTGAATCTCCTGAAGGCCCTCAACCGCCGGTACGGGACGGACTTCACCATCTGCGACCAAATCGGCGATATCTGGGACGAGCTGGTCCGCGCCGGGACGCCCCGGGAGGATATCGCCCGGTTCCTGATCGAAAAGGGCGGGCTGGACCTGGAGCCGTCGGCGCCGAAGGAGGCCGTCATCGGCGAGCTGGAGCGGCGGTGCCGGGCGAAAGAAAGGGCCTGTCTGGGCCCCGGGGCCATGTCCGATTTCCCGGACCGATTCGACGGCTTCCACCCCTATAACCGCTGCTGCCGGGGCAGCCAGGACAAGGGCCGCTCCAAGGACAACCTGCGGGCCTATGCCAAGGACCGGCGGGCCTACGAATACTGGAGCGACGGGAACATCCACGCCGCCAACCAATACATGGCCAGCGACCGATTCAAAAACACCTCCGCCGACCACATCGGCCCCATCTCCCTGGGTTTCGTCCACGATCCCCGGTACCTGCAGCCCATGCCCGGCGGCGACAATTCCGCCAAACGGGACCGGCTGGAGCCAAAGGACATAGAAAAGATCATCCAGACCGAGCGGCGTACCGGCGTTTTTCCCACCAACTGGTACGCCCGGGAGCTGTGGGAACACGTCAAGGCCTCCTACGCCGCCCACCCGGAGCGTTCCTGCGAGCCCTACCGGACAGGGATGAAGCAGAATATGACCGACTTCATGTTCGTGCTGCGGACCATCCTGGATCGGTGCCCCCAGAGGGGACGGGCTTTTTTGACCGAGGCGTTCCTGGCGCCGAATTTCCCCTGTTTTGACTACGACTATACCTTCGGCAGCCGGGGCGAGATCCTCCGCCGGACCCCCCGCCGTCGGACGGAGAGCAGCCGCTCCGAGCTGGACCGGTACTGCCGCATCGCCATTCAGGCGGTATACGAATACGGGGAAAAGGAAAACCGGAACATGGCCCCGGACCTGTCGGACAGGGAGATGGCCCTGCTGGAGGAGATCTGCCGGGACGTGGGATCTCCGGGCCCGGCCGGCCCCATAGAGGAGAAGGTGCGCTCTCTGATGCGCCTCATCCAGCGCCGGCTCATCCTGACCATGTAAAGAAAAAGACCCGGAGCCTTGCTGGCTCCGGGCCCGTTATTTCTCCGGCGGTCTTCCCATCAGGGACCGGAAATATGCCTCCATGCTGACGCGGCCCTTCAGGCACCGGAGCAGCGGAGAGGTATATTCCCCCTCATAGCGGGCGTCCTCGCCGCAGGGCACCTGCTCCAGGTCCCGGAGGGCCTCGTAGGCCGTGACCTGCCGGTCCTCCTCCGGGGTGACCGGTTCCGGATACAGCGCCCCGGGAAGGATATCCATGTCCCGGCGGGTACAGATGATCACCACGCGCCGGCGCCGCTGGGGCACGCCGTAATCGCTGGCCAGCAGCTTCCGCCCCTCGGTGCGGTAACCCAGCTGGGAGAACAGGGTGATGATGTCCCGGTAGGTGCGCCCGTTCTGAAAACTGAGCAGCCCCTCCACATTCTCAAAGACGATGACCTTCGGCCTCACCGCGGATACGATGTCCACGAAGTGTCGGAACAGCTCGTTTCTCGGGTCGTCCTTCTTCCGGAACCCGGCCAGGGAGAAGCCCTGGCAGGGCGGTCCGCCGCAGATGATGTCCGCCCCGGCGTCCTGGCCCTGGCGGATGATCCGCTCCTTCACCCGGCCGTCGGTCACATCCCCCCACAGCACCTGGATCTCCGGGTTGTTCACCGCCAGGGTGACGCAGGCGCTCTCGTCGATGTCGTTGGCCACGGCGGCCCGGATGCCCGCCTGCCAAAAGCCGTGGGTCATGCCTCCCGCCCCGGAGAACAGGTCCACCGAGGTGCGGCACCCGGTCTTCTCCAGGATGGTCCTGCCCAGCCGGTAGGCCAGCAGCACCGGAAAGGCGTTGCCCACCTGCCGGAGCATATCGCTCTTGTTTCCGCAGAACAGGTAGCTGTCCGGGAAGGTCTGCAGCCGGGCGGCCTCCCGGACGCTCAGCACCCGGTCGTGGACCGGGTGGACGTAAGTGCCGTTGCCCGGCCGGTTGAAATAGGTGGTGATGGTATAGGAGGGCCGGGCGTAATCGATCCGGCCGTACAGGGTGGTCCGGCCGCCGGTCTGGGTGATCCGCATCAGGCGGCGGGATTTTTGCACCGTTTCCGGCGGGATGTCCCGCCAGCTCCCCCCCTGGGGGATGGGCCGGATCATCTCCATGTCCAGGGCGCTGAGCTTGAAGGTGGTGTGGTTGAGCACCTGCCCGGCCTGAAGGGCCCGGTACTTCTTTTCCATGCCCTCCATCACCCGCTTTTCAAAGGCGGTGGCGTCCGGCTTTCCGGCCAGGCCCAGCTCCCGCGCCGACCCGACGCCCGCCAGCACCCGGCGGCACTCCTCCTCCGTCACCCCGGGCACGATGTGCCCCAGGTCCCGGCAAAAAGCCCCGGCCAGATCCTCCCCGCCCTCCGCCGGGCCGGGACCGGGCCGGTCCTCCCCGGCGATGCCGTACGCCTCATAGACCATGGCGTCGATCTTCCCCAGAAGGGCCTCCTCCGGCCGGTCCAGATAAGACCGCACCGCCGCGGACAGCTCCTCCTTCCGGCTGTACCCCAGGGGGATGGGGAACCCGTCCAGCTCATAATTGTTGATGTGGTTGTTGCTGCTGGTCAGGCGGAAATACCAGTCGATGAGGGAGCTGTTCAGCACCCCCATGAGAAAATACAGGTCCACCCCGTCGGGGTTGTCCTCCAGAGCGATGAAATTGCAGCTGTTGGCCAGCACATGCCCCTCCGGCACATAGGCGAAGCATACCCGCCGTTTTTTCGCCATGTTGGCGATCTGCTGGCAGGCCAGCCGGGGGCGGAAAATATAGGGCCGCTTGGCCGCGGTCCGGACGAAATCCTCCCTCACATATTCCTCTTCCGGCCGGTCCATGAGCCGGTAATAGCCGATGTGCCGGCCCCGGAGCAGCGGATAGGCCGTGGGCCGGGCGGAGATGGCCCCCTTCTGCTCCGTCAGATCCAGCTCCCCCCGGAGGTTGCGGATATAGGGGATCTGGCCGATGGTGGGGTGGGCCTTCATCTGCCGGCGGATGCGGTACTCCCCGCCGGTGAGCACCAGCAGCGCGTTTCCCGTGGACTGGTCCAGCACGTCCTCTATGTCCGTAAGCGCGCCCTTTTTCAGGTCGCCGGCAAAGGACCCGTCGATGAACACCCGCTCGGTCCGCTCCCCCTTGCGAAACAGCATGGCGCACAGGGCCTGGGACGCGTCGATATAGCGGCTGCTCTCGGCGATCAGCCGCAGAGAGCGGATGGAGCAGGTCTCCAGCAGATGGGTCCGCAGCCGGGCGCAGGATTTGTCCGACAGGATGGACGAGGCCAGCAGCAGGGAGCACCATCCCCCCGGGGCCAGATACCGGTCGCAGATCTCCTCCACAAAGAGCTTATACAGATTGAGCACCCCGCAGGCGGCGTAAGGGAACCGGGCCGCCGCCTGGCCGCCGACGGCCGCGTAAGAGCGTTTGTCCCGCCGCTGCTGGTCCGCCGTGGCGTAATGGCTGCTCTCCGCCTTCAGATTCTTGTAAGGCGGGTTGGTGACCACGATGTCAAATCCGCCCTCCGCCGCCGGGCCCAGCGCTTCCTCCACCGGGATATAGCGGACCGGCTCCCCGTCCAGGTCATACAGCAGTCCCCCGCCGGTGTGGGCGGCAAAATACGCCTCGTCCAGCGCCACGCCGAACCAGGCCCGGGCCACCCTTTCCAGGTTCCTCCGATAGACCGCCAAAGCGTCCCCGTTCACATCGCAGGCATAGATGTTGTCCAAAAGCCGCCGGTACTGCTCCTGGGTGAAGCCCAGAGACCGGCATACCCGCAGATAGGCAAACACAAAGTTCCCGGTGCCCGCGCAGGGCTCCAGGAACCGCTTTTCGTAGAGCTTCCGCCTCTGGCTGCCCTCCAGGCTGCCCACCAGCTCCTCCATCATCGCCAGCGCCAGATCCAGCGAGGTCAGATACAGGCCCGTGCGCTTGCGGCGCAGCCTGTCCACAGACTGCTCATAGGCCCGGCTCTCCCTGTCCAGGTCCCGCCAAAGCTCTTCAACTTCTCTCCGCGTACCGTCCATCGCCCACACTCCGGCCTGTTATCTATTTTTAAATCATGTATAATGACCGCCCTGCGGTCAGTATAGCACGGCGGCGATGGAAAATCAATCGGAGACCGAAAAAATGAGACAGCTCTCTCCCCGCCGTCCCGAAGGCCCGGCTCCCAGGCGGGAGGGCCGGGCACAACCGCAAAAAGCCCTCTGTTTTCCGGGCTCTTTTTGGGCATAATCCCTCTTGTGTCTGGCCGGGCGCTTGGTGTACAATGGCGCCTTGAATGAGAGAACCGACCCTTCCGTGAAAGGACGTGTCCATGCAGACCAATTACTATGCCGAAGCGCAGAAGCTGGCCCAGAAGGAGTTCCGCCGCTGTACCGCGGAGGGACTGCATCCCTATCCCCCCGCTCTGGAGGTGATCCTCCCGGCGGAGCGGCTGATGATGGGCGTGGATCTGGGCACCGTCCAGATCCCCATGGAGCACATCGTCGGCACCCGCACCGCCGCCCGGGCCAGCGCTTTCGCCCGGAACCTGATGCCGCTCATGCCCATGGGCTCGGAGTTCTCCGACAAGTGGCAGCGGCTGTGCCAGGCCCATGTGGAAGAGGGCATCCGGGACCCTGTCAAGGTCTGGGAATACATGAACCGCTACTACGTGGAGGAGGGCAACAAGCGCGTCAGCGTGCTGCGCTTTTTCGGCGCGGACACCGTAGACGCCCACGTCACCCGCGTCCTCCCGGAGAACCGCAGCGACCCGGAAACGGAGCTGTATTACGAATATGTGGAGTTCTACCGGGCCACCCAGGTGAACTATATCGAGTTCACCAAGCCCGGCGGCTATGCCCGGCTGCAGCAGCTGCTGGGCAAGAGCCCCGGCCAGATGTGGTCCGACGACGACCGGATATGCTTCCGCTCCGTCTACTACAATTTCCGCGCCGCCTACGAGGCCAACGGCGGCAAGCGGCTGACCACCACCGTGGCGGACGCCATGCTCGCCTATATGGAAGTATACGGCTTCCAGGCCCTGCGCTCCATGACCGGCACAGAGATGAAAAAGTCCGTTTCCCAGGTCTGGGAGGAGATCACCCTCCAGCAGGAGCCGGACCCCATTGACGTGAAGCTGGCCCCGGAGGCGGAAAAGCCGGAGGGCCTGCTGTCCCGGGTCCTGCCCCGCAGCGAGAAAGTCATGGACGTGGCCTTCGTCCACGACAAGGACCCCGCCCTGTCCGGCTGGACCTATGGCCATGAGCTGGGCCGGGAGTACGTGCAGCGCCTGTTCGGGGACAAGATCCGCACCCACGCTTATTTCAACGCCCTGGACGGCGACGCGGACCAGATCATCCGCCAGGCGGCGGACGATGGGAACACGGTGATCTTCACCACCTCCCCCCGGCTGATGCCCGCCAGCCTCCGGGCCGCCGTGGAAAACCCCAAGCTCACCATCCTCAACTGCGCGCTGAATATGTCCCACCGGTACATCCGCACCTACTACGCCCGGATGTATGAGGCGAAATTCATCGCCGGCGTCATCGCGGGGGCCCTGTCCGGCGGCGAGGATGTGGGCTATGTGTGCGACTACCCCATCTTCGGCCAGGTAGCGGGCATCAACGCCTTCGCCCTGGGCGTGCAGACGGTGAGCCCCCGCTCCAAAGTATGTCTGGAATGGTCCTCCGTGGCCGGGGCGGAAAGCGCCGCCCAGCGGCTGACGGAGCAGGGCATCCGCCTGATCTCCTCCCAGGACCTGACCCGGCTCACCGACCGGGGCCGGACCCCCTTCGGCCTGGGACTGGTCAATCCCGACGGGAGCCAGGTGAACCTGGCCATGCCCGTGTGGCGGTGGGGCGTGTATTACGAGGCGCTGCTGCGCCGCATCCGGGACGGCAGCTTCCAGTCGGAGAGCGCCGGCAGCCCCAAGGCCCTGAACTATTACTGGGGCATGTCCGCCGGCGTGGTGGAGATGCGCTACTCCGACAAGCTGCCCGAGGGCGTGCGGAAGATGGCGGGGCTGCTGGAAAAGAGCATCCGCGCCGGCCTGTGCCAGCCCTTCACCGGGCCGCTGTACGACCAGGCCGGACAGCTGATCCTGGACAAGGGCAAGGTCCTCACCCCGGAGCAGATCATCGACATGAGCTGGCTGAACGAGAACGTGTCCGGCGCCATCCCCTCCTATTCGGAGCTGAGCGACACCGGCAAGGCCACCGTCTGGATCGCCGGGGTGACCGGCGCCCGGCCCGCCTCCGGGGAGGACGCCCCATGAAGATCCTGGCCGTTTCCGACGTGCCCTCTTTGAAATATTACGAATACTACCAGCCCGGATGTCTGGACCCCTTCGACCTGATCCTGGCCTGCGGCGATCTGCGGCGCAGCTATCTGGAATTTCTGGTGACCATGGCCCACTGCCCGCTGGTCTATGTGCGGGGGAACCATGACGACGTTTTCCTGACCCAGCCGCCGGAGGGATGCGAGTGCGCGGACGACAGGATCGTCGTCGAAAAGGGCCTGCGCATCCTGGGCCTGGGCGGCTCCTACCGGTACCGCGACGGCCAGTGCATGTACACCGAGCAGCAGATGGCCCGGCGGATACGGCGCCTGAAGCCCCAGCTGCGCCGCAGCGGCGGCTTCGACATCCTGCTTACCCACGCCCCAGCCCGGGGACTGAACGACTTCGACACCCTGTCCCACCGGGGATTTGAGTGCTTCAACGATCTTCTGGACAAATACCAGCCCCGGTATTTTATCCACGGCCACATCCACTTTACTTATGGTATCCACATCCCCCAGTATACCCAGCGAGGGGACACGACGGTCATCAATGCCTACGAGCACTGCCTGATCGAAATATGACGATCCCGGCGTCCGCTGACTGCGGACGCCGGGACCGCTGTTTTTCCCGGGTCAAAACAGGCTGGAGATGATATCCACGCACCGGTCGATGCCGAAACGGGCGCTGTCCAGCGCGATGTGGTAATGCTGGGCCTTGCCCCACTCCATATCGGTGTAAAACTGATAATAGGCCGCCCGGCGCTTGTCTTTGTCCCGCAGGCGCTTTTCCGGGCTGTCGCTGGTCTCGCCGTAGAGCGTTACGATCCGCTCCGCCCGGGCGGCCATGGGGGCATAGATGAACACCTTCAAAAGGTCCGCCTTCTCCTCCAGGATGTAGTCGGCGCAGCGGCCCACGATCACGCAGTCCTCGCTCTCCCCGATCTGAAGGATCAGACGGCGCTGCACGGTCCAAAGATAGTCCTGCACGCTCAGCCCATTTACGGAGCGGTCGGCGAAGGCGGTGGCCAGCCAGCCGCCCCGGGGGGTATATTCGCCCCGCTCGGCGATGTATTCCTTGGCCAGGCCGCTCTCCTCGGCGATCTTCTCCAAAAGCTCATTGTCATAACAGGGAATACCCAGCTTTTCCGCGGTCTTCCGGCCGATGGTGCGGCCGCCGCTGCCGAATTCCCGGCTGATGGTAACGATCCTGTGTGCCATATCTCGCTCCTTTCCCCCGGCGGCATAGCCCCGGGCTTTTGTATTGTAATGATACCAGAAAACCGCCTTTCCGTCAACGTGAAAGGCCGGGGAAATTTCCGCCCCGCCCTTGCAACCCGGGCCGCTTTTCTGTATAATGGCCCTACCGGGCGGGTATGGTGGAATTGGCAGACACGCGGGATTTAGGTTCCCGTGGGCGACCGTGCAGGTTCAAATCCTGTTACCCGCACCA
>CANQUE010000028.1 GCA_947626905.1 uncultured Oscillospiraceae bacterium
AAGACCCTGGTGGCCATCGTGAACCTGCCGCCCAGGAAGATGATGGGCCTGGCCTCCAACGGCATGCTCATCTCCGCCGTGCACACCGAGCACGGGGAGGAGAAGCTGAATCTGCTGATGGTGGACGACGCCATCCCCGCCGGGGCGAAGATGTGCTGACGCCGCCAAAGAGCGCCAAATCCCGCTGTTTCCCTGCGGGGAGCCAGGCATAAATCGAAGGACCCTCCCATATCTTTGTGGTAAAAGATCATGGGAGGGCTTTTCATGGCCTATGAGGAAAACAGGGGCAAGAGCGCGCCGGTCCATAAGCTGACCATGGAGGACTGCGGCCGGCTGTGGATGAGCGGCGTGGAGGAAGTGGAGAGCTTTGACGAGGGCGAGGTGGCCGTGCGGACCAGCCGGGGGCTTTTGTATGTGCGGGGCGAGGGCCTGCGGGTGGATAAGCTGGAAAAGACCAGCGGAGAACTCACCGTGTCGGGAACGGTGACGGGACTGGATTACGCCGAGAGCGGCGTCCGGGGCGGATTTTGGGCCAGGCTGTTTCACTGATGGCGCTGCCGCCGCTGACCCAGCTGCTCCAGGCGGGCTGGGCGCTGCTCGCGGGGGCGGGACTGGGGGCGCTGTACGACGTGCTGGGCGGGGCCCGGGACCGGGCCGGCCTGCCCGCCTGGGCGGGGGACGGGCTGTTCGCCGTCGCCGCCGTTTCGGCCCTGTTCGCCGGGGGCCTGGCCGGGATAGAGGGCAGGCCGCGGCTCTATATGGCGGTGTTCGGACTGGGGGGCATGGGCCTGTGGATGGGCTGCGTGTCCCCGGTGACCCGGCCGGCGGCGGGGAAGATGTGGGCCCGGGCGGCCCGGTGCGCGGGGATCTTGCTGGCGCCGGCGCGCCGGGGCGGGGCTTTTTTGCGCAAACAGTGGAAAAAACTCTTTTCAAATGGCCGGAAATGGTTTACAATAATAGCTACAAAATGGAAACAGACCATCCGGGAACGGAAAGGAGCGAAGCGCCGTGAAATTTCGCAGGGCCAACTGGCTGACGCTGATCGTAGTGGCCGGGCTGATCGCCTATGCCTGTATCGCGCTGCTGAATATGCGGACGAAGGTGGCCGAGGCCACCGAGACAGAGTCGGAGCTGCAAAAGCAGGTGGAGCAGATACAGGAGGAAAACGCCGCGCTCCAATACGCCATAGACCACAAGGACGACGAAAAGACCATCGAGGACATCGCCAGAGATAAGCTGGGGCTGGTGCTGCCGGACGAGAAGATATTCTACGACAGCGGACAATAAAGATCGCAAGTCCCAAAGGGCTTGCGATCTTTGCTGCTTTCGAGGGGCGGAATGGCTCCACCCTTGCGCTTTTGCAGGCGGCGGGGTATAATCCCATCGACCCGGAAGGGTTCAGCGGCACCGCCCACGACTATTTGGGCGTCATAGAGAAAATACGGGATTACGCCGAGTATTGAAAAGCTGGCGACCCTTTGCCGGGCCTTGCCCAGAGGAAGCTTAGAGCGGGAATCATCGGAGATCGTATAGGATCATTGAAATCGGCACTTTTGATCCAGCTTACGGAAGATATCGGGAAAAGTGAAGTGATAAAGTTGAAAAAAGCGATTCTTAATCCGATCAGCATTTTTGTCGTCGGCTTGATCGCAGGTGCTTTGAGCAAAATCTTTGATATATATACCTCGCTTTTAGGGAACATATTTTCGGAAATTACAGTGTGGCTTCTTATAGGCGTTGTTATTTCCATATATAGCGACACAAAGAAGAAGGCCATGCTGAATGTTTTTCTGTTTTGTGTTGGTATGCTGATAGCATACTATATGATGGCAGAGCTAACAAATTCTGTATATAGCTGGGGCTTCATTTACTTTTGGGCTGCGGTAGCGTGTATCTCTCCCTTTCTTGCATGTATTGCCTGGATGGCTAAGGGTGACGGAACAGTATCAAAGATGATAGCCGTCGGGATCACGCTGGTATGTATAGCGTCTGGATTTCTCTTTCAAGGTATTGAGATCCACGATTTTCTCATTGACGGGATATTGATCTATTTTTTGTTTATCAAGGAAATATAAGCTATGTATTCTATCAGAAAAATAACCAGCGACGAAGTGGATGAGGCTCTTGCGCTGGCGCTGGAAGTTTTTATGCAGTTTGAAGCGCCGGATTACGGGCCGGAGGGAGTGAGCGCATTTAAGCGCAGCTTGGTCGAGAATAAGGCATTCATCGACAGCTGCAAACAGGGGCTCTGCCCGATCTACGCGGCGTTTGACGGCCATAAGATCGTGGGGATCATGGGGATGCGCGCAAACAAAACGCATATCAACCTGGTCTTTACAAAAAAGGAATACCACCATCGGGGCATTGCGACCGCCCTGTTTCAGTTTCTGCTGGAAGACGTAAGAAAAGAAGATCCGGCTCTAAAAGAGATCACTTTGAATTCTTCCCCCTACGGGAAGGGCTTCTATCTCCATATCGGCTTTATCCCCCTATCAGAGGAACAGGAGGTCGACGGGATAAGGTTCACGCCCATGAAGTATGTCGTGCGCTGAGGTCCCGTTCGCCCGGCGCTTTCAGCCGGCAGCCATAGACCGCGGGTCCCGCCCTGGGGCGGGACCCGCGGTTTGACTGGCCGGGACAGGGCGTTATTTGACGTCCCGGCGGATGTTGGAGGAGATGTCCCCCAGGGCGGCGGCGGCCTCCATGCAGAAGATCTCCCGGCGGGCCATGTCCCCCAGGGAAACCATGCCCACCAGCTTCCCGTCGTCGGTGACGGGGATGCGGCGGATCTGCTCCCGGCCCATGGCGCTGGCGGCCTTGCCCACGTCGTCGGCGGGCTTGCAGGTGAGCACGCCCCGGGTCATGATCTCCCGGAGCATGGTGTCCGCCGGGTCCAGGTCCAGGGCCACGCACCGGGTCACGATGTCCCGGTCCGTCACCATCCCCCGCAGGACGCCCCGCTCGTCGCACACCGGCAGCGCGCCTAGATTGTGGCGCTTCATCAGCCGGGCGGCGGCGGCCACCGGTTCCTTCTGGCCCACGGAGATCACCCGGGACGACATGATATCTGCTACTTTCATTTTTTGCCCCCATGTTGTATAATAGTACAGCTATGATGATAGCTATGTAGCGCGCCCCGGAAGAGTATGCCCGGAAAAGAGGCGTTTTATGCGCCCACCCGGGCCGCCAGCGCCGGACCGACCGCGTCGGCGAAGCGCTCCACGGCGGTGATGGCCTCTTGCAGGGTGTTGCCGGTGGTGCCCACCTCCAGGATCATGCTCCCGGCGGTGAGCTGCTGGTTGTACCGGTAGGGGCACAGAAGGGTGGGCCGGGTCAGGCCGGGGTATTTCGCCTCCGCCAGCCCCTGCAGGCTCAGCGCCAGAGCCAGGTTGTCCCGCCAGTTGGGATGGGCCAGGCTCACGTCCGTGCCCATGACGAACATGATCTGGGCGGCGGGGTCCTCCCGGGAGGATACGGTGCGGTAGATCTGTTCCTCCGTGCCCAGGGCGTCCCGGTGCAGGTCGATGACCATGGCGATGCCGGGGTCCTGTTCCAGGTGGGCCGTGACGGCCGCGCCGCTCTGGGTATAAGAGCCGTTGTAGCTGGGCCAGTCATACACGCCCTCGTCGTGGATCACGTTCAGGCCCTGGGCGCGCAGCGCCTGGGCCAGGGCCTCGCCCACCCGGACCACGCTCTGGTCTGTGTCCAGCGTCCGGTATCCCGCGTCGGAAACATACTGGTCGGCCCCGGAGGGGGTGTAGGCCTCCGTGGCGTGGGTATGTATGATGAGGATCTGGGCGCCCTCCTCCGGCAGGGATATGGCGGGGGGCAGAGCCAAAAGCGCCTGGCCGTCCACCTGGCGGTCCGTCTGGTTTTTGATGGGATCGGTCCAGGTGATGGTGGTGGTGAGCACCTCCGCCTCCGGCGTCCAGTATGCTTCTTCACCGTCCGGCTCCGCCAGGGGAGAGGGCGAGGCGGTCTCCGGCGGCAAGGTGGCCGCGGCCGGCGTTTCCGCCGGGACAGGCGTTTCTTCCGCCGGCTCCGCCGGAAGGGGGCTCTGCACAGGCGGCGCGGGCGTTTCCGCCCCGTCCGGCCCCGGCAGTTCCGCGGACAGCCCCGGCTCTGCCGCCGGGACGTCCGCCCCCAGAACGGGGATGGCCCCGGAGGCGATGCCCAACAGGGCGAAGCTGGCGGTGAGCAGTAGCACGGACAGGATCTTGATCTTCATATGGGACCTCCCGGTATCGGATACAGGATGGGCTGCATATTTTGATAACAATGAAGTATATGCCGGTCCGGCGGAAATTATTCCTCCGGCGGGCCGTAATTTTTTACAAAGGAAGGAGAAAACATAAAATGCAGGTAACGTACACACCGAGGGGCGTTTGCTCCAGACTGATGCGGATCGAGGCCGAGGACGGCGTGATCAAAAGCGTGGAGGTAGTGGGGGGCTGCAACGGAAATCTCCAGGGAATCTCCCGGCTGGTGGTGGGTATGCCCGTGGAAGAGGCCATTTCCCGCATGGAGGGCATCGACTGCAACGGCAAGGGAACTTCCTGCCCGGATCAGCTGGCCAAGGCCCTGAAGCAATTGACATAATTTGCCCCCAAAACAGGGGAACTCGTAGACATAAGATGTATTATGACGAGTTGGGCGTGGACGATTTTTTGGAAATTTCTGTCGAATTTTTGGACAAACCCATAATTTGGCAATTCACCGCCACAAGATGTTGACGCCTTTTTCCGGCTTGTCCGGAAAAGAAATACTAGGTCTAGTAGGTTTGGTACAACCACCAATTTGAAAACCCGTCATTTTGCCACAATGCCGATTGTTTTCAACAATTTCCTTTTTGTATAATTATAGTACCCAAAATGAATCCAGGGAAACCTGTACTTGCATTTTGGCCTATTATGCGAAAGGGAGGCAGTCCGAATGAAACACCGGTGGTTGGCGAAGATCGCGGCAGTCGTCTGTGCGCTCTGCCTGACCGTGGGCGTGATGAGCCAGACTGTTTTTGCAGGAGATGATTCATCGGCGGAGGAGAGCTACGTCGCGGAGCTGCCCCAGGCCACCTTCGTGGTGCTGGGGGAGGAGACCGAGCAGGCCACCCCTTCGCCGGAAGTGACGGACAACCGGACGACGGTGCCGCTGTATGTGGGACAAGCCCGGACAGGGGAGTGCCTGCTGGTGGGCGGACAGCCCTATGTGGGCGTGGCGGCCTTCTTTGAGGCGCTGGGCCTGCCGGTGGATATCATCGACCAGGGCAACGCCCTGTCCCTGGCGGGGGAGGGCATCGTGCTCACCGCCCAGGTGGGACAGGCCTGGTTCATGTGCAACGACCGCTATCTGTATCTGGAGAACGGCGCTTATGATCTGGGCGGCGCGCTGGCGCTGCCGGTGGAGCAGCTGGTGAAGTGCTTGGGCATCACGGCCGCCTGGGACCGGGCCCGCTGGCAGGTGACGGTGGAGAGCACAGAGCCGGTCCCCCTGGAATCCGGAGAAACATTTTACGATAAGAACGACCTCTATTGGCTGAGTCGGATGATCTACGCCATGGCGGGCGAGGACACCTTTACGGAAAAGGTCGCCGTGGGCAGCGTGTGTGTCAACCGGCTGAAGGACGGGTCCTTCGGCGGGAGCGACAACATCTATGAGGTGATCTTCGCCAAGAACCAGTTCGACATCGTTACCAACGGCATGATCTACTCCGAGCCGGACGAATCCGCCGTGCTGGCGGCCAAGCTGGCCCTGGACGGCTGGGACCCCACCGGCGGCGCCACCTACATCTCCGCGGCGGATATGGGCAGCGGATATGAGTGCCTGGCGGTGATGGGCGGCCTGGGGTTCTATGCCGCCGCTTGAACAGAGCCCGGCGGTGTGGTATACTGCCGGAAGGCGTAAGAAAAAAGGAAGGGAAGGCACGCCATGGCGCGCCTTCTCTTTTTGAGGAGAAGATATGGAACAGATCCTGACAGAGGGGCTGGCGGCCCTGGGCATAGAGGCCGGCCCGGCGCAGATACAGGCCATGGCCGAATACGGGCGGCTGCTGCTGGAGGCCAACGAGATCACCAACCTGACGGCCATCACCGAGCCGGAGGCCGTGGCGCAGCTGCACTTTTTGGACAGCGCGGCGCTGCTGGGCGCGGCGGACTTTGCCGGGAAGGACGTGCTGGATGTGGGCAGCGGGGCGGGATTTCCCGGCGTGCCGCTGCGTATCCTGCGGCCGGACATGGGGCTGACCTGTCTGGACAGCGTGGGCAAGAAAATGGATTTCGTGCGCCAGGCCTGCGGCCGGATCGGGCTGGAAGATGTGGTCTGCCTGTGGGGCCGGGCGGAGGAGATGCCCGCCCTGCGGGAGCGGTTCGACGTGGTGACCAGCCGGGCGGTGGCGGAGCTGACGGCCCTGGCGGAGCTTTGCCTGCCGCAGGTAAAGGTGGGCGGACTGTTTCTGGCGATGAAAAAACCGGACTGCGACGAGGAGGTGGCCCGGGGGGACTTCGCGGTGCGGGCCCTGGGCGGCCGGCTGCGGGAGATCCGGCGGTATACGGTGCCGGGCACGGATACGGTCCACGCGGTGGCGGTGATCGAAAAGGTGAAGCCCACGCCGGGCCAGTATCCCCGCCGGTGGGCGCAGATCAAGAAAAAGCCCCTGCTGGGGCGGGAATGACCTATACGGACAAAAAAGGCGGAAGGAACGGCGTTCCTTCCGCTTTTTTCGCCGGCGGTCAGCTCTCCAGGCCGCCGTATAGCGCCAGGGTGAACCGCCGCAGGGCCTTCTCCCGCCGGCGGTAGACCTGGGCCTTCTCCCGGTCCAGCTCCTCGCACAGCCGCTCGCACGCTCCCTTGTGCCGGTGGACATAGAACCGGTCCAGCACCAGCCGGTCCTCTTCGTCCAAGGCCGCCAGCCCGCCCTCCGCCAGCGCCACCCAGGCCCGGGCGGACTCCAGCTGCCGGGCCAGCTCCTCCCGGCGGACGATGTTGGTCAGCATGGCGTCCTCCCGCCGGCTGCCGCCGCCGCGGGCGGGCATGGAGTCCGGCACAGAGGCCCGAAGGGCGCTGTAATCCTGCTCCAGGCGCTTGATCTCCGCGGGGATGTTCTCCAGCGACTGCCGCCGGACCTCGTACTGCAACAACTTCTCCGCCGCCTCCTGTTTCCAATCCATCTGTATATCCTCCTTTTTCGGCAATGTTTTTTTCAGGCTTGTCCCGTATCCGGGACTGGATGAGCTTATAATAATCCCGAAAAGTAGATTTGTCAAGGAGAAAGTGTCCCGAAAAGTAGATATTTTTATTGACAGACCGGGAGAATACGGGTAGAATAGGAGCAGACAGGAGGGATAGGCCATGGAATTGGGCGAGAAGATCACCGCCTACCGAAAGCAGGCGGGACTGACCATCGAGCAGCTGGCCCGGCGGGCCGGGGTGTCCGTGGGGGCGCTGAATAAGGTCACGGGAGGCAAGACCGCCAGCCCGTCTTTTGCCATGATGCAGGCGCTGGCCCGGGCTCTGGGGCGGCCGCTGGCCGATTTCGAGGACGGCCGGACACCGGCAGGCCAGCAGATCAGCGCCGAGGCCATGGGCCTGGCCCGGGATTTTGACGATCTGGACGACCACGGCAGGCGGGTGGTCCGGTGGGTGGCCGGAGAGGAAAAAAGGCGGATGACCGCCCTGACGGCCCCAGAGAAGAAGCCGGGAAAGGTGATCCCCCTGTTCGGCGCCAGCTTTGCCGCGGGCCTGGGGGAGCCGGATTTCGGCAACCCCTGGGAGGATTACCAGGTGCCGGAGGACAGCGGGGCGGATTTCGCCATCCGCATCAACGGAAACTCCATGGAGCCCTATCTGCCGGACGGGTCCGTGGCCCTGGGACAGAAGAGGGCGCCCCGGGACGGAGAGGTGGCGGCGCTGCTGCTGGATGGGGAGTTTTTATGTAAACAAGTATGCCAGGATTTCGTGGGGAACCTGTACCTGTTCGCGCTGAACCGGGACCGGAAGGACGCGGACGTGACCATCCCCCGGGACGCGGAGCGGAGCCTGACCTGCTTCGGGACCATCCTGATGGAGCGGGTGCCCCTGCCCACGGACGTGTGACGGGCGGGAAAGAGGCAGGATGTGGCGGTGGCCGCGGGATATTACCGGGTGGCGGGCCTGAAGTCGGACGGCACCGTGGTGGCCGCGGGGGATAATGAACACGGCCAGAATGACGTGCGTGACTGGACGGATATCCGGCTGCCATAAAAGCGGGGACGCTTTTTATACAACAAAAAAAGGCCGGACGTGGGAAACCACGTCCGGTCTTTGGCATGGGGCGTTATTTCAGCTTTGGGCGGATGATCAGCTTGGCCACCAGGGAAGCGAGCACCACCACGGCGGCAAAAAGGCCGTATACCACGAGGCCCGCGTACCAGGGGGCGGAGTTCATGGCGTACAGCTCCGGGTGGGCGCGCCAGTCGAAGTACAGAAACAGCGCGTTGCCCGCGAACAGGCCCAGGCTGGCGCCGATGGCGATGTTCAGGATCTGGTTCAGCCGTCTCATGGGAGGATCTCCTTCAGCTTGGCCAGCCGGCGCAGGGCCTCGTCCAGGGCGGACTGGTCCTTGGCGAAATGCAGGCGGATCAGGTGGTTCACCGGCTCCTTGAAAAAGCTGGAGCCGGGCACCGCCGCCACGCCGATGTCGCGGATCATCCACTCGCAGAACTGCAGGTCCGTCCAGCCCGCGAAACGGGGCAGCGCCAGGAAATCGGAGATGTCGATCAGAACGAAATAGGTGGCCTGGGGGATATTGTGCTTCAGGCCGATGGCGTCCAGGCCCGCCAGGAAGTGGTCCCGCTTTTGGGTGTATAGGGCCAGAAGGTCCTCATAGTAGCTGTCCGGCAGCTCCAGGCCGGCCACGGCGGCCGTCTGCAGGGGCGCGGCGGCCCCCACGGTGAGGAAGTCGTGGACCTTCTTCGCGCCCTCCGCCACCGCCTCCGGGGCCACGATGTACCCCAGACGCCAGCCGGTGCAGGAAAAGGTCTTGGACAGGGAGCTGCAGGTGATGGTCCGGTCGAACATGCCCGGCAGGCTGGCCATGGGGATGTGCCGGTAAGGGGCGTAGACGATGTGCTCATATACCTCGTCCGTGACGGCGAAAGCGTCGTATTTCGTGAGCAGCGCGCCGATGGCGGTCAGCTCCTCCCGGGTGAACACCTTACCGCAGGGGTTGGAGGGGTTGCAGATGATGATGGCCTTGGCCCCCTCCCGCAGGCCCTGCTCGATCAGCCCCAGATCGAAGCCGTAATCAGGGGGGACCAGGGGGATGTAGATGGGCTCCGCGCCGGAGAGGATGGCATCGGCGCCGTAATTTTCATAAAAAGGGGAGAACACCAGCACCTTGTCCCCGGGGTTGCACACGGTCATCATGGCGCACATCATGGCCTCCGTGGAACCGCAGGTCACCACGATCTCCCGGTCCGGGTCGATGGCCCGGCCCATGGAGCGGCTCACCTTGGCCGCCAGCGCCCGGCGCAGGTCCGGCGCGCCGAAGGTGATGGAGTACTGATGGGGCCCGGCATAGGCCGCCTGGGCCAGCCGGTCCAGCATGGCCCGGGGAGGATCGAAGTCGGGGAAGCCCTGGCTCAGGTTCACGGCGCCGTATTGGTTGCTGATGCGGGTCATGCGGCGGATCACCGAGTCGGTGAAGGTCCCCACTCTGTCGCTGAGCGTGGGCATGGATACACCTCCTGTCAAAGTCCCAGCCAGGCCAGCAGCGCGGCAAAGTCCTGGCGCAGGATGTCCCAGTTCATGGCCAGGCGCTGACCATATTGGGCCAGGTGGCCGTGGGCCTGGATGGCGGTGGGAGAGCTGCCGGTGAAAAAGCCCACGCCGATCCCCAGGGCGCCCAGCAGGAAACAGGCGAAGGCCAGCGTGCATACGACGCGCCAGAGTTTATGCATACTCTCTCACCTTCCTTCCCAAAAACAGATGCTTCATGCCCCGTACCAGGCGGATGTAGAGCTTTACCATGGAAACGGCCAGCCACAAGCCCAGAAACAGCACCAGCAGCGCCAGACCCAGCACAAAGAAGGCCGCGCCGAACAGCATCAGAGCGTCGGCGATGTAGCTGACGCACCACAGGCCGCCCACCGCGATCAGCCACGCGCCAGCCAGCACCACCAGACCCGGACAGAGCAGAACCACCGACAAGACCAGCGCCAGCGCGCCCAGGGGGACCGCTATCGCCAGCAGCCCCAGGACGAACAGGGGAACGCCTATCCACAGGGGCATGGAGCGCTTGACGGTCACCGTCTTTTCCGGGGGAGGGGGCGGCGGCTCCGGGGCGTCCAGGGGCACGGAGATGAACCGGGGAGCGGGCCTTTCCGGGGGGAGAGGCGGCGCGGGCGGTACCGGCTCCGGTCCCGCCGGCGGGGCGGCCGGCTGGCTTTCCTCCGGGGGGAGATCCTGTTTCTCCTCCGGCTCGGGTTCTGGCTCGGGCTCGGGTTCCGGGGCCGGCTCGGGGGTGTCCTCCGAAACCGGTTCCGGTCCGGGGACGCTCTCCGGCTCCGGTCCTTGCTCGGGTTCCGGCTCTGGGGCCGGAGGAACGGGCAAGTCCGGCAGTTCCGGCAGCTCCGGCATCTCCAGCTCCGGCAGCTCGTTCTCCACCAGGGAGTGGTCGTAGGTCACGGTATGTACGGCGGCCGGGGTCTCTTCCGGCTCCGGTTCGGCCTCCGGTTCAGGCTCCGGTTCGGGTTCGGGCTCCGGGACCGGCTCCGGCTCCGGCGCTTCTTCCGGCTCAGGCTCTGAGGCCTGCGCGGGCTCCGGCCGGAGGGTGGATATGCCGTCGGGGAAGAATTCGTCCCGGATGCTGCCGGGCTCATAGGAGCGGCTCAGGCGGATGGCTACCGCGGTGGGAGAGCCCACCCGCCGGACGACGGCGTCCTCCCCCTCGGGGCCGGCGGCGTCCAGTAGCTCCCCGTAGCGCCGGATGGTCTCCGCCCGGTCGGCGGAGGTCATAAAAATCAAAAGCCGCTGCAGTTCGGCCAGGTATCGCTGTTTGCTCATAATCTGTTCCTTTCGGGAAACAAAAGCGGATGTTGTTCCAATATTATAATCTACAATGGCGGGAACGGTCAAGTCTTGGCTTGACAAGGGGACGGCACAACTATAAAATAGATGGGTCAAATTCAGGAAAAAGAGGTCTGTTTTCATGGCGAAGGATAAACAGGTGACCCAGATCACCTCTATGGAGGATGATTTCGCCCAGTGGTACACCGACGTATGCATCAAGGCGCAGCTCATCGATTATTCCGGCGTAAAGGGCCTTTTTGTGCTGCGGCCTTACGGCTATGCCATTTGGGAGAATATCCAGGCGTGGCTGGACAGAGAGTTCAAACGCACGGGACATGAGAACGTGTCCATGCCTATGCTCATCCCCGAGAGCCTTTTGCAGCGGGAGAAGGACCACGTGGCGGGCTTTGCCCCCGAGTGCGCGTGGGTCACTGTCGGCGGCAGCGAGGAGCTGCCCGAGCGGCTGTGCGTGCGGCCCACCAGCGAAACGCTGTTTTGCGACCACTGGAAAAACGTGCTCCACTCCTGGCGGGACCTGCCCATGAAATACAACCAGTGGTGCAGCGTCATGCGCTGGGAGAAGACCACCCGCCCCTTCCTCCGGGGCCGGGAGTTTTTGTGGCAGGAGGGGCACACCCTCCACGCCACCGAGGCCGAGGCCAGGGAGGAAACCCTGCAGATGCTGGACATCTACGCCCGGTGCTATGAAGAGCTGCTGGCCATGCCGGTCATCAAGGGGGACAAGACCGAAAAGGAAAAGTTCGCGGGGGCGGAGAACACCTATACGGTGGAGTGCATGATGCACGACCACAAGGCCCTCCAGTCCGCCACCAGCCACTACTTCGGCGACGGCTTCGCCCGGGCCTTCGACATCACCTTCCAGGACAAGAACAACCAGGCCGTGTACCCCCACCAGACCAGCTGGGGCTTCACCACCCGTTCCATCGGCGGGCTCATCATGACCCACGGGGACGACCGAGGCCTGGTGCTGCCGCCCCATGTGGCCCCCATCCAGGTGATCGTGCTGCCCATCGCCGCCCATAAGCCGGGGGTCACCCAGGCGGCGGAACAGCTGGTAGAGCGGCTCCAGGCCGCCGGCATCCGGGCCAAGGGGGATTTCTCCGACAACAGCCCCGGGTGGAAGTACGCCGAGTATGAGATGAAGGGCGTGCCCCTGCGGCTGGAGATCGGGCCCCGGGATCTGGAGAACGGCCAGGCCGTGGCCGTCCGCCGGGACAGCGGGGAGAAGATCTTCCTGGCGCTGGAGGAATTGGAAGAGAAGGTCCCCGCTCTGCTGGAGGCGGTGCAGAAGGGCCTTTACGACAAGGCCAAGGCCAATCTGGACAGCCACACCTGGCCCGCGCAGACCGTGGAAGAGGTCAAAGAGAAGGCCATGGACGGGTTCGTCAAGACCATGTGGTGCGGCGACGCCGCCTGCGAGGAGAAGATGAAGGAGCTGGCCGGGGTATCCAGCCGGTGCATCCCCTTCCAGCAAGAGAAGCTGGCGGACGTGTGCCCCTGCTGCGGCCGGCCCGCCAAGCACATGATCGTCTGGGGCATCGCGTATTAACAGGAAACGGCCGGGGAGAGGAGGAAGCCCGATGCGTGAGGACAAGGGCCCTGGGGACTATTCCTATTGGAAATGGTCCTGGGCCAAGTGGCTGGTCCTGGCGGCGGGGCTGCTGGAGCTGGTACAGCTGGGGATGAACATCCGGGAGTACCACGATCTTTCCGGGGCCAGTATCTTCAGCGGCCAGGCGTGGACGGCTTACGCAGCCCAGGTAAAGCGGCAGTGTGTCCTGGAGGGGTCAGTGGCGGCGTGCTTTTTCGGCACCTTTCTGATCGGGGTCCTTTGCCGGAGCCGGAAACAGGCCCGACTGGCGGAATGTGTCCTGCTGCTGGCCCTGGCGCTGGTGTGGACAGCGGCGCTCATCGCGCTGCGGCCCGCGTCCGGTGCGGACAGGGTCCTTGGCGCGCTGGTGCTGTGTGCGGCGGCAGGCGGAGCAGGATATAGTTTTTGGCAATACCGCAGGGAATGTAAGTGAAAAGACCGGGGATGGTGTGTCCCCGGTCTTTGTTTTGATATCTCTCCCTCAGTCAGCGCCGAGACGCTGACAGCCCCCTCGTTAGAGGGAGCCGGATAATGGGGTGCACAGAAATACCGAAAATGATAAAATTATGAGGCGATTCTATCCGTATACGGGTGTATTATGGACATAACGAAAAAAGGATGCGGCCCCGGTGGACTTCCGCCGGGGCCTTTTTACAGGCAAAAGGGAGGAGGCGGAGCGCCGGCATGGGCGTGGCGGAAACGTGGCTGGCCGAGGAGCGGCTGGCCCTGTTGGAGGGCTGGGCCCGGGACGGGCTGACAAAAGAACAGATCGCCGGGCGGATGGGCATTGCCATCCGCACGTTTTATAAGTGGCAGAAAAAATACCCGCAGATCGCCCAGAGCCTGCGGCGGGGGAAAGAGCTGGTGGATTATCAAGTGGAGGCGGCGCTGCTGGACAAGGCCCTGGGGGGCGACCTGAAGGCGCAGATGTACTGGCTGAACAACCGGAGGGCGGACAAGTGGCAGGAGCATCCCAGGGAGAGGGGAGAAGAGGATGTGGAGCCGGTGCAGGTGATCGTGGATGTATGAGGGGATATGGGGGCCCCCACGCGAATCCAGCGGAGCGAATCGCGAGGGGAAAGGAGCGGCCGCGCCGTATTCGAGCCTTGCCGCTTGCGGCAAGGGGAGAGCTACGGTGCGGATAAGCGACGTGCTGGGGCCGGGATTTTATGACCTGGCGAGGGATGTGTTCCGCCACGGACACACCCATTACGACCTGGCGGGCGGACGGGGGAGCCTGAAGAGCTCCTCCGTTTCCCTTTTGGTGCCGCTGCTGCTGGTGAAAAACCCCGGTACCCACGCGCTGGTGCTGCGGAAGGTGGGAAATACCCTGCGGAACAGCGTGTTCGCCCAGTACGTGTGGGCGGTGGATAAGCTGGGGATGGGTCCGCTGTGGGAGGAAAGGCTCTCCCCGCCGGAGCTCATATACAGGCCCACGGGTCAGAAGATCCTGTTCCGGGGGGCGGACGACCCGATGAAGCTGAAGTCCCTGAAGGTCCCCTTCGGATATATCGCCGTCACCCACTTCGAGGAGAAGGACCAGTTCTCCGGCCGGGAGGAGATCCGGGCCATCCTTCAGGGGACCATGCGGGGCGGAGAGCGGTTTTGGAATTTTGAGACCTATAACCCGCCGCTGAGCCGGGAGCACTGGGCCAATGCGGACGCCGCCGTGGACCGGCCCGGCCGGCTGCGGCACAGGAGCCGGTACCTGGACGCGCCCCGCGATTGGCTGGGGGAGGCCTTTTTTGCCGAAGCGGAGAGGCTGCGCGCCGCCGATGAGAGAGCCTGGCGGCATGAGTATCTGGGCGAGGCGGTGGGAACGGGGGGAAACGTGTTCCAGAACCTGGAGTGCCGGACCATCACCGATGGAGAGATCGCCGGTTTCGACCGGATCTATCAGGGGGTGGACTGGGGCTGGTACCCGGACCAATTCGCTTTTTTGCGGGTGCATTATGACCGGACCAGGGAGCGGATATATCTGATAGATGAATATTATGTAAACTATAAAAGCAACAGAGAAACGGCGATATGGGTACAGGAGAAGGGATATTATGACTACCAGATCCTGTGCGACAGCGCCGAGCCGAAGAGCATAGGCGACTGGCGGGACATGGGACTGCCCGCCCGGGGCGCCGTCAAGGGCCCGGGGAGCGTGGAGTATGGGTTCAAGTGGCTGCAGAGCCGCACCATCGTCATCGACCGGGACAGGACCCCTGAGGCGTGGCGGGAGATCAGCGGCTATGAGTATCGAAAGGACCGGGCCGGGCGGCCGGTGAGCGGGTATCCGGACGGGAACGACCACGCCATATCGGCGCTGCGGTATGCGCTGGAGCCGGTGATCGCCGCCAGAGGGTACCGGGCGTGAGGGGAAGGAGAGGACACGGATGGATCTGAAGGACAGAGTAGAAGAGCAGTTTGGCCTGCGGGCCGGGCCGGGAGGCCAGCTGGCGGAAACGCTTCGCCGGTGCGCCGGCGCCTACCGGGGCGAGCCGGACTGGCTGGACGGGGAGGCGGGCATCGGGACGGTGAATTATGCCAAGGCCGTGTGTTCCGAGGCGGCCAGGCTGACATGCCTGGCGGTGCGGATCGGTCTGAGCGGGGGAGAGCGGGCCCGGTGGCTGCAAAAACAGGTGGACAAGGTGTATTTCAAGCTGCGCCACTGGGTGGAGCTGGGTTGCGCCCGGGGAACGGTGATCTTCAAGGCCCGGGAGGACGGCATCGATCTGGTGGAGCCGGACCGCTTCGTCATCACCGACTTCGAGGGCGGCCAGGTGACGGGAGCGGTGTTTGAGGACCGGGCCTATGACCGGGAGCGGGACCGGTATTACATCCGGCTGGAGCACCACCGGTTCTTGCCGGACGGGCGGTACGCAGTGAGCAACCGGTGCACCGAGGGGGCCAGCTTTTTTGACCGGGGCAAAGTCGTGCCGGTGGAGGCCACCCCCTGGGCGGGACTGGCGGAGGAAACGCTGGTCCAGGGGCTGGAACGGCCGCTGTTCGGCGTGTTCCGCACCCCGGAGGCCAACAACATCGACCCGGCCTCCCCGCTGGGGCTGCCGCTGTTCGCCGGGGCGCTGCGGGAGATGCGGGATCTGGATGTGGCATACAGCCGCAACGCCGGGGAGATCTATGACAGCCAGCGGATCTCCCTGGTGGACGACCGGCTCACCGAACAGGCCGGCGCGCCCCTGGGCCGCCGGCGGGAGATCAAGCTGCCCCGGTTCGTGCGGCGGGTGTTCGGCGCCGGGCCGGAGGAATATTACCGGGAGATCGATCCGGCGCTGCATACCCAGGAAAGGCTGGCGGGGATCAACGCCCTGCTGGGGCAGATCGGATACAAGTGCGGGTTTTCCAACGGATATTTCGTGTTCGATCAGCGCTCCGGCCTGATGACGGCCACCCAGGTGGAGGCGGACGACCGGCGGACGGTGCAGCTGGTGAAGGATCTGCGGGACAAGCTGGAGGACGCGCTGGAAGGGGTGATCTACGGGCTGGACGCCTTCGCCCAGGCGGGACGCGTCACGCCGCCGGGGACGTATGAGGCGGTGTTCGATTTCGGGGATGTGACGTATAACCGGGAGGAGGACCGGGCCCGCTGGTACGGATATGTGGCCGATGGGCGGGCGCCCTTCTGGTACTATCTGACAAAATTCGAGGGGTATTCCCCGGAGGAGGCAAAGGCTTTGGCCGGAGAAGGAGGAAGCGGAAAATGACGGCGCAGCAGCTGAGAGAACAGGGCCTGACGGAGCAGCAGGCCGGTTATGTGATGGACGCATGGGAGCGGGCAGCCCGGCAGGCGGCGGTGGACCGGGGGATGGAGCGATACCGGTTCTCCTCGCTGTCGGCGCGGGAGGCCGTGCGGCGGAGAGTGGTGAAGGCGAAGCTGCCGCTGGAGGGCGGCGAGCTGCAGGGACTGGAGGAGCTGATGGAGAGCATCCGCCGGGAGGACCCGGACGCCTTTGTCACGGGAGGGCCGCCGGTGCGGTTCACGGCGGCCCTCTGCCCCGGGCCGGCGCCCACCAGAGAGCAGATCATCAAGATCCCCGACCGGGCCCGTCGCCGGGCCGCGATCGCGGAAAATATGAGATTATTTAAAGGAGCGGATTGACATGGCGGAAAACATCATTACAAAAGACGATCTGGCCCGGGCCAGAGAGATCGATTTCGTGGCCACCTTCGGCGGGTCCATCGGTAAACTGATGGAGGCCATCGGCGTGACCCGGAAGGCGCCCAAGCAGGCAGGCGCGGTGCTGAAGGCCTATAAGGCCAGCGGCGAGCTGGACAGCGGCGTGGTGGCCGAGGGCGCGGCCATCCCTCTGAGCAAGTATAAGACCGAGGCGATCCCCTGCAAGGAGATCACCCTGAAGAAATGGCGGAAGGCCGCTTCGGCGGAGGCCATCATCGACCGGGGCTATGACCAGGCGGTGGATATGCTCACCGACGAGATGCTCCGGGATGTGCAGAAGAGCATCCGCAAGGATTTCTTCACCTTCCTGGGCACCGGTACCGGCTCCGCCTCCGGCGCCACCTTCCAGGAGGCGCTGGCAAAGGCCTGGGGCCAGCTGCAGGTGCTGTTCGACGACGACGGGGTGAAGTGCGTGTTCTTCATGAATCCCCTGGATGTGGCCGAATATCTGGCCTCCGCCCCCATCACCACCCAGAGCGCCTTCGGCATGAGCTATGTGGCCAATTTCATGGGCCTGGGCACCGTGGCGCTCAACGCCAGCGTGCCCCAGGGCAAGATCTATGCTACCGCGCCGGACAACCTGGTGCTGTACTACATCCCGGTGAACGGGGCGGATCTGGGCAGCGCCTTCCAGTTCACAGCGGACGACACCGGCTATATCGGCATCCACGAGCAGGCCGATTACACCAACATGACCGCCACAGACACGGTAGTATGCGGGATGGAGCTGTTTGCCGAGCGGCTGGACGGCGTGGTGGTGGCCAGCATCACCGGTGCGTGATGTACGCCGCCTACGAGGACTACACGGCGCTGTACGGCGGCGGGATGACCCGGACGGATTTTGACCGGCTGGTCTGGGAGGCCGGGCGGATCATGGACAACGTCACCACCGGCGCCGACGGCGTGCGGAAGCTGGAAACGGCGGCTCCGGAGGAGGCCTATGGGGCCAGGGCCGTGCGGCGGTGCTGCTGCGCGCTGGTGCGGCGGCTGTGGACGGCGGAGCGGTCGATGAATTATGTTAACAGACCGGACGGCACGGTGACCCCCGGCGTCGTCACTGCCGTCACCGCCGGAGCGGAGAGCGTGACCTTCGCGGCCCCGGCGGCGGGCAATGGGCCGGACCTTGCGCAGACGCTCCGGCAGACGGCGGAGGAGTATCTGGCCGGGATCGAGGACAAAAACGGCGTGCCGCTGCTGTACAGAGGCGTGTACCCGGTGTGCCTGACAGAGGGGGCGTGAGGATGTTCGCCGAAAAGGTGACGGTATTCAACCGGCTGGGACAGGTATGGTATCCGGCGGAGCTGGCCGGGGTCCATGTCCAGGCGGACCGGGGCGGCGGGACCGCCCCCATCGGCGCCCGGCGGGAGGACACGCTCACGGTGCTGGTCCCCTATGAGCCGGGAGAAGAGGGACCAAAGACCGGCGGGCGGCTGTATCTGCCGCCCCGGGCATGGCGGGCCGCGGCGGACCCGGAGCGGTATGTGACCTTCGACCCGGGCCCGGGAGGGACGGTGATCCTGCTGGGGCCTTGGGAAGAAGGGGCCGTGGAGGAGGACCGCTGGCCGGAGGGGTTCTATGGCCGGATGAACCGGGACAGGGACGGGGTCTTCGCCCTGACGGCGGTGTGCCGGTACGAGGCGCTGCCCCACTTTGAACTGACGGGACGGTGAGAGCATGGACGAGGGCTATGACAGCGTAGCGATGGCGGTGCTGGCGGCGGTGAACGCCTTTCCAGGGCTGGACCCGGGGGAGCGGTTCCGGTTCGCCGGCCTTGGCCAAGAGGGCGGGCTGGCCCTGCAGACCGGGAGCGGCCCGGTGATATTGCAGGAGCGCCGCTCTGTCACGGGCAGGGTCCGGCGGCTGTGCGCGCTGCCGTTCACGGTGGCCTGCCGGACAGGGGGCGCCGGAGAGCGGCAGCGGCAGGACATCGCCGTCCGATTGGAAACGCTGGGCCGCTGGCTGGAGGGACAGAGCGTTACTGTGGCGGGCCGGGATCACTGCCTGGCGGCATACCCGGCCCTCACAGGCGACCGGCGGCTCACGGCCATACGCCGGGCCGGTCCGCCCCGGCAGGCGGACCGGCAACAGGACCGGACGGAAACATGGGTCATGGAGATGACCGCGAATTATTCGGTCTGGATGGGACCGAAACCATACAAGGAGGATAAAAAATGAAGCTGGAACGGGAAGCGCTGGCAACGTATCTGGACACGGCCTTTCATACGAAGCTCGGCGAGGCGGGCGAGGCGGAGTTCGAGATCATCGGCGACGACATCGAACAGATGAGCGTGGAGCTCAATTCCGACACGGAGCAGATCAAAAACATCCTGGGTCAGACCAGGACCAGGGACAACGGCTATGAGGCCAGCATGGACGCCGATCCCTTCTATGCCGATCCGGACAAGAAGCTGTATCCCAAGCTGCGGGATATCGCCATGAACCGGCTGAAGGGGGACAAGTGCAAGACGCTGATGCTGGAGGTGATCGTGGAGGACACCGCGGCGGAGACCCATAAGGGGTGGCTCCGGGAGGTCATGGTCAAGCCCCAGAGCTACGGCGGCTCCACCGAGGGGTTCAACATCCCCTTTACCGTCAGCGAGGACGGGGCCATCCAGGAGGGCACCGTCACCGCCGAGAGCATGAGATCGGGAAAGCCCGCGTTCACCGCCGGGGCGGCCGCCTGACCGGGAGGGAGCCGCCATGGGGGAGAGCATGAAGCTGCAGGTACAGACCGGGAATATCAGCGTGGATGTGGAGGATGAGCGGGGAGAGGTGATCGGCCGGTTCCAGTTCAACCCCGCCGACTCCAATATCCTCAAGCGCTATGCCGGGGTGGCGGATTTTTTCAGCCGCATGAGCCTGGACGGAGATCTGCCGGAGGAGGAGAGGCTGCGGCAGATGGATAAGCTGGCCGACGACATCGCCGGCCAGTTCGACTATCTGCTGGGGCCGGGCGTGGCAGAGGGCGTCTTTGCCCAATGCGGCCCCCTGACGGTCACGAAAAACGGCGATTTCTTTTTTGAACAGGTGCTGGAAGGCGTGGGGACGCTGATCGAGAGCGTGACGAAAAAGAGGCTGGATAAAAAGATGGCCAAGATCAAAAAGGCCGCGGCCGCCGCGCCCCGCGCAGGGGAATGAGCCCCTGGGATCTGCCCTCGTCCCTGCGCGTCGGGGAGGAGGAATATGCCATCCGGACGGATTACCGGGTGGCGCTGTATCTGCTGGGGATCTTCGCGGACCCGGAATATGAGCCGGACGAGCGGGCGGCCATCTGCCTGCGGGTACTGTACAGGGACTGGGAGAGCATCCCGCCGGAGCAGTACCAGCAGGCCCTGGAACAGGCGGCGGCGTTCCTGGACGGGGCGCTGCCGCCGGCGGGCAGGAGAACGGGCCCCCGGCTCATGGACTGGGAACAGGACGGGGCCATGATCGTATCGGCGGTGAACCGGGTGATGGGCCGGGACGTACGCGCGGAGCCTCTGCACTGGTGGACGTTCCTGGCCGCTTATATGGAGATTGGAGAGGGGCTTTTCGCCACGGTGCTGGACATCCGGCGCAAACGGGCCAAGGGCGGAAAGCTGGAAAAATATGAGGCGGAATTTTTGCGGGAGAATCGGCCGCTGGTAGAGCTGCGCCGGAGGGATACGGCGGCGGAGCGGGCCCGGCGGCAGGAGCTGGACAAGCTCTTTGTATAAGAAGGAGGCGGACAATGGCGGACAGGAGGACGGTCATCCGGACCCAGGCGGACGCGGACGAGATCCGGGCGGCGCGGAAAGAAGTGGAGGCCTATGCCGAGGCGTGTCACGGCGCGGCGGCCCGATTGGGGAGCATGGGGAAAGCCCTGGCGCTGCTGGCCCGGGAAAATGACGAGGCGGGCCGGAGCGTGCGGGCCATGCAGGGAAGCCTGGCGGGGCTGAAGGACGCGCTGGCCGGGGCGTTCTATCCGGTGACGACAGCCGCCGCGCCGCTGCTGGAGAGCCTCTGCGGCGCGCTGGCCACGGCGGTCAGCTATGTATCGCTGTTTTTCGCGGTGCTGCGGGGCGGCAGCAGCTATAAGCGGGTGGTGGCCGGCCAGGACCAGTACAACAAAAGCCTGAAGACCGGGTCCGGCGCGGCGAAAAAGCTGGTGAACAATCTGTCCGGGCTGGATGAGCTGCACCTGTGGAAGGAGCCCTCCGGCTCCGGCGGAGGCGGAAGCGGCAGCGCCGCAGGCGGCGGCGGGCCGGTGCTGGAGGACGTTCCCATCGAAAACGCCGAGGCTGTACGGGCGCTGCTGGAGGATATCCTGTGGTATGCCGGGGCCATCGGCGCGGCGCTGGCGGCGTGGAAGATCGCCCGGTCCTTCGGGGCCGACCTGCGGACGGCCTTTGGGCTGGCGGCCAGCCTGGGCGGGGCGGTGCTGGCGGTGAAGGGATACCTGGACGGATGGAAAAACGGCATAGGGCTCAAAAATATGCTGGAGCTGCTCAGCGGTATCGCCTTAATGGCGTCGGGGACGTTCGCCCTGTTCGGGCCCGCGGGGGCCGGCGTCACGCTGGCGCTGGGGGGCATCGGCTCCGTGGTGCTGGCCCTGAAGGACTGGCGCGACGCGGGAGTCCTCACCAACGAGGCCATGTGGACGCTCCAGAGCGGGCTTTTGGAGTTGGGCGGCGCGGCGGCGCTGTTCACCGGCAGCTTTGTGCCCCTGCTGGTGGGCGGGGCCGCGGCTGTGACGGCGGGCTTCGCCCGGTACGCCAGCCAAATGCCGGAGGAATTCAACACCGCGTTTCTGGCCACGGAGCACGCCGCGGAGATGGGCACGTTCCAGCTGGGCGTGACGATCCATCAGCATTGGGACGAGATCGTGGCCTGCACCAGGGAGAAGTGGGAGCAGGTCAAGCGCTGGGTGGCGGAAAAGCTGGCGGCGGCCAGGGACAAGGCGGCAGAGCTGTTTGAGGCCATCCGCAGCAGGGCGGCGGAGAAGATGGACGCCGTCCGGGACAAGGTGAGCGGAGCGTTTGAAACCATCCGCAGCACGATCCAGGAGAAGATCGAGCAGGCCAGGGACAAGGTATCGGAGGCCATCGAGGCCATCAAAGGCTTTTTCGATTTTGAGTGGAGCCTGCCGAAGCTGAAGATGCCCCATTTTTCCATTAGTGGCTCCTTCTCCCTGGACCCGCCCTCCATCCCCCATATCGGCGTGAGCTGGTACGCCAGAGGCGGCGTCGTGGACGGGGCCACCCTCATCGGCGCAGGGGAGGCGGGCCGGGAGGCCATCGTGCCCCTGGAGCGGCATACGGAGTGGATCGGCATGGTGGCGAAAAGACTGGCGGCGCTGCTGTCCGGGGAAGGCCTGGTCCCGGCGCTGGAGGGTATCGCCGCCCGATTGGACCGGATCCCCGGGGCCATCGAGGGCCTGGCCATGCCCATGCCGGCACTGGCCGGCGGATCGGTGGTCCCGCCCCGGGCGGGACAGAGCGCCGGTGAGGCGGAGAGTCTGGCGGAGTCGGTGCGGGGGCTGCGGGAGCTTCTGGCCGGGTCCGGCGGCGGGGCCGGTCAGGGAGAGGCGCGGTATACCTTTATCGGCCAGCTGGACGGAAAGGTGCTGTTCGAGAAAGTGCTGTCCGAGGGGCGGGCGGCGCGGAAGAGCACGGGGCGCAACCCGTTCACGGCGCTGTGAGGAGGACGAGATGCAGGAATACATGCGGATGAACGGCCAGGCGGTGCGGCAGCCAGACGAGGGGCTGGGGTATGATTTTGAGACCACCTACACGGAGGACACCACCCGGGCCATGGACGGGACGCTGTACGCCGGGGCCATGTTCACGGTGGAGTCGTTCTCCTATAAGGCCAGCTGGCTGACCCGGGAGGAGATGCGGGATATTTTGCAGATCGTGGCGAAGGGGAAGCCCTTCACGCTGCGGTACCTGTCCCCCTATTACGGCGCCTGGCGGGACGGCCGGTTCTACGTGGGCAAGGGCTCGCTGAGCGTGGGCCGGTGGAACGAGGCGGAGGAGCGGTATGAGGAGCTGAGCTTCAACATGATCGGAGTGGACCCCATATGAAAGCGCACGGCGAGCGGGAATACCTGGCCGTCATCGGCGGCGAGGAATACGGGATGGACCGGCTGGAGGAGGCGCGGCTCAGCCAGGAGCTGTTCACGACGCCGTCGGTGGGAGGCACGGCCTGCGCCCAGCTGACCATGACCTTCCGGCCGGGAGAGGCGCCGCCCCGGATGGGCCGGGTGCAGGCCTATGCCCGGGACGCGGGCCAGACGGCGTGGACGCCCCTGGGGATCTTTTGGATCGACCGGCGGACGGAGCGGGAAGGGCGGCTGGAGATCGAGTGCTACGACGTGATGCTGGCCGGCGAGGCGGAGTGGCAGCCAGAGCAGACGCTGGTCTTTCCCATGAGCATGGAGGCGGCGGCGAGGGCCATCGCGGCGGCCATGGGAACGGAGCTGGACCAGCGGTGCGCGTTCCATGCAGGCTATACGGTGGACTATCCGGCCAACGGATACACCATGCGGCAGGTGCTGGGTTACATCGGGGCGGCCCACGGGGGCAACTGGTTCGCCACGGCGGAGGGAAAGCTGCTGCTGGCGCCGCTGTACGGCTCCGCGCCGCCGGAGACCCACTACCTGATCGATGAGGACGGACAGGCCATTACCTTTGGAGGGGTGAGGATCCTGATATGAACGGCAAACAATATGTGGGCCGGAAGCTGGGCCGGTTCGAGAGCTACGGCCCGGTGCGGGCGGTGAGCGGCATAGCCCTGGCGGTGGACGCGGACAACGAATATCGGGCCGGGGACCAGACGGGGTATGTGATGCGGATCGACTGCCCCTATGGAAGCCAGGCCATGGCGGAGGATCTGCTGGCGGCGCTGGGCGGAAAGAGCTACACCGCCTATGGGGCGGAGAACGCGGTCATGGACCCGGAGGCGGAGCTGGGGGACGGCGTGACCGTGGGCGGGATCTATTCCCTGCTGGCCAGCCGGGAGATGGCGTTCGGGGCGGGCCACGCCCAGATCGGCGCCCCGGGGGACAGCGACCTGGACCGGGAGTATGGGGTGGAGAGCTTCCAGGAGCAGATCCAGCGGAAGCTGGCGGCTGCCCGGAGCTATATCGAGAAGACGGCGGAGCAGATCCGTCTGGGGGTGGAGGGCCTGGAGGGCCGGGTGTCGGAGCTGAGCATCGGCGTGGAAGGGATCACCGGCACGGTGAAGGGCCTGGAGGAGGAAGTGTCCGAGATCGCCCAGACCGCCGGGAGCATCACCCTGAGCGTGTCCGGCGCTCTGGGCGGGAAGGCGTCCATCGAGCTGTCCAACGGCAGCAAGGCGGATCTGGACCTGTCCCACGTGCGCAGCGCGTTCGCCAACGACGCCTCGGCGGTCACCATCTCCGGCGGGACGGTAACGTTCAACTCCAATACCTTCGTGGTCAACAGCACCAACTTCTCCGTGACGTCCTCCGGCACCATCACCGCCAAGGCGGGGGTCATCGGCAACAGCGCGTCGGACGGATGGAACATCGGCTCCCGGAGCATCTACAACGGCACCAACTCCATGACCAGCACCGTCCAGGGTACCTACATCGGCACGGACGGCATCCGCCAGTACGCCGGAGGGGACAGGTTCGTGAGCATCGCCAATGGCGTGTTGTCAGCCGACCAGGCCCGGCTGACCTACGCATATTTGGAGGGCAGCGGCATCAAGCATGACAACGGCCCCAGCGACGTGGCGGCCATGATAAGCGGGAATGTGTATCTGGCGAGGGAATATCCCTCCGCGTCCTATACCTTCTATGGCATCGCGGGCGGCGATGAATACGGCGGCGGCGATACCGTCACGCTGCTGTATGCCAGCACGAACTACAACGACGATCAGCTGTCGGCGGTGCTGGGCTACAAATGCGCCACCCGGATCAACGGGACCGTCATCTCCCTGGAGCACGGGCCCACCTACGGGTCCGACCGGGACATCAAAAAGGACATCGCGCCGCTGCCGGAGAAGTACCTGCGGCTGCTGGAGGAGATGCGGCCGGTGATATATCGGTACCGGGACCAGCCGGACGACGGGCCGGTCCACACCGGGTATATCGCCCAGGAGATGGAGCAGGCCATCGCCAGGGCGGGACTGACCCGGGCGGATGTGGCGGCCCTGGTGGGCCGGGACGGCACCGGGCAGATGGGCATCGGTTACGACGAGCTCATCCCTATACTGCATCTTTGGATGACGCGGCTGGAACAGCGGGTCCAGCGATTGGAGGCGAGGTAAATGAAAAGAGGCGCGGATGGCTGCCAGGGGTGCCGGTATGCGCTGCCGGTCTATATCGGCGACGGGGGAGAGCTGTTGAGCGCCTGCGTGTATATCCTGCGGATGGGGCGCAAGCGTCCCTGCCCGCCGGGACCGGCGTGCGTTGTCTATGAACCGGCGGAGATCGATAAAAATTCAGAGATCGGCGCTTAAATGGATAAATTATCGCACTATTTTGAGTTTTTATCGAGTGTTATGTAGCATACGGAAGGAGAATGGATAAAATGAAAAACACGGTATGCGCACTGGTTGGCGCGGCGGGGAGCTGGCTGGCGTCCCTGTTTGGCGGCTGGGACGGGGCCATGGTCACGCTGGTGATCTTCATGGCGGTGGACTATGCCGCGGGGCTGGCGGTGGCGGGGGTGTTCCATGCCTCCGGCAAGTCCTCCGGCGGGGCGCTGGAGTCCCGAGCGGGCTTCAAGGGCCTGTGCCGCAAGGGGATGGCGATGCTGTTCGTGCTGATCGGCTGCCGGCTGGATATGCTCCTGGGGGTGGATTACGTCCGCAACGGGGTCATCATCGGCTTCGCGGCCAACGAGCTGCTGTCCATCGTGGAGAACGCGGGGCTGATGGGCCTGCCGCTGCCGGCGGCACTGACCCGGGCGGTGGACGTGCTCAACGCCCGGACGGGAGAGAAATCATGAGCGACGCGGCGCGGGTGGTGGCCGTTGCCTTGGCGGAGGTGGGGTATCGGGAAAAGGGGAGCAACGCCTCCCTGGACAGCCCCACCGCCAACGCCGGGAGCGGCAACTGGACCAAGTACGCCCGGGATCTGGCAGCCGCCGGGTATTACAACGGCAACAAGAATGGGTACGCCTGGTGCGACGTGTTCGTGGATTGGTGCTTTTTCAAGGCCTTCGGCAGCAGGGCGGCCGCCGAGGCGGCCCAATGCCAGACCGGGACGCTGGGGGCGGCCTGCCCCTACAGCGCGGACTATTACAAGGCCCAGGGCCGGTACGACAAGACCCCGCGGGCGGGGGACCAGGTGTTTTTCCAGCAGAACGGCGCGCTGGTCCACACGGGGATCGTGGCGGAGGTGACGGCGTCCCAGATCGTCACCGTGGAGGGCAACAGCTCCGATCAGGTGGCGAAGCGGACATACAGCCGGACCAGCGGCTATATCGCCGGGTACGGCCACCCCAAGTATGACGGGGCGCCGCCCGCCCCCGGGCCGGAGCGGCCCCAGGGGGTGACGGTGGAATTGGAGCAGCTGTCCAGCGGCAGCGGCGGACCGCAGGTGAAGACCGTCCAGCGCATCCTCTACGCCTACGGGCTGAAAGGCGCGGACGGGCGGGCCATCGCCGTGGACGGGGCTTTCGGCCCCAATACCGCCCACGCCGTCCGGACCCTGCAGGGGAAGCTGGGGGTGGCGGCGGACGGCGCGGTGGGCCGGGACACCTGGACCGCCATGTTGACAGAACTGAAATGATCGTCCCTCATACGGGACAGCGGCCTGCCCGGGAGCACATGCTCCCGGGCAGGCCGCTTTTTTGTTATATTCGCAGATATACATGTAAAACTTCAAAATATGCAGGATAATTCACAGATATCCGGCCGGTATGCATTCCTTTCTGCCCCCTGATCCCTCCATCCGCCCGTATACATTTTGCCGGTTTTCAGGCATACTGGAGGACATAACACCAAAAATAGGGAGGAAATCGCTATGATCTCATTGCATCCTGACGCCCTGGCCGCCTACCGGCGGCATCTGGTCCAGGGGGAGCGGGCGCCGGCCACGGTGGAAAAATACATGGGGATATTGGGCCGCCTGGCGGCATTTTGCGGCGGCGCGGTTGGGGAAAAAGCCCAGCTGGTGGCCTTCAAACAGGCGCTGCAGCGGGAAAATTACGCCCCCGCCACGGTGAACGCCATGCTGGCGGCGGTGAACGGATATCTGCGCTGGGCGGGGGCGGCGGAGTGGACGCTGGGCTTTCTGCGGGTGCAAAAGCGGGGATTTGCCCGGGAGGAGCGGGAGCTGACCCGCCGGGAGTATGAGAAGCTGGTGCGCTCGGCGGAGAGCGCCTGTGACCGGCGGCTGTCGCTGCTGGTGCAGACGGTGTGTGCCACGGGCATCCGGGTCAGCGAGCTGGCGGCGGTGACGGTGGCGGCGCTGCGGGCGGGCCGGGCGGAGGTGCGCAGCAAGGGCAAGATCCGCCTGATCCTGCTGCCGAAGCGGCTTTGCGCGGCGCTTTTGGCCTGGTGCCGGGGGCGGAAGATACGCCGGGGGCCGGTGTTTGTGACCGCCTCGGGCAAGCCGCTGGACCGGAGCAACATCTGGCGGATGATGAAGGCCCTGGCGGAGCGGGCGGGGGTATCGCCGGGGAAGGTGTTCCCCCACAACCTGCGCCATCTTTTCGCCCGCACCTATTATAAAATGTATCGGGACATCGTCCGGCTGGCGGATATCCTGGGCCATTCCAGCGTGGAGACCACCCGGATCTACACCGCCCACAGCTGCCGGGAGCAGCGGCGGCAGATGGACGCTATGCCGCTACTGATCTGAGGGCAGAGGACACATTATAAAAATTCCGTTTTATCAAAGCCCGCCGCCAGGGGGGCGGTTTTGTGCTGCCTAGGGTCGAAAAAACAGCAATTTTCCCATTTCCGACAGAGATTTCCATGCAAAAAGCTAAATTTTTTTGAATTTTCCCCTTGCTTTTAGCTTGCGGTGGCGTTATAATCTATCCATCGAATCGTGCCCGCAGAAGGTTTCTTCGTGCCGAAACAACGGAATGTTGATTCTGTTGTATTAGGACGGGTGCGAAGAAATCTGAAAAAAACATTAGGAGGACAACAAAAAATGGCAAAACGTGTACTTAGCCTGCTTCTGGCTCTGGTCATGGCTCTGTCACTGTGTGTCCCGGCCTTCGCGGCTGAGGGCACCGACGCGGCCGCCGAGGGAGAAGCAGACGAACCCGCCACCATCGCGCTGGAACAGCCCGCAGACGCGCAGGCGAAAGCCGCGCTGGAGAAGGCGGTTTCGGATCTGAAAGCCGCTATCGCCACCCTTGAGAAGACCAAGGCCGGCTTTGAAGATGGCACTTACACCTTCGACAAGGCCACCGCGGACGAAGTCACCACTTCCATCAATACTTTCTATGAGCGGCTGGCGGAGGCGAAGGCCCTTGTTGAGAAGATCAACGACGTCAACGGCACAGAAGTGAAAGCCGATGAGGTCAATACCGCTCTGGGCGGCCTCAAGACCTACCTGGAAGGCGGCTCCGGTTACAAAATGATCATCACCGGCGCCAGCGGTGCGGACACGAGCGCGCTGGATACGTATCTGGCGAGCTACGATACCCGTTATGCGGAGGCGAAGCTCCCCATCAGCGCCGCTGACGTGGCTAAGGGTGCTGGCACCGAGCCCTATGACACTTATGTGAAGGCTTATACCGCCGCCTATCGCGCCCGTGTCGAGGCCGCTCTGGCCGAGGCCGCACGTCTGAAGAGCATCGGCGGCAACGCCACCCACAAGGAGTACGCCACCCTGCTGGCGGAGATCAAGGACATCCTCGCCGACAAGATGGACGAGAAGCCCGCTGACCGCGACACCGTGGCAGCCCTGGAGGCCGCCGTTGCCGAGGCCGAGGCCCTGGACGAGGACGATTACACCGCTGCCAGCTGGCAGGCCCTTCAGACCGCCCTTGCTGCCGCCAAGAGCAAGCTTGACGATGCGAAGCTGAATGGCGCTGCCGATGACCGTTATAACATCAACGTGGCCCTGGAGAACCTGGAGGACGCCATGGACGCCCTGAAGGCCAATGTGGTTTCCGTGGAGATCGCCGGCGCTTTCTTTGCTGGCGACTATACGACGATCAGTGTTGAGGTCGCCGAGAAGGATGACTTCGACGCCAAGACCCAGGGCGACGACCATGTCTATGCGCTGACCATCCAGGTCCCCGGCGGCAAGGAAGTCGTTATCGGCAATGCCCGGACCAGCCTGAACAACATCAAGAAGGTCCACACTGAAACTTATACGGCTGCGGCCGCTAACGCCTCCCCCGCTCTGGAGGGCACCATCTTCCCCGACGGCGCGAAGGTGACCTTCAAGCTGAAGACCATGGCCGCCGGCAAGAGCGACGCGATCAAGGACGGCGTTACCGTCCAGACCTATGAGTACACCGTCAACGGCGATTACAACGGCCCCGAGATCAAGTCCGCTGTTTGGGATACTGCCAAGGGCGACATCGACGTGACCCTGACCAAGGGCATCGACACCGCGGCCGGCAACTATAAGTCCGGCAAGCTGACCCTCACCGGCCCCGACGGCAATGTCATCGCCGCCAGCGAAGTGAAGCTGACCAACGGCACTGTGAGCTATGAGCTCCCGGTCAAGGAGCCCGTCCTGGG
>CANQUE010000029.1 GCA_947626905.1 uncultured Oscillospiraceae bacterium
TAGGCCACCGCGTGGGCCTTGGGGAACAGGTACTCGATCTTGTGGCAGGAGTCGATGTACCACTGGGGCACGCCGTGCTCCTTCATGATCGCCACCTGCTCGTCGGTGAGCTGCTTGTTCTTCTTGCGGACGTTCTCCATGGCCTTGAAGGCCGTGTTGTCGTCGATGCCCTTGCTCATCAGGTAGTTCATGATGTCATCACGGCAGCCGATGGTGTCGGACACGGACTTGCCCTCTTTGATCAGGTCCTGGGCATTCCCCAGCCACACGCCGGTGCCGTGGGAATAGCCCGACAGGCGCACCAGCATATCGAACTTGTCCGGCTTGGTGTCCACCAACATCTGGCGGGTAAAGCCGGTGCCGAATTCCGGGATGCCGATGGAGCCGGTCTGGCCGATGATGGGATCGTCGTCCGGCAGCCCCAGGGCCTTGGGCGAGGAGAACAGGCTCATGGTTTCCGGATCGTCCAGCCGGATGGTCTTGGCGTCCGTATCCGTCAGCCGTTCCAGCATATTGATCATGGTGGGGTTGTCGTGGCCCAGCTCGTCCAGCTTCAGGAGATAATCCTCCATGAAGTGATACTCCAGATGGGTGGTGATGACCCCCGCGTCCGGGTCGTCCGCCGGGTGCTGGACCGGGCAGAATTCGGTCACGTCCATGTTCTGGGGGATGATGACCAGGCCCCCCGGATGTTGGCCGGTGGTGCGTTTGACCCCCACCAGCCCCTGGGCCAGCCGGTTCATCTCCGCCTGGTTAAAGGTGAGCCCCTTCTCCTCGGCGTATCTCTTCACATGGCCGTAAGCCGTTTTCTCCGCGATGGTGCCCACCGTGCCGGCCTTGAACACATGGTCCTCGCCGAACAGCGTCTTGGTATAGGCGTGGGCCTGGGCTTGGTACTCCCCGGAGAAGTTCAGGTCGATGTCCGGCACCTTGTCGCCCTTGATGCCCAGGAAGGTGGCAAAGGGGATATCGAACCCCTCCTTGCGCATGTCCGCGCCGCAGACCGGACAGACCTTGTCCGGCATATCCGCGCCGCAGCCGTATCCCTTTCCGGCGTCAAAATCCGTGTGATAGCACCGGGGGCAGAGGTAATGGGCCGGCAGGCTGTTCACCTCGGTGATGCCCGCCAGGTACGCCACCAGACTGGACCCCACGCTGCCACGGCTGCCCACCAGATAGCCGTGGGCCAGAGAATCCGCCACCAGCTTCTGGGCGGACATATAGATCACGTCGAAGTGGCGGCTCAGGATGGTGTTCATTTCCTTCTCCACCCGGTCGAGGATGACCTGCTCGGGATGCTCGCCGTACAGCTCCTTCAGCCGGCCGTACACCAGATCCTTCAGCTGGTCGGCGGAGTTCTCGATCACCGGCGGATACAGGCGGTGCTCCGGCAGCAGTTCCACCTGTCCCTCCACCATGTCCGCGATGCGGTTGGTGTTGGTCACCACCACCTCATAGGCCCGCTCAGGGCCCAGGTAGGCAAACTCCTCCAGCATCTCCTCCGTGGTGCGGAAATAAATGGGCAGATCCCGGTCCGCGTCGGAAAATCCCTTCGCGTTCAGCAGGATGTGCCGGAAGATCTCGTCCTCCGGGTCGAGAAAATGCACGTCCCCTGTGGCGCACACCGGCTTGCCCAGCTCGTCGGCGATGGAGAGGACCCGCCGGTTGAACTGCCGCAGCTCCTCCTCCGATCGGACCATGCCGCTGTCCAGCATAAAGGCGTTGTTGGCGATGGGCATGATCTCAAAATAGTCATAGAACGCCCCGATGCGCTTCAGCTCCGCCCTGCCCCGGTGGCGGGCCACCGCCTGATAAAACTCTCCCGCCTCGCAGGCGCTGCCCACGATCAGTCCCTCCCGATGGGCCATGAGCAGGCTCTTGGGGATGATGGGCACCTTCCTGAAGTGCTCCAGATGGCTCTTGGAGATGAGCTTGTAGAGGTTCTTCAGTCCCTCCCGGTTTTTCACCAGCAGGGAGATGTGCCGGGTCCGGGGATGGCGGCCTGCTTTGCGGCGCAGCTCCATACACAGCCCATTCACCTGGCCGACGCGCTCCACCCCCTGCTCGGTGAGCATGGGCAGGAATTTCCCCAGTATCCTCCCGCATACCAGCGCGTCGTCGCTGGCCCGGTGGTGATTGAAACCCGGCAGCCCCAGCCGGTCGGACACGATGTCCAGCTTGAATTTCTTCAGATCCGGCAGCAGCGCCTGGGCCAGGGCCAGCGTGTCGATGGTCAGCGGGTCGAACCGCCGCCCCCCCATCCGCTCCGCCGCGGCGCCGATGAATCCCACGTCAAAATCCGCGTTGTGGGCGCACAGGGGCAGCTGGCCGGCAAAGTCCAAAAACGCCCCCACGGCGCCGGCCTCGTCCGGCGCGTCAAACACGTCCCGTTCGGTGATGCCCGTCAGGCGCTGGATGTCCTCGGGAATGGGGATCCCCGGGTTTACATAAGTTTGAAACCGCTCGCCGGGAACGCCCTTTTCAAACCGCACGGCGCCGATCTCCGTGATCCGGTCGTTCTCGTCGGAAAGCCCGGTAGTTTCGATATCAAAGGCCACATAGTCCCCGTCAAGAGCGCGGTCTCCCGGTCCGCGGACCGCGATCCCCTCGTCAATATCGTTTACATAATATCCTTCCATGCCAAAGATGACCTTGATATCTTTGGCCGCTTTGGAGGCCGCGGGGAATGCCTGCGCCACCCCGTGGTCGGTGATGGCCACCGCCGGCATGCCCCACCATGCCGCCCTTTTCACGGCCCCGGCGGGATCGGTCAGGCCGTCCATAGAGGACATCTGGGTGTGCAGGTGCAGCTCCACGCGCTTTACCGGGGCGTTGTCCCGGCGGGGCGACGGGGCCTCGGCGATCTGGATATGCCGGGGCTCCAGCTCCACCTCTTTGCTGTAGGCGTTGAATCTCATCGCCCCGGACACGGTCAGGTACATCCCCTGGCTGATCTTTTTGGCAAAGGACTGGTCCTCCTCCTTGGGGATGAACTTGCTGACCCGGACGCTCCCGGTGCCGTCGGTCATGTCGAATTGGAGCACGGTGGCCCCCAGGCGCTGGACCTCCCGGGTCTGGACGGCGAACACCTGGCCGGATACCACCACCGTCTTCTGTTCCGGGGAGGCGTCCCGCATGGGGATGGGCTTGCCCTTGACAGGCCGGCCCAGCAGGACCTTTCCGGACCCGGCGGGACGGTCCGGCTTTCCGGCGGGGCGGGGCTCCTCTGCGGGCCATGTCGCCTCCACCTTCACCGACCGGAGCCCAAAATCTCCCGCGATGGCCCACTCCACGGCCGCCGTTTCCGCCGGGGCGGGCATGGCGGGAAACAGGACCCGGACGGTCATGGCCGCCTGCTCCTGATTCACCGTGGCCCCCAGCACGAAAGCGCCGCTCAGGTTGCCGTAGATCCGGTCTACCTCCTGGCAGCAGGGGAACATCTCCAATAACGCGATCTTTTCTTCCACGAATCTATGTACTCCGCTCTGTCTTATGTCCCTTCGATCAGTTCCATGAGCCCGTCCAGCAGCTCCGCCTCCGGCACCTTGGTACGCACCACCCGGCCCTTGACGAACAGGCTGCCGAAGCCCTTGCCTCCGGCGATGCCGAAGTCCGCCTCCCGGGCCTCTCCGGGGCCGTTCACCTCGCAGCCCATGACCGCCACGGTGATGTCCCGGTCCAGGCCGGAGAGCCGCTGTTCCACCTGCTGTGCCAGAGGGATCAGATCGATCTTCGTCCGGCCGCAGGTGGGGCAGGAAACGAACCGCACGCCGCCTTTCCGCAGGCCACAGGCCCGCAGGATGGCCAGGCCCGCCTTTACCTCCTCCGCCGGGTCCGCCGTCAGGCTCACCCGGATGGTGTCGCCGATGCCCTCCATCAGCAGCGCGCCGATGCCCACCGCGGAATTGACGAGCCCCCCGTAGCTGGTGCCCGCCTCGGTGACGCCCACATGCAGCGGGCAGTCGAACCGCTCCGACGCCAGCCGGTAAGCCGCCACGGTGAGCCCCACGTCCGACGCCTTCACCGACAGGGCCACGTTTTCAAATCCCACGGCCCGGAGCGCCTCGATCTCCCCCTCGGCGCTCTCCACCAGCGCCTCCGCCGTGGGCCCGCCGTATTTTGCCAGCAGGCCCTTTTCCAGCGAGCCGGTGTTCACGCCGACGCGGATGGGGATGCCCCGCGCTTTGCAGGCGTCCGCCACCGCCCGGACCCGGTCCGGGGAACCGATGTTGCCCGGGTTTATGCGCACCGCGTCCACCCCGGCCTCCGCCGCCGCGATGGCCAGGCGGTGGTCAAAATGGATATCCGCCACCACCGGCATGGGGGCCTGGGCCATGATAGCGGGCAGGGCCGCCGCCGCGTCCATATCCGGCACGGCCACCCGGATGATATCGCATCCCGCCGCCCGCAGCCGCCGCATCTGTTCCAAAGTGGCCTGGGCGTCCCTGGTGGGGGTGTTGCACATGGACTGGACCGTCACGGGGGCGCCCCCGCCCACGGCCACGCCGCCCACGTCAATTTGTCTGGTCATGTCCCGTTTCATCCGCCTATGATCCTCGCCACGTCGTTGTACATCACGTATACCATCAGCCCCATCAGAAGCACCAGCCCCGCCGTATTCACGAATCCCTCATACTTGGGATCGATCCGCCGCCGGAACACCTTTTCCACCACCCAGGTCACCAGCAGGAAGAAGATCCGCCCGCCGTCCAGAGCCGGCAGCGGCAGCAGGTTCATCACCGCCAGGTTCACGGCGATGAAGGCCGCCAGATAGAATATATTCAGCAGCGCGTCCGCCACCGACGGGGCCTGGTTGCCCACCTGGGCGATCATGTCCACGATGCCCACTACGCCGGTCATCTGGTCGATGCCGGCCGCCCCGGTGAGCAGATCTGTCAGCCCCAGACGCACCATCCGCACAAAATCCAGCGCGCAGTACCAGGTATACTTCACCTTGGCCCACAGGCCCGTTTCCAGATCCTCAAAATAGAACCCGTAGCGCATGACCTTCTCGCCGGTGGTCTCGTCCAAATACTCCCGCTGGGCCATGGGGTAATCCTCCAGGACCATCTTTTTCCCGTCCCGGATCAGCTCCAGATCCATCCGGCCGTCCCGGCTGCGGGCCATGTACAGCCCCACGTCGCTGGCCAGATAGGTGCGCTCCCCGTTGACCTTGTAGAAGGTATCCCCCTCCTGGATGCCATAGGCTCCCTCATAGGGGCAGCCCTCCATGAACCGTGTGACCGTAGGGGGCGAAAAGGAGGAGATCTGGGTATAGCACAGCGCCACCAGCACCAGGCCCAGCAAAAAGTTCATTGCCGCCCCGGCCACCAGGATGATCAGCCTCTTCCATACCGCCGCGTTGGAGAAGGCCGCCGGATCGTCGGAGCCCCCCTCCTCCCCCTCCATGGCGCAGTATCCGCCGATGGGCAGCGCCCGCAGGCTGATCTCGGTGCCGCTCTTGGAAACGGTCCCCCACAGCTTCGGCCCCATGCCCATGGAAAACTCCAGCACCCTCACCCCGCACAGCCGGGCCGCCACAAAGTGGCCCAGCTCATGGATGGCGATGAGAACGCCGAAGATCAGTATGGCAAGAAGTATATAGAGAAATGTGCCCATGTGCCGCAGCGCTCGACGGACCGCCTGCCAACAGGCAGCGTCCTCCCGCTCCGCGCTCCTCCTTTCCCACGAGACCCGCTTTATCCGGCCGCCGCGGTCTTTCGCAGGCGGCTGTTAGAAACATCTTATGTGGATACCGGGGAAATTATCGTCCCCCCGCCAGCCGGCGGGCCTCTTCATCCGCCGCCAGGATGTCGTCCAGCGCCGGGTCCGCCCTATTGGGGATGCGCTCCACCGTGGCGGCCACCCGGTCATAGATGTCATTATATCCTATCTTCCCCGCCAAAAACAGCGCCACCGCCGCCTCGTTGGCGGCGCTCATCACCGCCGGGGCCAGGCCGCCCCGCCGGGCGCAGTCCATCGCCAGCGCCAGACAGGGGACCTTTTCCAGGTCCGGCTGCTGGAAGGTCATATCCCCCATCTGCCAGAAATCCAGCCGCTGGTAGGGCGAGGGCCCCCGGTCCGGCCAGGTCATGGCGTATTGGATAGGCAGCCCCATATCCGGCACCGCCAGCTGGGCCAGCACGGTCCCGTCCACCAGCTCCACCATGGAGTGGATGACGCTCTGGGGATGGATCACCACCTGGATATCGCCGGGGGCCACGCCGAACAGATGCATGGCCTCGATGAATTCCAGGCCCTTGTTCATCATGGTGGCGCTGTCCACGGAGATCTTCGCGCCCATGTTCCAGTTGGGATGGCGCACCGCCTGCTCAGGGGTGACCCCGGCCGTTTCGGCCCGGGTCCAGCCCCGGAAGGGGCCGCCGGAGCCGGTGAGGAGGATCTTGCGCAGCTGCTCCCGCCGTCCCTCCAGGCACTGGAAGATGGCGGAATGCTCCGAGTCCACGGGGACGATCTGCGCCCCCTGTTCCCTGGCCGCGGCCATCACGATGGCCCCGGCGCACACCAGCGTTTCCTTGTTGGCCAGGCAGATGCGCTTTTTGGCCGCGATGGCGTCCATCGTCGGCCGAAGGCCCACGGAGCCGCTCACCGCCGTCACCACGGCCTCGCCTTCTCCCGCCGCCGCCCGGCGCAGACCCTCCAGCCCCTGACCGATCTCCACCGGCAGGTCCGCCACAGCCACCCGCAGCGCGGCCGCCGCCTGCGGGTCATATACCGCCGCGTAGGCGGGCCGGAAGGCGCGGATCTGCTCCTCCAAAAGGGCGATGTTCCTCTGGGCGGCCAGGGCCGTCACCCGGATCCCCAGCCGCTTCGCCGCCGCCAGGGACTGCCGGCCGATGGAGCCGGTGGAGCCCAGGACCGATACCGAACGGATCATATGCCCTCCCCCACGTCGCCATAGCGGCGTTCCCGGCTCCGATAGGCGGCGATGGCCTTGTCAAACTCCGCCTCGTCGAAATCCGGCCACAGCACGTCGGAAAAATACAGCTCCGCGTAAGCGGCCTGCCACAGCAGGAAATTGGAGATGCGCTTCTCCCCGCCCGGCCGGATCAGCAGATCCGGGTCCGGGATGCGCCCGCCCCACATGTACCCGCCGAAGACATCCTCCGTAAGAGGGGGGCAGCCCTCCGCCGCCCACTTTTCCGCGGCCCGGACGATCTCGTCCCGGCCGCCGTAGTTCAGGCAGATGTTCACCTGGGCCCCGGTATAGACGCTGGAGCGGTCCATACACTGCTGGCACATCCGGCGCAGCTCCGGCCGGAAGGGGGACAGATCCCCGAAGATGCAGATGCGGATCTTCTCCTTTTCCATATCCCGCAGAGCCTGGCGGAGATATTTCTCCAGCAGGGCCAGGATGCTGTCCACCTCTTCTTTGGGCCGCTTCCAGTTCTCCGTGGAGAAGGCGTACACCGTCAGGTAGTCGATCCCCAGTTTCTGGCAATAGCGGGCGGCCCGGCGAAAGCTGTCCGCCCCGGCGGAATGGCCGGCGGACCGGGGCATGCCCCGGCGTCTGGCCCAGCGGCCGTTGCCGTCCATGATAACGGCGATATGGCGGGGGAGCCCGGAAGACTCTCCCGCCAGATCCTTTTCCATGCCGGCGCTCATATGGCGAACAGCTCTTTTTCCTTGGCTTCGGTGAGCTTGTCGATGTCCTTGATGTTGTCGTCGGTCAGCTTCTGCAGGTCTTTCTCCAGGTCCTTCTGGTCGTCCTCGGTGATGTCCCCGGCTTTCTGCTGCTTTTTGATCTTATCCATCGCGTCCCGGCGGATGTTGCGCACGGCCACCTTGGCCTCCTCGCCGTACTTGCGCACCTGCTTGGCCAGCTCCTTGCGCCGTTCCTCGGTCAGCTGGGGGAACGCCAGCCGGATCACCCGGCCGTCGTTCTGGGGATTGATGCCCAGCTCGGACGCCTGGATGGCCTTTTCGATCCCCTTCAGCACCGAGCCGTCCCAGGGCGTGATCACCAGGGTACGGGGATCGGGCACGGAGATGGCGGCCACCTGGTTGATGGGGGTGGGGGAGCCGTAATAGTCCACCGTGATGCCGTTGAGCACGGCGGCATTGGCCCGCCCGGCCCGGACGGCGTCGAATTGGCCGGACAGAAATTCCTTTGCCTTGGTCATTTTCACTTCAAATTCCTTCAGCTCAGACATTGTCAGGTCCTCCTTTTGTGTGTCGTTCGGTTATATCATCGCGGGCCGCCCCGCCCCGGGATATCCCCCGGGACATCACAGCGTCGCGTAGAGCACAGTTTCGTTTTCTGTAAGCGTATGATGCCGAATATACAGTTTATACTCCGGCACCGTTTCCTTGATCCAGAACGGGATCTCATACAGGTCCTCGGGCTTATGATAAATACAGATCGCCAGCCGCGGCTTGTCCCGTTTGATCACGTTGACCGCCCCCTCCAGCGCGGCCAGTTCGCTGCCTTCGATATCCATCTTGATGAAAGTCACTTTATCTTGTGCGCATACATTATCTATGCTGTTTACTTTGATCCGAGTATTGACATCTGAGTCCACATCTGCCGCACTCAAATTTTCGCAGTTTGCATCGACGATCCGGGAGTTTGATCTTCCATTTTCAATAAACATCAGTTCCGTTTCCTTGTCCCACATACCACACGGGACATAAACGATATCTCTCAGCTTTTTGAGTTTTTTCTTCATCGTAGCCATATTGGCTTCATCTGGTTCCCAAGCATAGATCCTTTTGTACCCCCCCCCGGGCAAAATTTTCCAGGAAGCTCTCAATCGTATCGCCCAAATAAGCTCCGCCATCCACAAACACTTCGTCCTTTACCGGGCCAAAAATATTCTCTTGAAAATACTGGGGCTTTACCTGGACCTCCTCCAATGCGCTCAGATCTCCTGTCTGTCGGCACCCCACCACCGTTTTCAACGTGCGCCGCGAAAAATCATCTTCCAGCATATTGTAAACTTTCTCGAGCTGCTGTTCATGCTGGGCACAGAACCTATGAAACACTTCCCGCCTATCTGCCATCATCTTCTGGTATTCCGGAGTGTCTTTAATTGCAACTTTATCAAGATAGCGCCCGATCCCCAAGGTCTTCGACGCCCATCTTATAGGCTTTAGCAGCGTCCCCAACACGATGCTATGATCACAGATAAATCTGAATTTCGCTCGGCCTCTGTCAAAAAACTTGGCTGTCCTTTCACGCATTGACTTCTCTCCTCCGCATGTAAAATGATCACTATGTTTTATTTCTACAGCACCCAAAACGGTGTGCCGATCGTATCATAATGTCGCATAAAGCACGGTCTCATTCATCGTGTCTGTATGGTGCCGCAAATAGAGTTTATACTCCGGCACCGTTTCCTTGATCCAGAACGGGATCTCGTAAATATCCTCCAGCTTATGATAGACACAGATGGCCAGCCGCGGCCTGTCCCTCTTGATCACGTTGACCGCACCTCGCAGCGCGGCCAGTTCGCTGCCCTCGATATCCATTTTGATGAAAGTGACTTTATCCTCCGCGCATACATCGTCGATGCTGTCCACGGCGATCCGTGTGGCGACGTCCAGGTCGGTGCCTACCGTGACCTGGCTGTTGGCGTCCGGGATCCGGGCGTCTGTCCCGCCGTTTGTCAGGAATACAAGCTCTGTCTTTTTGTCCCACATGCCGCAGGGAACATAAACGATATCATGCAGCTTATTGAGCTTTTTCTTCATCGTAGCCATATTGGCTTCATCTGGTTCCCAAGCATAGATCCTTTTGTACCCCCCCCAGGCAAATTTTTCCAGGAAGCTCTCTATCGTATCGCCGATATAGGCCCCGCCGTCCACGAACACCTCATCCTTTACCGGGCCGAAGATATCCGTTTGAAAATACTGGTTCTGCACGCAGACGCTCTTCAGCGCGCTCACATCCCCCGTCCGGCGGTATTCCATCACCCGATCCAGGGTCTGCCGGGAAAAGTCGTCTTCCAGCATCTCGGCTACCCGGCCGATCTGCTGCTCATGGAGGGCATAGAAGCTTTGATGCTCCTCCCTCCGGGTCCTCATGATCTGCTGATACTGCGGATCATTTTCATTGACTATCCTCGTCAGATAGCGCCCGATCCCCAGCTTTCTCCATACCACCCTGGCCGGCGTCAGCACCTTTGCCAGAAATTCATTGTGTTTGCACAGCCTGTTCAGTTTGTTCAGTTTCGTGACGATACTCTTCGCTGCGTTCATGCCCTTTTCCTCTCTTTCATCAAGTTTCAGCCGCCGCTTACCACCGTGCCGATCTTCTCGCCCCGGACAACCCGGACGATGTTCTCCGGCGGGTCCAGCGCAAAGATCAGCGTGGGGATGGCGTTGTCCCGCAAAAGGCTGGTGGCGGTGGAGTCGATCACCTTCAGGTCCTTGGCCAGGATCTCCCCATAGCTGATATGGTCCAGCCGCACGGCGGATGGGTCCTTTTTCGGATCGGCGGTATAGACCCCGTCGATGTTCTTCGCCATGAGCAGCGCGTCCGCGCCGATCTCCGCGGCCTTCAGCGCCGCGGCGGAGTCCGTGGAAAAATAGGGATTCCCGCTGCCGGCGGCGAACAGCACCACCCGGCCCTTGCGCAAATGCTCCATGGCCCGCAGATAGGAGTACCCCTCCGCGATCCGGGGCATATCGATCATGGTCATCACCCGGGCGGGCACGCCCTCCTGCCCCAGCACCTCCGCCAGAGCCAGGCTGTTCATCACCGTGGCCAGCATGCCCATCTTGTCGGCCTGGGAGCGGTCCATCTTCCCGCCGCCGTCCTTGGCCCCCCGCCAATAGTTGCCGCCGCCGGTGACCAGGCCCACCTGCACGCCCAGTTCCACCAGCTGGCCGATGGACCGGGACACGTCCCGCATCACCGAAAAATCCAGTCCCCGGCCGCCCTGGCCCCCCAGGGCCTCGCCGCTGAGCTTCAATAGCACGCGCTTATACATCGGACTGTCCACAAGACCGCCCTCCCTGTCATTTTTCTCCATTGTACGGCCCAAAGGTTACATTTTCAACCACATCCGGGCCCTATTAAAGGCCAGTATAAATTTTATCACAGATGGACTCCGATTTCAACCGGCTTCGCGCCCCGGCCGGACTATCATCTGTCTATGAAGACCGTGTATCTGGATGAGCTGTTCTGTCTGAACCTGGCGGTGGACTACTTTCTACTGCTTGGCACGGCCCGGCTGTGCGCGCTGCCCTACCGGCGCGGGCGGTATCTGGCGGCGGCGGCGCTGGGCGCGGCCTGGTGCTGCGCCGGACTGCTGCCGGAGCTGGCCTGGCTCGCCGGCCCCGGCATGCGCCCGGTGCTGGCCGGCGCCATGACCCTGGCCGCTTTTGGGGGCGAGCGGCGGCTGGGGCGGTGTCTGGCGTCCTTTCTGGGCATATCCGCCCTGTTCGGCGGGACGGTATACGCCGCAGGCCTGCTCCGGGGCGGCCAGGCCGGGCCGCTCCTGCATCTGGATATGCGGGTGCTGGCGCTGGCCTTCGCCGCCAGCTGGGCGGCCTTGAGCCTCCTCTGCCGGGGCCGGAGCGGGTCCGCCCGGCGGCGGGTGCTCACCGTCACAGTGGAGCGCTCCGGCCGGACGGCGGCGCTCCGGGCGCTGGAGGACACCGGCAATGGTCTGACCGATCCCATCACCGGCTGCGGGGCCTTCGTGGCGGAGGCGGCCGCGCTGGCCCCGCTGTTCCCGGCGGCGGAGGCGGCCTGGCTCCAGGCCCCGGCGGCGGAGGCGGCGCTGCACATCCCCGGCGCGCGGCTGATCCCTTACGCCGGGGTGGAGGGCAAGAGCGGGCTGCTGCTGGCTTTCCGGCCGGACCGGGTGACGGTGGAGGACCGGGAGCGGGACGATCTGCTGGCCGCCGTGGCCCCCGGCGCCATCGGCTCCGACGGTCATTATGACGCCATACTGTAAAAAAGGAGTGTCTTATGAAAAAACTGAAACTGCTCCTGATACGCCTGCGGCTGCGGCTGACGCCGCCGCCCAGGATCTTTTACATCGGCGGCAGCGACGTGCTGCCCCCGCCGCTGGAAAAGGACGAAGAGGAAGACGCCGTCGCCGCGCTGGTGGCCGGCAGCCACGACGCCCGCCAGAAGCTCATAGAGCACAACCTGCGCCTGGTGGTGTACATCGCCCGGCGGTTCGAGAACACCGGCGTGAACATCGAAGACCTCATCTCCATCGGCACCATCGGCCTGATCAAGGCCATCGGCACCTTCGACCCAGCCAAGCGGATCAAGCTGGCCACCTACGCCTCCCGGTGCATCGAAAACGAGATCCTCATGTTCCTGCGCAAAAAGAGCTCCCACCGGGCGGAGATCTCCATCGACGAGCCGCTGAACACCGACTGGGACGGCAACGAGCTGCTGCTGTCGGACGTACTGGGCACCGACGGGGACGAGGTCATCAAGCCCCTGGAGGACGACGTGGAAAAGCAGCAGCTGCTGGAAGCGGTGGACCGGCTGGAGGAGCGGGAGCGGGCCATCATCATGATGCGCTTCGGCCTGGGCGGCTGCCAGGAGCTGACCCAGAAGGAGGTGGCCGACCGGCTGGGCATCAGCCAGAGCTACATCAGCCGCCTGGAAAAGCGGATCATCCTCCGGCTGCGCCGGGAGCTGATCCGCCAGCTTTGAAAAGACCGCCCTTTCGGGCGGTCCTTTCACCTTTCATATGCATGTTGTTGATCCGGAAACAGCGTATCCTCTTTGTGTCCCCAGAATGCGTCATGTTCTCTCGACAGGCATCCAGATCTGAATACGTCGCTCCGATCGGGAGGGCCAATGATAGACCGCCAGCTCCGGCGCGTTTTTTAACTGAAAGCCCATTTCCGGCAGCCACTCCGTCAGGATCGACGCCCTGGCGTTGAGCAGACGAAAATACTCGTGTATCGGGTCGTTTCCATCGCTGGTCTCAAAAATGGCATAGGTCGTTTCGGGGATTACGATGTTTTCCAATCCCAGCTCCCCGACGAAGTCCACGCCCGTGACCTGCCGGTCATACAGGTTGTTTCTCTCCCACTCGTCTAAAAGGTGACAGTAATAATAGTCATATCCCTCCTCCGTGATATTGGAGATCACACAGTAGGCGTCCGTATTTTTGCCTGCCGCGCCCCGAAGGAACCACTGTTTCCCCCGGGTCGTAACGAACAGCGCCTCTTCCTGCCGCTCCCTGTCCCGGCCGTAGGGCGCGCCGGTGAAATGCGCCTTATATCCGGTCAGCGTCATCCGGGGCTTCTTCTCGATCCTTTGATCCATACATTTACCGCCTTCCAATGAAGATTTGAGTACAAGGCGGGAACAGGATCGCAGCTTGCCGCCGTCATGGCGCGCCTGCGACGGCAATATCCCGTGGAATTTTCGGAACGCCTTGGCAAAGCTGTCCGGACTGTCATAGCCATACTTCAGCGCAACGTCGATCACCCTCGCATCGCTGGTGGCCAGCTCCGCGCCCGCAAGCGTTAATCTGCGGGCGCGGATATACTCGCCCAAAGTGAACCCGCAGAGGATGCTGAACACCCGCTGAAAATGATAGCTTGATGAAAAACTTTGCGCGGCGGCCTTCTCGTAGTCGATCGTCCCATCCAGATTGTCTTCGATATAGTCGATCGCCTTCTGCATCCCGGAGATCCAATCCATTTCATCCCCTCCTTGTCTGCCTGTATCTTATCAAAAGGCGGGAGGCATGTCGCGATATTTTGTGCTGTGTGCGGTCGGGCCGAGAAAAGGAACGGGAGAGATCTCCCTTGGACCGCAGCAGCACTGTGCAGCCCGGCGCCAGACGCCGGAGCCGGTCCAAGTGCGCCCGCTCATAGTCCGCCAGTTTCTCCATACGCCGTCCCTCCCTGTCGTTTTTTCATTTTATCACAGGCCCTGTCCGGCCGCAAGCCGGACAGGGCCTATCCGATCCGCCGATAAGAACGCCGCCCGGACAGTCTGTCCGGGCGGTGCATCCCTCCACATCAGATAGTTTAGAATGTGATCGTTATGGGCGGGCATATATCCTTGCGGTAATCCTCCGCATACACGCCCACCGACAGCGTCAGATCCACGCTCTGGATCGGCCCCGTCTGCTCAATGACCGGCCCGAGATCAGAGGCATATCCGACACCGTTTTCATTCTGATACCGCACGATGCTTTCCATATATCCTTTTTCTGCATAGCTGTAGCCCATATCAGATCCATAAAAATCCATCGGCAGGTCCACGCCGTTGACGCTGACCCCATTGACTAGCACGCCTATCTGATATCCCGTGTGGTTCTCATACTGCAAAGTCAGGCGCAGTTGGTCATTCTCCAGGCTGGCGTCCACCAGCGTGACCTTATATTCGTCCGTTTCCGCAACTGTCACCGGCTCCCGGTCGAACACTGGCTCCGTCACAGCAGTGTTTCCTGCTCCGGCGGGCACCGGCAGCTCAGCGGATAGCTCCAGACCCCTCGCCACCGTGAAGTAGGTGGGGCCGCCGCCGGACAGGTCCTCCTGGCCCAGAGAGGCTGTTGCGGAGATGGTTTCCGGGTACAGGATCCCGAAGCGCGCCAGGACGTCTGGGTCCAGATACACGACCTGTTTCGAGGTCTGGCCCGGATCTGTATAGGCCGTCCGCAGATCGATCGGCACGCCCACCCCGTTCAGCTCAATGCTGGGGGCGGACAGCTGATAGGTGGCGTCGGCGGACTTGTTCGCGAATTCCACCACCGCGTAAGGGGCAAAGTAGCCCTTGAGAGCGAGGGTGCCGTATTCGTTGTCCAGCATGACCGCGTCCAGCTCCGCCGTGACAGGCGCTTCCGCCCCCGCCATAGGCTCCGGAAAGTAAGGTTCGTAAGTGAACTCGGCATAAGTGCCCTCGTCCGCCTCGATCCGGACCAGGCATCCGGCATCGTCGTATTGTACAGTCGGCTCGCCCGTCTCCGCGGACACGCTCACGCTCAGCAGCTGATTTCCCCCGCCGGCCAGCAGGGCGGCGGACACGCCTCCGTCCTCACTCTCGGCCAGACGCAGCGGACTAACATAGGCGTAGTCTGCCGCGGAAGTCATCTCCCCATCCCTGTAGGTTTCGCTTCTTGTCCGCTGCCCTTCGGCGTCGTAGGCGTATGTATATTCGGTGACATCCTCCACCATCGTGTGGCCGCCAGAAGCCGGATCATAATCCTCATAATAGTACGTGACCGTTTCCCCAGTCTGCTGCCCATCGGTATACGTGTACTCCCGGAGGGAGATAGGCTCGCCATTGTCGTCTACTGTAGTGACAGCGGCCAGCAGGCCGTCCTCGTCATAGGTGTAATCTGTGTACTGGGTGATGGTAGTCTGGCCCGCCGGTTCGCCGTTCACGTAGGATATGACATCATACACCTCTACCTGCCAAACCAGTTTCCCTGACTCATTGAAATAAGAGTCCACCCGATCGAAATAAGGATCCACCTGGGAGGTAGACGCATCCCCTTTCCCGATGGACAGTATACGACCGTCCACCAGGTAAGTATAGGAGGTCTCATATTCTGCGGCCGGCCACGTTTCCCGGACCACGGAGGGCAGATTGTCGCCGGCCGCGGCATAGGTCAGCGCGTACTGCAAGGCCAGCTCGCCTTCCACATACCTGCTCGCTCCGGTGAGCCGATAGGCAGGCTCCGGGGTGGGTTCCGGGGAAGGCTCCGGGGTCGTTTCTGCCGCGGTCTGGGCTCCCTCCGCCGGTCCGCCGGAGGCCTGTCCCTCATTTTGAGCCGCAGCGTCCCCGCCGCCGCAGCCCGCCAGCGCCGCCAGCATCGCCAGCGCCAGGACCAGACTCAAAACACGTCTTTTCATGATCGTCCCAACCTTTCCTCTCTTTTATTCTTTTCGGCGGTACCGGCCCGCGGTTTTGCCCGCGGGCTTTCCCGCCGAGACAACGCAAAAGCGGTGCAGGCCATCGTCCTACACCGCATGATAAGGCCGCAGCACAAAGCCCGCAACTCGCCCCTTGTAAAAAGGAAAGGGAACGGGTATAATGGGCTGGGCGCAGAGTTCTGCTGTGTGGGAGGGTCGTCTCCTGCATAGGGGCGTGGGGCGTTGCCCCGCCTCACGTCCCGCCTCTGAATTGTCTCGCAATCACATTATAACGCTTTCTTTGTCTGTACGCAAGCGGTTTTTCCGCCGGTGAATCGTATCTTTATCGTAGCTATTTCGGATCGATCCTTTTTGACAAAAAAGACCTGCCGCCGCTGGCGGCAGGTCTTTTGTTCGATCTTTATGGCGCCGCCTAAGGCTCTGCCCTGGCGGCGGCCGGTTTTTACATCAGCTCGTTGGGGTCGGTATAGGGGATGTCCAGCGCCTCGGCTACCGCCTCGAAGGTCAGCTTGCCCTTGTAGGTGTTGACGCCGCTCATCAGGCAGGGGTCCGCCTTGCAGGCGGCCTCCAGGCCCACCTGGGTGATGCGGATGCCGTGGGCCAGAGTGGAGTTGACAAGCGCCTCGGTGGAGGTGCGGGGCACGCTGCCGGGGATGTTGGCCACGCAGTAGTGCAGGATGCCGTCCACCTCATACACCGGGTCGGCGTGGGTGGTGGGATGGCTGGTCTCGAAGCAGCCGCCCTGGTCGATGACGATATCCACCATCACAGCGCCCTTTTTCATCAGCTTCAGGTCCTCCCGCAGCACCAGCTTCTGGCACTCGCGGCCGGGGGCCAGCATGACGCAGCCGATGACCAGATCGGCCTTCTTCAGGGCCATGAGCAGGTTGGCGCGGCTGGAGTACAGGGTGGTGATCTGGGTGCCGAACACCTCGTCCAGATAGGCCAGACGCTGATGGTTGATGTCCAGGACGGTGACCCGGGCGCCCAGGCCCACGGCCATGCGGCAGGCGTTGATGCCGGCGTTGCCGGCGCCGATGATGACCACCTCGGCCTTATCGCAGCCGGGCACGGCTCCCAGCATCACGCCGCGGCCGCCATAAGTCTTTTCCAGATACTTGGCGCCCTCCAGCGTGGCCATACGGCCGGCGATCTCGCTCATGCAGTAGAGGCAGGGCAGGCCCTTGCCGCCCGGGCCCAGGATGGTCTCATAGGCCATGGCGGTGGTCTTGGACGCCAGCAGCGCCTCGGTCAGCTCCTTGTCCGCAGCCAGATGGAAGTAGGTATAGATGAGCAGGCCCTCGCGGAAGTATTTGTACTCGCTCTCCAGGGGCTCCTTGACCTTGACGATCATCTCGGACTTGGCCCAGACCTCGTCGGCGGTGTCCAGAATGACAGCGCCGTTGGCCGCATATTCCGCGTCCTCGAAGCCCGCGCCCAGGCCGGCGCCCTTCTCCACATAGACAGTATTGCCGGCGTTCACATACTCGCCGACCGCCCCGGGGGTCAGGCCCACGCGGAACTCATTGTTTTTTATCTCTTTCGGCAGACCAACGATCATCGGAAAAACCTCCAATTTAATAAAATTTTATTCTGCTTTGAAAATCTCGCCGGGAAAAACACTGAACCAGACGCCATGATCTATCCGCGGCCGCATTACCCCCATTCTGCAAAAATATTTGTTCTTCCATAAACATTTCTTTGTACGCTTTTACTAAATTGTACCATGTCGATCCCCTTTTGTAAAGACAAAAATGTCTGCGCACCAAAAACAGTGCGCAGACGTCTGTCCTATGCCGCCGCCAGCGGCGCGAAAAAGAGGTAACGTAGTCGGATCGGGCGCGCTATATGGGCCGCTCCAGGATCTCGTCGATCTGTTCCCGGTCGGGCATGGAGCGGATGGCCCCCTTTTTGGTGGTCACCAGATACGCCGCCGCGTTGGCGAACCGGAGCATCTCCGTCAGCTCGCCGGCCCCCAGGCCCTTCAGTCCCCGGTCCAGAATGTAGTTCAGTACCGAGGCACAGAAGGTGTCCCCCGCGCCGGTGGTTTCTATCGTGCCGCCCAGCCGGAACGCCGGCACGAACGCCCGCTTTCCGCCGCTGTAGGCATAGCTGCCCTCCGCGCCGGCCGTCACGTTCAAAAGCCGGATGTTGGGATATTCCGCCAGCAGCATGGCCGCGCCGGCGTCAAAGTCGGTCAGGCCGGTCATGAACTCCAGCTCGTTGTCCGCGATCTTCACCACCTCCGCCTGGGCAAGGCCCCAGGCGATCATGGCCTTGGCCACGTACATGTCCCGCCACAGGGGCGGACGCAGGTTGGGGTCGAAGCTGATCACCGCCCCCGCACGCCGGGCCAAAGCCACCGCCTTTACCGTGGCCGCCCGCACCGGCTCGCTGGTCAGGGACAGGGTGCCGAAGTGGAAGATCTTCCCATTTTCAATGAGTTCCGCCGGCACCTCCTCCGGGGAGAGCATCATATCCGCCCCCGGGTCCCGATAGAAGGAGAAGTCCCGATCCCCATCCGGGGCCGTCTGGACGAAAGCCAAAGTGGTATGTATCCGCTCGTCGAAGACCAGGCCGCTCATGTCGATGCCGGCCTCCAGGCCCGTCTGCCGCAGCGTCCGGCCGAAGGCGTCGCTGCCCACTTTGCCGATGAAGGCGGTCCTGCGGCCCAGCTTTTGCAGCATGGCCAGCACGTTGCATGGCGCGCCGCCCGGGTTGGCTTCAAAAATGGGATTGCCCTGGCCGCTCACGCCGTTTTCCGTGAAGTCGATGAGCATCTCCCCCAGGGCCACAACGTCGTACATCAGCTCCATGCTTATACCTCCCTTCATGATCCGGCTCCTGTTTCTCCACGTCCAATATGCCGCACAGCCGTCCAGGCCGCGGGAGCTTACAGACTCGCCGGTCCTCAATCCTCCGCGGGGTCGATGACCTCCGCCACGGCCTCGCCGCCCACGGCCTGCAGCAGCTCCTCCTCGGTATAGATCTGCCAGGGGGACAGCTCCCGGCGTTTTGCCGCCGCTTCCAGCAGCGCCGCCGCCAGATCCACATAGCCGCCCTCTTCCGCCTCCAGCCGCCTGGCCAGCGCGGGCAGCCGCTTCTCATGGATCTCCCGCAGGGAGTATTCCTGACCGGCGAAGGCCTTCCCGGCGGCGTCACACAAAAACTGCCGGGCCTGCTCTTCGCTCCACTGGGCGTCGATATAGAACGTTTCCCCTTTCAGGCCATAAAGGAAACGCATGGCGTCATAATATCCCAGACGCAGATTCTTCTGGCTCTGTTCGGCCTCGAATTCCAGGATACCGCCCAGCTTTTCTTTGGGCGCGATGGTATAGAGCCGGGTTTCCTCGGGTATCCGGACGGGCCGCATGATCCCGGGGCCGTACAGCCGTATGGCGATGATGTTCGTATAGCCGTTTTCGATGAGCACGTGCAGCGGCAGCACATCCCGGATGCCGCCGTCCGCATAGAGCTTTCCATCCATGCGCTCCAGCCGGAACGCGGGCAGGTATGCGCTCGCCAGCAGCATGTCGCACAGCTCTTCGTCTTCCAGATCCTTGGCCCGGAGCTCCAGCTCCTTTTGGTCGCTGAGAGAAAAGGTGACGATATAGAGCTCCTGGCCGGCGGCGCGGATCACATCCGGGTCCACGATCTGCCGGATCCAGTTTCTCAGGGGCGTCACATCCAGGCCCCGGTTGCGGATCAGATCCCCCAGCTTCTCCACGATCCTGTGCACGTCCAGATCATGGAAATCCCCCCGAAGCAGATCCCCCATCTGTTCGTCGTCCACATCCATCACCTCGGAATAATGGATGCCGGACCACACGTCCTCCGCCCGCTCCAGGTCGCCCATGGTGATCAGCGCCCCATTGAGCGCGCCGACAGAGGTCCCGGCCACCGCCGAGATATGTACCCCCGCTTCCAGCAGCGCTTTCCACGCGCCGATCTGGTAAGCGCCTCTGGCGCCGCCGCCCTCCAAAGCCATGGCATAAGACGTGTTCGGATCGATCTGTAATTTCATAAAACACCTCCACGGTTTTTCTCGCGCGTTGGAGCCGGTTCCCTTTTATCATGCATGCTTTCCGGACGGGCGGCTGGCGTCCACGGCGCTCTGGGCCGCCTCCGCCATACCCACCGAGGCCAAAAACCGGCGGACCGCCTGGCCATACTTGTCCGGGTCCAGGACGTAGGCGATGGCGTGGGGCGCGCCGGGGATGGTGACCCGGGTCTTGGCGCCGGCGCAGGCGTCGTAGATCTCCCGGCTCATATCGCAGGGGACGAAACGGTCGTCCTCTCCGTGGATGAGAAGGATAGGGACCTTGGCGCGGCTTACCGCCTTCAGGGGGGACGCGGCCGTCAGGCTGAAGCCGCCGTACAGCCGGGCGCCCAGCAGGATGAAGGGATAGAGCAGGATGGACGCGCTCCCCATGCTGTCCCGCCCCACCTTTTTGATGATGGCGGACGGATCGGAATAGGGGCAGTCGGCGATGATGCCCTTCACCTCCCGGGGCAGGTCCAGGTCGGAGGCCATCAGCACCGTGGCCGCCCCCATGGACACCCCCGCCAGGACGATGGGCCGGCCGGGCCAGCGCCCGGCCGCATACCGGGCCCAGCTCAGACAGTCGAACCGTTCCTTGATGCCGAAGGAGATGGTCTTGCCCTCGCTTTTGCCGTGGGAGCGCTGGTCCACGAGGATGGCGTTCATCCCCATCTGACGCGCCAATTTTCCGGCCCCGCTCATATCCCGCAGGGCGGTGCTCTTGAAACCATGGAAGCCGATCAGCACCGGCGCGTCATCGGACGTGTGGTAGCAGCGGCCGAACAGCTTGGCGCCGTCGTGGGCGGTGATCTCCGCCGGCTCGAAGGGAACGGCGTCCATATCGGTGATGAGGGTCGTCATGGCCTCCCGGTACGGGTCATACTGCTCCTCCGGGGGCAGATCATAGGGGCTCTCCGTGTGGTCCGGGTGATAAAAAGGGATGCGATAGGCGAGATAACTGACCGCCAATATCACGGCGATCACCACGGCAAGTATTACGATCAGCGTCATTGGATGGCCTCCCCTTCCAGTTTATCTTATTATAAAAGGTCCGCGGGAAAAAATCAATATACCCGCGCCGTCCGGGAAGGCACAGGTATAAGAAGAGGGCGGCCGTCAAAAAAGACGGCCGCCCTCTTCTTCTGCGCTTTGACCGAAACGGGTCATCTTTTCTTTTTTACAGCGTGTCCCGCTTCAGCGTAAGGAACTCCACTTCCTCCGGGGTGAGCCGGTACTGGGTGGCGCCGATGACATTGTCGATGTCCTGGTTGGACCGGGGGCCGATGATGGCGGACACAGAGGCCTTCTGGCTCAGCACATACAGCAGAGAGATCTGGGAGGGGCGGACGCCCTTCTTCTCGGACAGGGCCAGGACCCTTTCCTTGCGGGCGAAGTTCTCCTCCGTCAGCACAGCCATGCGGGTGGCGGCGTCGGCTTTTTCCGGGTCAAACTGCGGATAGTTTCCGAAGAAGCCGCGGCCCTGGGCGGACCAGGCGGCGATCGTCACATCCTTGTGCTGCTCAAACCAGCCCAGCCACTCCTCACGGAAGGGCGGGATGCGGTAATACCAGGGCTTTTCGATCTTCACAAGGCTGAAAAACGGGCTGTAGACGCTGGGTCCCTGATAGCCCATGCGCTCGCAGTACTCATACGCCTCCGCGAACCGGTCCAGCCGCCAGTTGCTCATGCCATAGGCCTTGATCCAGCCCTTGCGCAGAAACTCCTCGAAGGTGTCCATGATCTCTTCCACCGGCACCTTGGGGTTGTCCCTGTGGGTGAGGTAGATGTCGATACAGTCCACGCCCAAATGATCCCGGCTGAACAGCACGTCGTCATACATATAGGTGCGGCCGACCCGGGGCATCTCCTCATACATGTTCAGATTCCGGTCCATATAGGGATTGCAGCACTTGGACTGGATGACCACCTTGCTGCGGTTGTCATTTTTGGACAGCCAGCGGCTGAGGATCTCCTCGGTATGCTGGATGCCGCTGCCGCGGCCATAGAAGCGGGCGGTGTCGATATAGTTGCCGCCCACGCTCACGTAGTGGTCCAGCATGTCGTGGATCTTGGCCTCGTCCTCCAAGGTGGAGGTGGCGGTGCCGAAGCCGATATCCGCCACCCGGGTAGTAAGTCCCTTGATATTCAAGTACTCCATGCTCGTTTTTCCTTTCTGCAAATCGATATTTCAGTGTATACAAAACGCGCCGCAGATCACTTCTTCAAGGCGTCGGGACCGCCCACTTTGTCCCAGCCCGGCACCTTCCGGATACCGGTAAAAGCAAGCACAAGGCACACGATGAGCACCACCAGCAGCGCCCGGAACAGGGCGGCATAAGAGCCGGTAGCGTCATAGACGATATTCGCGGCCGGGATGCCCACGCTGGCGCCGATGGTGATGGCCGCCGTGAGGATGGCGATGATGCTGGCAGAGTCACGGTTGCCGAAGCACAGGGCCAGCGGCGTGTGCAGCACCTTGCAGAACAGCCAGCACACGCCGATAAGGATGCACACGGCATACATCATGGGCACAGTGGGGCTGGTAAAGCCCAGGACGATGCAGATCACCGCGTACAGCGCACACAGGACCAGGATGGTGAGCCGGGGGCCCATCTTGTCCGTGGCATAGCCGCCCAGGAACATGGCCACCACGTTGGCCGTGGACACGAAGCCGAAGATCGTGCCGTATACGGCGGGGTCCCAGCCCAGGTCGGCCATATACAGCGCCACATTGGCGTAGGCCGCGTAGAAAGCCGCGGCATACAGCACGAAGAACACCACGATGGCCCAAAAGCTGTAGGTCCGCATAGCCTGCCGGAGCGTATAGCCGGCCCGCTCCTCCTGGGAATGAGCGTTCTTATCCTCCTCGGAGGGCCAGAGCATGATCGTGTTCTTTTCGGCGGGACTGTTGCGCACCAGCAGCGCTACCACCGCCATCACCACGAAAGACACGATGGCCATATTGCGGAAGCTGGCCTCATAGCCGATGCTGCTCAGCCACTTCCCCACGATGATGGAACCAACCGTTCCGCCAAAGCCGCCGATCCCCATGGAGATGCTCAAGAGGGTAGTGTTCAGCTTGCCGAACCACCGGTTCACCAGGGACCCTGTGGTGGTGGAAGAGCAAAAGGCGGGGAAAATGCCCACGAACAGCGCGCCCACATAGAACATGGCGATGTTGCTGGCAAAAGAATAGATCATATATCCGATCGCGATCCCAATGCCGCCGATGAGGATGACCCAACGGAAGCTGAGTTTCTGCACGATCTTGCCGTAGGTCAGAAGAAAGACCGTGGCAAAGACGGAATGGAGCGTCGGGATGACAGAATAGGCCGTGCGGGAGATGTTGGGGTATTTTTCCAGAACGGAGGCGGCGTACAGGCTAAAGGAGCTATACACGATGGAGTAGAAGAAATTCATCACCACTGTGGCGATCAAGACCACCCACGCGTAATGGAACCAGCCCGTTTTTTTATTTTCCATGTTGACCCTCTTTTCCTTTTCTGCAGCAGTTTGTTCAACAAAACTACCGCGCAACATCATATCATGCCTCCGCCTGTCGTTCAATGCACAATAATGATAAAAATATTGATATATCCCTAGATATCTCTAGGTTGCTTTGTCAAAACTATGCCGCCTCCGGCAGGTCCCGATCCTTTCGCCATAGCGCCCAGGATACTCCGATCGAAGAAAGCGCCGCAGGCCGTCAAGGCGGGCGCATATTTTGCCCCGGCACAGCTCGCCTGGCGGCTTATCAGAGCCAAAGATCGCCGCGTCTGACGGGAGCGACGAAAAGCAAAAGGCATGGCGAATGGCCATGCCTTTTAAGCGCGGGAGATGGATCATACCATCAAGCGCGACCGTGGGAAATAATGAGGACCATCAAGACATCCGCATCCTCATCGGGATAGTACTCCATGAGGGGTCATCCCCCGCTGGTTTTCCTTCCCTGCGCTCATTTCAGGACTTCTCCCACAAAGGTCACCGCCCCGTCGCAGTCTTGTTTTAAGCAATGGAGGACGCGTGGGTTTACAAAAGGACTCACCTGCAACTCACTGCCGCACTTCACACAGCGGTACACGTAAAGCAGGTCTTCAACTCTTGGCGCCTCTTTCCAGTCGCCGCCTGTGACAGCCTCCAGCTGTTTATCGCTCAGTTTTTCGTTCATGCGTTTTCCCTCCGATCCTCATAGGTCGTATCATCCGTCTGTGCGGGCTCTTTTCGTTGCTGGTGACAGCTCCGCCCTATCGCGGGTCACTTGGGGATGATGAAGGGACATCCCCCCGGACGGTTCCTGAACATGTAATACATGCCCTTCGCATCCGCATAATTGTCATCCGGATAGGTGCAGCCCTCCGTGCCGCATTTCGCGCAGTGGCTGCAGTTGGCTTTGATAAAGGCCTCGCGAAACGCCTGGACCTCCATGTATTCCTCGATCCCCTCCAGCCCGCCGGTCACCTTTTCCAGGTCCTCCGCCTGTTCAGGGCTCATCCCCTGCAGGTCTTTCTTCTCCTCGTCCATCTCATTCGTCCCTCACTTTGACCAAAGTCCCGTGGCAGCTCTGTGCCGGGCAATGGAGCATAGTCAGGTTTATATCTTCCCTTATCATATACTCTCTGCCGCACTTCACGCAGCGGCACTTGACGGGCGGATAGGAAGGGACATCTATCCCGCCCGTGACGGTCTCCAGCTTTTTTTCGTTCAGTTCTTCGTTCATCTCATTCGTCCTTTACTTTGACCATAGGCTCTTTGCACCGTACGCAATGGAGCGACTTTGGTTGTATTGCGCCATCCGCCATAAGCTCGTAGCCGCACTTCGGGCAACGGTACTTGACGGGCGGATAGGAAGGGATATCTATCCCACCGCCTGTGACGGTCTCCAGCTTTTTTTCGTTCAGTTCTTCGTTCATGCGCTTTCCCTCCGATCCTCCCGGGCCGTACCCCCGGCTCGCGTTTGATTTGAATATTTATATCGTAGCCGCGTCACGCCGATTTGTCAACAAAAACCGGTCGTGGCTCCGATCGGGATCTCCCTCGAGGCATTATGCGGAGGACCTATGTTCAACAAGGGAACAGGGACAGCCTCTTGGCTGTCCCTGTTCCCTTGGTCCGAGTTCCCATAAGGGACTTGGAAAATGCCGTATTTATGCGGCTTCTGACCAGTAAGCAATGTTACGTCTTATTGATTTTCGAGGTGCTGTTTGCAAAAAGCCAACACTTTGGGGATGTCGTTGCAGGCTGTTTCCCACAATATCTTTTCATCCGCTTCCGCATAGGAGTGGGCCAGCCAATTCCGCATCCCACGGATCATCCCCCAGGGAAGCTGGTCCTTTGTGGCCTCCCGAAACTCGTCGGACAGGCCGTTGGACAATTCCCCGATCTGGAGCAAGCACATGGCGACCGCGCTGAAATAGGCCCGGTCCGAGGTGAACGTGTCAAAATCCCGGCCAAAGCGGTCCATGAATTGCTCTATGTCCTCGCAGTAGTGCGGATATGCAGAAGCCTCTGCCAGTCGCCCCGGGTCATATCAGCCGCATCCTTTCCGCCTGTATGTTCTGGATGAACAGCGGCGACCGCAGGCGGGTGCTGGATTGCTCCAGGGTCTGCGTGGTCACAAGGTCCACTTCCTTGCCGATGCTGGCGCGGAGGTCCTCGTACAGCCCGCCCATCTCAAACGCGCCGTGAACATTTGAACCTGCGCGGTCGATGAGGATGTCTACGTCGCTCTGCTCTGTGGCCTCGCTGCGGGCATAAGAACCGAACAGATAGACCTCCCGCAGACCGTACTTCTCGGCCACGGGCGCTATCCGCTGTTTCAATTCTTCCACAGAGTATACCATGCGCTCACCCCCAGATCTCTGAGGTATAGCGATCATAGATACCACACCTAAATTGATTGCTTCAGTGTAGACAAAAGCACACATGGACCAGCCAGAAGGCTGGTCCATGTGTGTGGTCCGAGTGACTGGACTTGAACCAGCGGCCTCCTGAACCCCATTCGGAGGCCACTTTTTAAGGGGCGGAAAAAACGAAAATATCGTGTGATTTGGGGATGGGCGGACACAAGATTTTGTGTTCCCCATTTTTTATTTTACGGATCTTACGATCCGGCTACAAACAAATTCCAAACGGACTTTCTGCTGACCCCATTTTCTTTGCCTCATGAATACGGTTCAGGAGGCAAAAAAGCGGTTTTTCATTCCCCGATTTCCTGGAACGCTCTTGTTCAGGGCATTTCCGGCTATTCCGTGCATGAAAACCGTGTGAAACTGCATCGCCGTTGGGGAAGCGTTGTTTTTGCTTGAGCCTAACCTCTCTGTGGCGGCGAGGCGGCATTCGATGTGAAATGCACCGGTCTTGTGCCATCGCCAGAGGCCTGCATACGGCTCCAGACGCTGCACGGTGTGATGTGATCTCCCCGGCCCGTTGGTCGGAACCAAGTGTGGGATTCTCCCGGCTTAAAGAATTGGGTTTTCGTGTGAAATACACCCTTCCGAAGTCCACACCGTATCCCCAATTTTATTTGTTGAAAACGTGTGATTTTCCCCGCCCGCTGGGAGGCCCAGAAACTGTACTATTTTTCGGACAGATACCGTTCGATCTCTGCCACGAGCTTTTCCGCCCGCTGATACTGTGCCTCCACATCAGCCTTGGACGCAATATAGAAATCATCATAATCGCTGGCGGAGCGAATCCTGAAAAGGCTGCTGATGGTATCGGACATCTCGGGCGTGAATCTGCCGGTCTTGATATATGTCTCCCGAAATTTTGAGATGATGCCAGAGTGCTTTTTTGAATCAAAGTCATCCAGCGCCAGAACGGCTCGCAGAGCGTGGAACGCGGCATAGTAAGCGCGGTTCGCGGCGCCGCGGTACTCGCCGTTGTCGAGCAGGAGCTTGGCCTCCCGCAGGCAGTCCCTGGAACGCTCAATACGCGCCGTGGACAGGTCTTTCAGTACATCAGGCAATTCTTCGTCCCTCCCGTTCGATGTTTCTGTAAAACGGCAAGGCCTCCCGGTACTTTTCATATGTCGCGATGTCCTTTTCTACGATGGAAAGCACAATCCCATACTCAAAAAGGATCTGGCCGCAGAGATGGTCCATCTGTTCGCGGTAGGAGGCGAGCTGCTCAGCGGGGAGGTCTACCAGCAGCAAAACGTCGATGTCTGACTCATCGTCATAATCCCCTCTGGCAAAGGAGCCATAGAGAATCGCCCCGTGAAAAGCCGAACCAAAGATCCTCTGTGCCTCTTCCACGGTCTTCGTTAGAATCTCATTTAGCTGGCTCTGCGTACACATGTGCCACACCTCCGTACCTATTATAACACATTTGTTGAGCAAAACGCAATCAGAAGAGGCCAGATGGTTATAACACTGGTCAATTCACGATGACTAACCCTGATATGCGCATACATCAATGGCGATAATTTCATCTGTAGAAATGCATGGTTATACGTACACACAGATAGCGGACGTTTCAGCCCCGCGGGAAATTACCCATTTTGCGTGTTAAGGGAATATAGAATACGGCGAGGCCACTTGGAAAATGTATGTTTCTGTGATATTCTATAAGAAATTGGTTTTCAATAAGTCACACTGGTCATATGCCGAAAGAAAGGAAGTATATATTGTTGCAAGAAAAAGCAAGACAAGGTAATCTTCCATATAGATTGCCTAATATTAAAAACAAGAGGTTGTTAGACCCTCTTGTTGTAATTGTAGGGGCGGGTGCTTCAGTCGCTGCCTGTAAAGTTGATAAATATGGAAAGCAGGTTCCATTATTAAAAAACATACATACTGTTTTAGGCCTAACAGATGATCTGAAAGAATATGGTTTTTCGGAAGAGCAAATGGCCGATTTTGAAATACTGTTTTCTGATATAAGTGGGAAGAATGAATATAAAGATTTACAGGCGAAGCTAGAAAATGTAATATCTGATTTCTTCTGTGAACTTACAATTCCTGACGAGCCAACATATTATGACTATTTAGTTTTATCATTAACGCATAAGGATGCTATTATTTCTTTTAATTGGGACCCGTTTTTGATACAGGCATATAGAAGAAATACTTGTGTCGGGAATTTGCCAGAATTGATTTTCCCACATGGCAACGCAGGTGTAGGCGTGTGTTATGATTGTAAAGTGAAAGGATATGCTAACTGCTTGTGCCCGAGGTGCTTTAAAAAACTTGAGAAGATGCCCTTATTATACCCCATAGGAAAGAAAGATTACTACAGTAAGCCAATTATACGGAATGAATGGAGTCGAGCAAGAGATGTTTTATCCAGGGCAGCAGGAATAACTGTTTACGGATATGGAGCACCCGTTACAGATGTTGAAGCAGTTGAATTGATGAAGACAGCAAATATGGTTAGCCAGATGAAAGATATAGCACCATTCACAATTATAAATCTGCCTAAGAATGAGATAGAGCAACGAAAGAAATGGGCAGAGTTTTACGACGTTAAGATGATATCTTATTGTAATAGATTTGAAGACACAATGTTGTGGCAAAACCCAAGAGTGAGTTTGGAAACTTTATTCGATGCAATTTTACAGCAACACCCCAGAAGCTCGGAAAAACCATTCGAGAAATTTGCGTCTCTGAAGGAATTACAAGACTTTGTAGACACAATTACAGAATTCGATATGTATTTTTACGGTAGCTAAGATAAAAATGACATTAGTGTCGGTTTCTGAACGCATAGCTGGTCTCAGAAGGTACGAGGCAAGTGGCGTGACGCTTTTGAGCAGACAAAAATGGACTCCAGTGATGACGCTGAAGTCCATTTTTGCAGTTGCTGTTTATGAGATAAAGAGAAGATTGTACTGAACACACTAGCTTACAGGGTACCTTTAAATCGTCGTGTCATATCATATCAGCCGTATTCTCTCTGCCTGCACGGTCTGCACGAGTAATGGCGACCGTTGCTGGGTGCTGGACTGTTCCAGGGTCTGTGTGGTCACAAGATCCACTTTCTTGCCGAGGCAGGCGCAAAGGTCTTCGTACAGACTGCCCATCTCGAACATTCCGCGGATATTGGAGCCGGCACGGTCAATGAG
>CANQUE010000030.1 GCA_947626905.1 uncultured Oscillospiraceae bacterium
AATTCTCCCCCTGGTGTTTTCTATCTTACACCAGGGGGTGGCTTTTCCTATTGTCTGTTCTTCCCGGTACAGTTCACCACAGTCCCCGGGGTCCGTTATGCGTCCGCCACCTCTACCACCGTCAGTTTCCCGCCGGTCACGGTGAAGCGCACGTCAAAATCCAGATAATACAGCCCATACCGCCGGGCCGGGTCGTCGATATAGGCCGGGCGGGGGTCCTGCTCCAACAGGCCCAAAAGGGCCTCCCGCTTGTCCGGCGGGATCTTCTCCAGCAGCGCCGGGGGAAACTCCACCTCCAGCTTGTAGTCCAGCACCTCCCCGGCAAAGCCCGCCGCCGCCTCGGGGTGGCTGTCGGTAAAGGGCAGATAGGGCTTCACGTCATAAATGGGCGTGCCGTTCATCAGATCGGCCCCCGCCACATACAGCACCGGTCCCAGCTTTTCCTCCCGCTCTATCCGCTCCAGCTTCACACAGGACAGTCCCAGGGCGTTGGGCCGGTAGGGCGAGCGGGTGGCAAACACCCCCATCCGCCGGTTGCCTCCCAGCCGGGGCGGCTTCACCGTGGCGGCCCAGCCGGACCGGCTGTTGGCGGAAAAGCCCCAGATGAGCCACAGGTGGGAATAGCCCTCTATGCCCCGGAAGGCCACCGGGTCCCGGTATTTCGGCTCGAACACGATCCGGGCGGTCAGCTGTTCCACCAGGCCGCTCTGCCGGGGCAGGCCAAACTTGGCGGGCAGATCCGTTTCGATGTGCGCCACCGGCTCGATGAGCCGCCTCTCCTCCAGCATAACCGCTCTCCTTTGCCTGTTTTTTACCTGTTTTTTATCAGTATACCATGTCGTGCGGTTCCGGCGTAAGCCGGGAGCACGACCGGTATCTTTGGGTATAATAGCGGCTTCGGCGCTATTATACCATGTCGTGCGGTTCCGGCGTAAGCCGGGAGCACGACCGGTATCTTTGGGTATAATAGCAGTCTTGCTGCTATTATACCATGATTCTTTGCCGCTGGCAGATTTTTTCTTTTCTGCCAGCGCCTGCCGCGCATAATCCGGGTGGATGCTGCGAAAACTAGGCCATGCAAGATCATTCAGTCTGACGAAAAAGGAGTCTTTTTCATGGTCATCGACAGGATCGCCCTGATCCTCGCCATCATCGGCGGGCTGAACTGGGGCAGCATTGGCCTGTTCCGGTTCGATATCGTCGCCTGGATCTTTGGCGGCCAGACCAACCCGGTCTCCCGGGTGGTCTATACCCTGGTGGGCCTGGCGGCGCTCTGGTGCGTGTCGCTGCTGTTCCGGACCCGTGACGAAGCGGACGAAGAGGCGTAAAGCCGCTGTGGGCATACGGTCCCCTGCCGAGGCGGGGGGCCGTATTTTTTTGCGCTGCACCCGGCGGCGCGGTCCGGCATATAGTGTGTTGGGCATAACGAGCCCAAAGGAGGAAACTATGGCGGACTGTGTTGAAAACATGAACATCGTTTCCGGGGCCCAGGCCAACGGCCTGACCCGCTACTGCTGCCAGAACCAGCCCTGCTGCCCCAGCCTGATCGCCGGACCTACCGGGCCTATGGGTCCCGTGGGCCCGATGGGTCCTATGGGCCCTGCTGGTCCCGTCGGCGCGACGGGAGCTGCCGGCGCTGTCGGTCCCACTGGCCCTGTCGGCCCTGCTGGTCCTACTGGTCCTACTGGTGCTACTGGTCCTACTGGTCCTACTGGTGCCACCGGCGCTACCGGAGCCACTGGCGCTGCCGGTGCCACTGGCCCGGCTGGGCCTGTTGGCGCTACGGGTCCTACGGGTCCGGTCGGTCCTACAGGTCCCACCGGTGCTGCCGGAGCCACTGGTGCTACGGGCGCTGTCGGTCCCGCCGGGCCTGCTGGTCCTACTGGTCCTACTGGTCCTACTGGTGCCACCGGCGCTACCGGTGCTACCGGAGCCACAGGCCCTGTCGGTCCCACTGGCCCCATCGGTCCTACTGGCCCCATCGGTGCTACCGGAGCCACAGGTGCTACAGGGCCTGCTGGCCCGGTCGGTCCCACTGGTCCTACTGGTGCCACCGGCCCTGTCGGTCCCACTGGCCCCACCGGGCCTACCGGCCCTGCCGGGGCAGACGCCGCGATCACGCCCGCGGCGGCGGTGGCGGACGTGGCCGACCCGGCCACTGCCACCACCGAGGCGGTCGCCACCCAGCTCAACGCGCTGCTGGCCAATCTGCGGGCCGCGGGCCTGCTGGACGGCGGCGCCGTCTGAAAAAACGATGAAAACGGGAACGGAGGCACCCCTCCGTTCCCGCGCTCTTTTTGCCTTGGCCTTACACGCCCAGATACGCCCGCTGCTCCTCGGTGAGCGTATCGATGGACACCCCCATGGTCTCCAGCTTCCGCCGAGCCACGGCCTCGTCGATCTGCCTGGGTACGGCGTACACGCCCGGGGCCAGCTTGCCCCGGTTCTGGGCCAGGTACTGGGCGGACAGGGCCTGGATGGCAAAGCTCATGTCCATGATCTCCGCCGGGTGGCCGTCCCCGGAGGCCAGGTTCACCAGCCGTCCCTCGGCGATGACGAAGATGGTCTTGCCGTTGGGCAGCTCATAGCCCTGGATGTTGTGCCGGGCCTCGTACTTTTTCACCGCCATGGTCTCCAGGCCCCGCATGTCCACCTCCACGTCGAAGTGGCCCGCGTTGGTGAGGATGGCGCCGTCCTTCATCAGGGGGAAGTGCTCCGCGGTGATCACGTGCTCGCAGCCCGTGACGGTGCAGAAGATATCGCCGATCTTGGCGGCCTCGGCCATGGGCATCACCGTGAAGCCGTCCATCACCGCCTCGATGGCCCGGATGGGGTCCACCTCCGTGACGATGACCCGGGCGCCCAGGCCCTTGGCCCGCATGGCCACGCCCTTGCCGCACCAGCCGTAGCCCGCCACCACCACGTCCTTGCCCGCCACGATCAGGTTGGTGGTGCGCATGATGCCGTCCCAGACGGACTGGCCCGTGCCATAGCGGTTGTCGAACAGGTGCTTGCAGTCGGCGTCGTTCACCGTGACCGCGGGGAACCGCAGGGTCCCGGCCCGCTCCATGTGGTGCAGGCGGATGATGCCCGTGGTGGTCTCCTCGCAGGAGCCCAGCACGTTGGGCAGCAGGTCCGCAAACTCGGTATGGATCAGGCTCACCAGGTCGCCGCCGTCGTCGATGAGGATGTTGGGGCCGCAGGACAGGACCTTGCGCAGGTTGGCGTCGTATTCCTCCGCCGTGCAGCCGTGCTGGGCGTGTATCTCCAGGCCCCCGGCGGCCAGGGCCGCGGCCACGTCGTCCTGGGTGGACAGGGGGTTGGAGCCGGTGATGTGCATCTCGGCGCCGCCCTTGGCCAGCACCCGGCACAGGTAGGCGGACTTGGCCTCGATGTGCAGGCACAGGGCCACCTTCAGCCCGGCAAAGGGCTTCGTCTTTTCAAATTCCTCCCCGATGGCGCGGCACAGGGGCATGTTCCGCTCCACCCAGGCGATCTTCTTCTCCCCCAGGGGGGCCAGGGAAATATCCTGAATGGTACTCATAGTTCGTTATCCTTCCGCATACTTAGTTTTGTCGATTTACTTTTTTCCCCAGAACTTCCACCAGGGGCGTTTTTTCGTTTCCCCTTCCGAGGGGATCAGGGCCTCCTTGGGCTCCGGGATGGCGGCCTTCAGGGCCTCCGCCTTGTCGGTCCGCTCCCACGCCACGTCCAGATCCTCCCGGCCCATGTGGCCGTAAGCGGCCAGCTGCCGGTAGATGGGCGCGCGCAGATCCAGATCCCGGATGATGGCGGCCGGGCGCAGGTCAAAGACCTGCATCACCGCCTTTTGCAGGGTCTCATCCGACTCCTTGCCGGTACCGAAGGTGGTCACGTTCACGCTCACCGGGTTGGCCACGCCGATGGCATAGGCGATCTGCACCTGGCAGCGGCGGGCCAGACCCGCGGCCACGATGTTCTTCGCCACCCAGCGGGCCGCGTAGGCGGCGGAGCGGTCCACCTTGGTGGGGTCCTTGCCGGAGAAGGCGCCGCCGCCATGGGGGGCGCTGCCGCCGTAAGTGTCCACGATGATCTTCCGGCCCGTGAGGCCGCTGTCACCCTGAGGCCCGCCCACTACGAACCGGCCGGTGGGGTTGACGTAGTATTTGATCTCGCCCTGGACCAGCCGCTCGGGCAGCACGGGGGTGATGACCTCCCGGATGATATCCTCCCGGATCTGCTCCTGGGCCACGTCGGGGGCGTGCTGGGCGGAAACCACCACCGTGTCGATGCGCACGGGGCGGTTTTCCTCGTCATATTCCACGGTGACCTGGGTCTTGCCGTCAGGCCGCAGATAGGGCAGCGTGCCGTTTTTGCGCACCTCCGCAAGCCGCTGGGCCATCTTGTGGGCCAGGCTGATGGGCAGGGGCATCAGCTCTGGGGTCTCGTCGCAGGCGTAGCCGAACATCATGCCCTGGTCGCCGGCGCCGTTTTCCAGCTCCGCCGCCTCGCCGCCGGCCTTCTGTTCCAGGCTGGCGTTCACGCCCATGGCGATGTCCGGACTCTGTTCGTCGATGCTGGTGACCACGGCGCAGGTGTCGCAGTCCATGCCGTACTTGGCCCGGTCATAGCCGATGTCCCGGAGCACGCCCCGGGCGATCCTGGGGATGTCCACATAGCAGCTGGTGGTGATCTCGCCCATCACATACACCATGCCTGTCGTGACGGCGCATTCGCAGGCCACGTGGCCCTGGCTGTCCTCTTTCAGGATGGCGTCCAGGATGGCGTCGGAGATCTGGTCGCAGATCTTGTCGGGATGGCCTTCGGTCACCGATTCGGATGTAAACAGATAGTGTCCCATCAACAATTCTCCTTCGTATCATTTTCCCGTGTCACAGCCAAAAAAAGCGCTCGCCGGGATCGGCGGGCACAGAACAAAAGTCCTTATCTTTCGATTCATACACCGCCGGATTTGGCACCTTTTGCTTTCGCACAGGTTGCCGGGTTTCACAGGGCCGGTCCCTCCGCCACTCTTGATAAGGCTGTGAAATTGTACAACAGGTTCTAATAGAATCATTGTAACATCCTTTTGCATAAAGTCAATAGTCACTTGACAAAATCCTTGGGATAGCAGACAATAGGCCTATGAACATGAATGTAAAACGTTTCCGGACCGTGATCCTGGTCTGCACCATCGCCACGCTGGCGTTCATTTGGGGCAACTCCCTGCTCCCGGCGGACGTCTCCGGCGCCGAGAGCGGCCGGGTCATGAAGCTGCTGGCGCCGGTGCTGCACTATATCTACGACGGAGGACTGACCGCCCGGCTGGAATGGCTGGCGGCCCGATTGCCGGGCCGGGCCGGGCCGTTCCTGCTGCGGGCGACCCGCTTTTTGGCGGCGCTGCTGACCCGCGTCCCCCCCTCTACGCTGGTACGGAAAGCGGCCCATTTCAGCGAGTATATGCTCTTTGGCTTTTTTCTGGGGCTGCTTTTCGTCCGCGCCAACGGCCACGGGCGGATCTTTCTCCCCTGGGGCAGCTGCCTGGCCGCCGCCGGCATCGACGAGGCCATCCAGCTGTTCGTCAGCGGACGGGCCGGGCGGGTCCTCGACGTGTGCATCGACATGAGCGGCGCCACCGTCGGGCTCATCACGGCGCTGCTGGCTTTGCTGATCCTGCGGGGCCTCTATCGGGAGGCCGGGCCGTGATTTGGAAAATATTGATAGGATCCTATTGCCCTTCTCCGGAAAATGTGGTACAATTTTCACAAAGGAGGTAGAGTGCCATGACATTCACTTTTACCGGCAGAAAATTTGAGGTCACCGACGAACTGAGGGCCTACGCGGAAAAGAAGGTCGGCAAGATCGACAAGCTGTTCCGCACGGAGAGCGACGCCTCCGTCACCTTCAGCGCCGAACGGGGCCGCTACACCGCCGAGGTGACCATCCGCAACAACGGTATGTTCTACCGGGTCACCGAAACGACCAGCGATATGTTTGCCTCCATCGACTCCGCCTGCGCCGCGCTGGTGCGGCAGGTCCGCAAGAACAAGACCCGGCTGGAGAAACGCCTGCGGGACGGCGCTTTCGAGCGCAGCTCCGCCCCCGTGGCCGTGCCCGAGGACGACGAAGAAGCCCCGGAGTACAAGCTCATCCGCACCAAGCGGTTCTCCCTCAAGCCCATGAGCCCGGAGGAGGCCATTTTGCAGATGGACCTGCTGGGCCACACCTTCTTCGCTTTCCGGGATCAGGAGCAGGACGGGGCGTTTTCCGTGGTCTATAAGCGCAAGGACGGCGGATATGGCATGATCTCTGATACCCAGGACGAATAAATGCGGAGCGATCTTACAGACGGCCTTCGGGCCGTCTGTTTTCTTCGGGAACTTTTTCCCGGCCCGGGCGTCTAACGGGCAGGACAGGACAAAACGAAAGGATGGGATCTGCGATGAAAAAGAAACTGCTTCTCTGGACCATGATCTTCCTGCTGGCGGCCAGTTTTCTCACCGGCTGCGGCGGCAGCAGCGGAAAGGGCTCCGACTCGGCTGCCGCCGCGCCCATGACCAACTACAGCGCCGAACAGACGGGGGAGATGGCGGAGGAAAAGTCCTACTACGGCGACGCCGGCAGCATCGCCGCCGTGCCCCCCGCCGCCCAGGAGGGGGCCAAGATCATCTATACCGCCGAAATGAACCTGGAGACCACCGACTTTGAAAGCGCCGTGAAGACCCTGGCGGCGCTGACCGAGGAGCTGGGCGGATATTACGGGTCCAGCAGCTTGTCCAACGGCGGGACCTACCGCTCCGGCAATTACACCATCCGCATCCCGGCGGAGAACTACCGGACCTTCCTGGACCGGGCGGGATCGGCCTGCCATCTGCTGAGCCTGTACGAGTACACCGACGACGTGACCGCCGAGTACTTTGACACCTCCGGACGGCTCGACACCGAAAAGGCCAAGCTGGCCCGGCTGCAGGAACTGCTGGGCCAGGCGAAAGACATGGAGGACATCATCACCCTGGAGAGCGCCATCGCCCAGGCGGAGGAGAACATCGACCGGCTCAGCGGTGAGATCCGCTACTATGACGCCCAGGTGGATTACTCCACCGTCACCGTGTATCTGCGGGAGGTGTACCGGCTCAGCAATGTGGAGGAGCCCGCCCAGGACTTCCCCAGCCGGATCGGCGCCGCGCTGAAGAGCGGGTGGAACGGCTTCGTGTCGGGCATGGAGAGCCTCGCCGTGGCGCTGGCTTACGGGTGGATGTGGCTGCTGCTGGCGGCGGTGATCGCTCTGGTCGTCATCCTGATCGTCCGGCGGAGCGCCAAGCGCCGGGCCAAGGCCCGGGCGGCCCAGGGGGCCTCTTACACCGCCCCCACCTACACCGGCCCGGAGGAGAAGAGACCCTGAACCCCGGCAAAAAGCCCCGCTCGGGTGAGCGGGGCTTTTTCTGTCTATCCGCCGGGCGCCGGCGGCCGTCAGAAGCCGAAACCGAAGCCGCCGAAGAACTGGCGGAAGAATTCCTCCATATCGCCGAACCCCTGGGGGGACTGGGTCTCCGGCTGGGCCGGCTCTTCCTCCGGCCGCTGGCTTTGGCCCAGGGTGGCAGTCAGGGTCACCACCGTGCCGCTGCGCCAGACGGACAGCTCCACCTGGTCGCCCACCGCGTAGGTGCGGACCAGGCCCGTCAGCTCCGTGGACCCGGCCACCGGCTGGCCGTTCAGGGCGGTGACGATATCGTTCACCTGCAGCCCGGCCTCCTGGGCAGCGCTGTCCTTCTCCACCGAGGTGATCAGCGCGCCGGGGACAAGGCCATACTGCTCCGCCACGGCATTGGGCACGGTCTGAGAGGACACGCCCAGGGTGGCCCGGTCGGTCACATAGCCGTACTGGAGGATCTGGTTGGCCACGTGGGCCGCGTCCTCGATGGGGATGGCGAAGCCCAGGCCCTCCACGCCGGTGGCGCTGGTCTTGGCGGTGACCACGCCGATGACCTCTCCGTCCGCGTCATACACCGGGCCGCCGGAATTGCCGCTGTTCACCGCCGCGTCGATCTGGAACATATCGATGGGCACGTTGTTGGCCTCGGTGGTGATGGCCCGGTCGGTGGCAGAGATGATGCCCGTGGTCATGGTGAAGTTCAGCTCGCCCAGCGGGTTGCCCACCGGGTAGATCTCCCGCCCCACCACGATATCCTCTTGGCTGCCCAGGGTCACGGGCGTCAGCCCCTGGGCGTCGATCTTCAACACGGCGATGTCATTTTCCTTGTCGTAGCCCACGATCTCGGCGGTGTATTCCGAGCCGTCGTACATCAGGACCGATACGTCATAGCCGCCCTTGCGGGCGTCCTCGATCACGTGGTTGTTGGTGAGGATATAGCCGTCCGCGCTGATGACGAACCCGGTGCCGGACACACTGGAGGCGCTGACCTGGCCGAAAAAGTTGGTATAGGTGATCTCCGTGGTCACGCCCACCACCTGCTTTTTCGCCAGCTCATAGATGCCCGCCCCCGTACCGGTATAGACCGGCGCGGCGGACGCCTCGCTCCCCTCCGGCAGCTGGGGCGCGGGGGTGGGCTCAGACAGCAGGGCGTTGCCCCGGTCGTCCCCCTGCAGGAACAGATACGCCCCGCCCACGCCCAGGGCCGCCGCCAGTATAGAGCAGATCAGGCACAGCGCGATCACCGCCCAGGGACGGACGCCCCGTTTTTCCTTTTTCCGGACCGGTTCCGGGGCCGGCGGGACATAGGCGCCCGCGGCGCTGTAATGGGCGGAGGCGTCCTGGGACGTATAGTCTGTGCCGTCGCTGTAAAATGGATCGTTGTCGTTATAGCCGCTCATGGTTCGAGTCCTCCTTGGAAGAGATCCCTCCGCCCGGCGCCGCCGAAGAGGGGCGCATGGGGGCCGGATAATAGTAATGTAGCCTGTTTTCGTCCCCAATTCCACTGGAATCTGTAAATAAATTATGGATATTTTATGACAGACCGGCAGGATCCGAGGGGACAGAGCTCGGATCAGGCTTGACAAAACGGCGGGGGCAGCGTATAATAACAGTCGATATATAACATTTGCTATTATACAAAGGAGGGACGCGTATGCCGCCGAAAACGAAAGTGACCCGGGAGGATATCGTCGCGGCGGGGCTGGAGCTGGCCCGGCTGGCGGGACCGGAGGCCATCAACGCCCGGGCCGTGGCCGCCTGGCTGGGCTGCTCCACCCAGCCGGTGTTTTCCAACTACGCCACCATGGAGGCCCTGCAGCGGGATGTACTGGCCGCGGCCAAGGCGCTCTGCCAGCGGCAGATGGGCCGGGCCGCCCAAAGCGGGGGCTCGCTGCCCCCTTATAAGGCCATCGGGCTGGCTTACATCGACTTTGCCCGTCGGGAGCCGAATCTGTTCCGGTGGGTGTATATGCACGACCGGTCCGGGGAAGACACGGCCGGCGACCGGGGGGAGAACGCCGCCGTCATCCGGCTCATCATGGAAAAGACGGGCCTGGACGAGGACCGGGCCTGGCTGTTCCACCTAGAGATGTGGCTGTTCGTCCACGGCGTGGCCGCCACGTTGGCCACCGGCTACGTGGATTGGGACCAGACCCTGGTCAGCGACATGCTCACCGACGTGTTCCAGGGCCTGCTGGCCCGGTTCAAAACGGGAGGCGGAACATGAGCGGGATCGTCACCCAAGGTCTGACAAAAAAGTACGGGACCCTGACGGCGGTGGACGGGCTGACCCTGACCGTCCCCGCCGGGGAGCGGTTCGCCCTGCTAGGGGTCAACGGCGCGGGAAAGACCACCGCCGTGCGGATGCTCTGCTGCCTGACCCGGCCCACGGCGGGCCAGGCGCTGGTGGACGGGAAAAGCGTCACACGGGAGCCGCTGGCGGTGAAGGCGCGCATCGGCCTGTCGCCCCAGGAAACGGCGGTGGCCATGAATCTGACGGTCCGGGAGAACCTGCTGTTCATGGCCGGCGTCCACGGTCTGGGAAAGGCCCAGGCCCGGGACCGGGCGGAGCAGGCCGCGGAGCAGCTAGCGCTGGAGCCGGTCCTGTCCCGGCGGGCCAGGACCCTGTCCGGCGGCTGGCAGAGGCGGCTGAGCATCGCCATGGCGCTGATCGCCCGGCCCAGCGTCCTGTTCCTGGACGAGCCCACCTTGGGGCTGGACGTACTGGCCCGGGCGGCGCTGTGGGACGCGATCCGGGCCCTGCGGGACGTGACGGTGGTGCTGACCACCCACTATATGGAGGAGGCGGAGGCTTTGGCGGACCGGGCGGGGATCATGGCCCGGGGCCGGCTGCTGTGCACCGGTACGGTGGAGCAGATGAAAGACCGGGCCGGGACGGACCGGCTGGAGGACGCCTTCGTGGCGATCGTAAAGGAGGCGGGCGCCCTATGAGGATGCTGATCTTTTCCGGCCGGACGGCCCGCGAGATCCTCCGGGACCCTCTGACCGTTGGCTTCGGGCTGGGTTTTCCGCTGGTGGTGCTGGGTCTGCTGACAGCCATACAGAAAAACGTGCCCGTGCCCCTGTTCACCCTGGAAAGCCTGACGCCGGGGGTGGCGGTATTCGCGCTGAGCTTTCTGACCCTGTTCGCCGCCCAGCTCATCGCCCGGGACCGGAGCGGCAGCTTTTTGCAGCGGCTGTATACCACGCCCCTCACCGGCGCGGATTATATTTTGGGCTATGCCCTGCCGCTCTTGCCCATCGGCCTGGGACAGAGCGCCATATGCTACGGCGCGGCGGTGGTCCTGGGGCTGACGCCCAGCGTCCATATCCTGGCGGCCCTGGTGGCGGGGGTGCCCGCCGCCGTGTTTTTCATCGCGCTGGGCCTGCTCTGCGGGGCGCTGTTTTCCGAGCGGCAGGTGGGCGGACTTTGCGGGGCGCTGCTGACCAATCTGACGGCCTGGCTGTCCGGGGCGTGGTTCGACCTGGAGCTGGTGGGCGGCTGGTTCCGGCGGGCGGCCCAGGCGCTGCCCTTTTTCCACGCGGTCCGGCTGCAGAGGGCCGCGCTGGGCGGAGAATGGGCGGCGGGCAGCCTGTGGCCGGTGGCGGCATATATGGCGGCGGTCCTCGTCGCCGCGGTGGCGGTCTTTACGGCAAAAATGCGAAAAACCTGACAGCCGGGCGGCCTGCGCCGCCCGGTTTTTCAAACTGTTAACAATTTTCTTGCGGGAAAGTATTATAGTATCCCCAGAGAGATCCGTGCTCTGTGGGAGGCCCAGTTTGAACGACGACCGGGATCAGCGGCCCTTCGGCCAGGAGGGATCGGAATATCATATCGTCCGCCCGGAACGGGAGCGGTCGGCATACAGCGACGCCGATTATCGCTCCGCCCCCCGGGGGGGCGAGGTTTCCTATGGCTATAACCCCGCCCACTACTATGCCGGCGGAGAGGATGACAACTGTCACCGGGGGCAGATCGGCTTTCGGGCGCTGCTGGCCCTGTGCCTGGCGGCGGTCATCGCCGCCGGCGCGCTGGGCATAGGGGGGCTGTACCTGCTCACCCGGGACCGCCGGGAGGCCCGGCAGGCCGGGCAGGGCGGGCTCTCCGACGAGCTGTATGCCCAGGTCCGCCGGTCCCAGGACGTGGAGGGGCCTTTGGCGCCGGTACCGGCGGAGGGGGACGCCCAGCCTCTCCCGGCGGAAGACATCTATATCGCCGCCTGCGATCAGGTGGTCGGCGTGTCCACAGCTGGCGGACAGACCGCCAACACCGGGTCCGGGCTCATCGTCACCGGCGACGGGTACATCCTCACCAATTACCATGTGATCGAGAGCGGATACCTGCAGGGGCTCCCCATCACCGTGGCCACCTATGACGGCACGGAATACCCCGCCCAGGTGGCGGGAACGGAGTCCGAAAGCGATCTGGCCGTGCTGAAGATCCAGGCCGACGGCCTGGAGCCGGCGGTCTTTGGGGACGCGGAGGCAGTGAGCGTGGGCGAGCGGGTATATGTAGTGGGCAACCCCATGCAGAATCTGCCCTATACCATGACCCGGGGGACCATGTCCGCCCAGGACCGGCAGATCGCCACAGAGGCCCACGTGACTACCAATATGTTCCAATTCGACGCGGCGGTGAATCGGGGCAGTTCCGGCGGGCCCGTATACAACGCCTACGGCCAGGTCATCGGCCTGGTCACCGCCAAATACGCCGCCACCGGCGTGGAGGGGCTGGGCTTCGCCATCCCCGCGGCGGATGCCTGCGCCATCGCCAACGAACTGATCACCAAGGGGTATGTGTCCGGCAAGGCCTATCTGGGCCTGGTGCTGGACAACACCTTTACGCCCGCCGTGGCCCAGTATTACCGCCAGAAGCCGGGAGCCTATGTGGCCTCCGTCCAGGCGGACAGCGCCGCCGAGGCGGCGGGCCTTCGGGCCGGGGACGTGATCACCGCCGTGGACGGCGCGCCGGTGGACAGCGCCGACGCCCTGGTGGCGGTCATCCGGGGGTATAAGGCGGGGGACTCCGCAGAGCTCTCTCTGTATCGGGGGGAGGACGAACTGACGATCTCCGTCACCTTCGGGGAGGCCGCACCCTGACCTTTTGCCGGAAGGAGCGATCCGTCCGGCAAAAATTTTTTTGCGCCCGTGCAATAAAATTCCTTTCCCGCACATTTCTTATACGACAGGAGAACAAAGCAAGATGCAGTTGGGATCGGAAAAACCTACAGATCTGTCCCCGGACAGGGCCCGTTTGGAGACACTTCTGGCCGGCGTCGCCCAAGGCGACCGGAACGCTTTGGCAGAGCTGTACAGCGCCGCGCGAGGCGCGGTCTACGCCATGGCGCTGGGTATTTTGCGAAACGCCTACGACGCCCAGGACGTGACCCAGGACGTGTTCGTCCGCATCTGGGACTGCGCCGCCGGTTACCGTCCCCAGGGCTCGCCGATGGCCTGGATCCTCACCATCACCCGGAATATGGCTCTTATGCGCCTGCGGGGGAGCGGCCGCGTCGAACCCATGGATGAGGCGGCCTGGGCCGCGCTGCCGGCCCCGGCGATGCCCGCTGAGGAGCGGGCCGCCCTCCGGGCGGCGTTGGAGACCCTCTCCGACGCGGAGCGGCAGATCGTCCTGCTCCACGCCTCCTCAGGCCTGAAGCACCGGGAGATCGGCCAGCTTCTGGGCCTGCCCCTTGCCACGGTCCTGTCCAAGTACCACCGCGCATTGAAAAAATTGCGAACCCAGCTGGAAGGAGATGACGCCGGATGACCGACCGGGAGCTGAACGAACGGCTGAAAAGCGCCCTGGATCACGCCGCCCCCGACGATCTGGCCGGAGTCCTTACCCGCTGCGGTACGGGGAAAGGAAATGTGATCCAAATGAAAAATGAAAGCTCTAAAACTGTCCGCACCCATTGGAAGCAGAGCCTTATCGCCGCGTGCCTGGCGCTGGTGCTGCTGGCCGGAGGCGGCGGGATATTCTATCAGCGAGCCTATGCCGTGGCCTCTGTGGTCAGTCTGGACGTGAACCCCAGCATCCAGCTGGAGGTGAACCGCAGCGAGAAAGTCCTGTCCTGCGGCGGCCTGAACGAGGAGGGCCGGACCGTCCTGGCGAGCATGGACGGCGGAAACGATCTCAAGGGCGCCAAGCTGGACGTGGCGGTGAACGCCATCGTGGGCGCGCTGGTGAGAAGCGGCTATCTGGACCACCTGGACAGCGCCATCCTCATCTCCGTGGAGGACAGCGACGCCACCCGGGGCGCCCGGCTCCAGCAGGAGCTGGTGGCCTCTGTGGACGGGGTGCTCCAGACCGCCGCCAACAACGCCTCGGTGCTGAGCCAGAGCGTGGCCGCCAGCGCCGAGCTGGACGCCCGTGCCCGGGAGAACAGCATCTCCACCGGCAAGGCCAATCTGATCGACCAGGTCCTGGCTCTGAACGGCGAGCTGTCCTTTGAGGACCTGGCGGACCTGAGCGTAGAGGAGCTGCGGGATCTCATCAAGATCGGCGCGCCCGCCATGCCCATCGGCCAGGACGCCGCGCTGCAGGCGGCGCTGGACTTCGCCGGCCTGACCCGGGACAGCGTCCCTTACGTGGACGTGGACCCGGAGCTGGACGAGCCCACGCCTTACTATGAGGTGGAGCTGATCGTCGACGGCAGGGAGCAGGACTACGGCGTGGACGCCTTCACCGGCCAGGTCATCCGGGGCGTGAACACGCCCGGCGTGATGAACCCGGGCCCGGCCCTGCCCCAGGACGCCGCGGCCGTCACCGAGGCCGAGGCGGAGGCCATCGCCTGGTCCGACGCGGGCGTGACGGAAAACGCCACCACCGTGGTCAAGCAGGACTGGGACGACGGCCGGCTCCACTGGGACGTTTGGTTCCAGGACGGCGGGTATGAGTACGAGTACGAGATCGACGCCGCCACCGGCGCCATCCTCAGCAGCGAGCGGGAGCCCGGCTCCCGGACTATCACCTCCGTCACCGCGCCGGTCTCCCCCGGCCCCGCTGCGGACAGCGGCGCCGCCTCCGGTGACGTGGGCGAGGCCGCGGCCAAGGCGGCGGCTCTGGCCCACGCGGGTCTGAGCGAGAGCCAGGTGAGCCGGCTGACGTGCCAGCGGGACGATGACGACGGCCGGCTGGAGTACGAGATCGAGTTCCGGGCCGACGGCTATGAGTACGAGTACACCATTGACGCCGCCTCCGGTTCCATCCTGGACCACGAGCGGGACTGGGACGATTGACCCGGCGGGAAAAGCATAAAAAATCCGCCCGGCTCCAAAGAGCCGGGCGGGATTTTACTGTCTGATTTACAGCGTCTTCTGGGCGTTGACCTTGATGCCGGGGCCCATGGTGGTGGCGGTGACGCAGCTGCGGATATACTGGCCCTTGGCCGCGGCGGGCTTGGCCTTCACGATGGCGCCGATCAAAGCGTCATAGTTCTCCTGCAGCTTCTCCGGACCGAAGCTCACCTTGCCGATGGGGCAGTGGATGATGTTGGTCTTGTCCAGGCGGTACTCGATCTTACCGGCCTTGACCTCGTGGATGGCCTGGGCCAGGTTGGGGGTCACGGTGCCGGCCTTGGGAGAGGGCATCAGGCCCTTGGGGCCCAGGACCTTACCGAGGCGGCCCACCATGCCCATCATATCGGGGGTGGCGATGACCACGTCGAAGCCGAACCAGTTCTCGGTCTGGATCTTCTGGACCATGTCCTGGCCGCCTACGAAATCGGCGCCCGCGGCCTTGGCCTCTTCCTCCCGCTCGGGCTTGCAGAACACCAGCACGGTGCGGGTCTTGCCGGTGCCGTGGGGCAGGACGATGGCGCCGCGGACCTGCTGGTCGGCGTGACGGCCGTCCACGCCCAGCTTCACGTGCAGCTCGACGGTCTCGTCGAACTTGGCCTTGCTGGTCTTGCACACCAGGTCGAAGGCCTCCTGGGGATCGTATACGGTCTGCTTGTCAAAGAGCTTGGCGCTCTCTTTATAATTCTTGCCTCTGAACATTCAAATTTTCCTCCAAAAAATGTGGTTAAGCGGAAGTTTTCCTCCCACATATGGGGCGAATCACTCGCCCACCAGAACGCCCATGCTCCGGCAGGTGCCGGCGATCATGCTCATGGCCGACTCAATGCTGGTGCAGTTGAGGTCGGGCATTTTCTGCTCCGCGATCTTCCGCAGGTCTTCCTTGGAGATCGTGGCCACCTTGTCCCGCTGGGGCACGCCGGAGGCGGTCTCGATGCCGCAGGCCTTCTTGATGAGCAGGGCCGCGGGCGGGGTCTTGGTGATGAAGGTGAAGCTGCGGTCGGCGTAGACGGTGATGACCACGGGGATCATCATGCCCATGTCGCCCTTGGTGCGCTCGTTGAAGTCCTTGGTGAACTGGCCGATGTTGACGCCGTACTGACCAAGGGCGGGACCCACGGGGGGCGCCGGAGTGGCCCGGCCCGCAGGGACCTGGAATCTCACATATCCAACTACTTTCTGCGACATTTTAATTCTCCTCTGTCCTCTTATAATGAGGTAGTCAAAAGTTATTCGTCTTTCACCGGCTCGATCTGGTCAAGCTCCAGATCCACCGGCGTCTCACGGCCGAACATGGAGACGATGACCCGGACCCGGTCTTTCTCCGGTTCCAGCTCGTCCACCGTGCCGAGGAATCCCTCCAGGGGGCCGTCCGTCACCTTTACGGTGTCGCCCAGGCCGAAGCCCACCACGATCTCGTGGCGCTCCACGCCCAGGTCCAGCACCTCCCGCTCCGTCAGGGGCACGGGCTTGCCGTCCATGGACACGAAGCCGGTGGAGCCTCTGGCGTTGCGCACCAGGTGCCAGCTCTCGTCCGTCAGGACCATCTTCACCAGCACGTAGCCGGGAAAGGTCTTGCGCTCATAGGTCTTCTCGCCGTTATCGGTGTGCTCGGTGACGGTCTCCATGGGGATCTTCACCTCCAGGATCAGGTCCTCCATGTGCCGGTTCTCCGCCGCCTTCATGATGGAGGCGGCCACCGTGTTCTCATACCCGGAATAGGTATGAACGACGTACCATTTCGCGGATTCTGCCATGTTACGCGAAGATGTTGATCAGCGCCTTCACCGTCGCCTGGGCGGCGCTGTCAAAGCCCCACAGGACGATAGCGCACACCACGATGACCACCAGGGCCACGCCGGTGTTCTTCATCGTCTGCTTGGGCGTGGGCCAGACGACCTTTTTCAGCTCGCTCTTCATGTCGCGGAACCACTTTTTCACCCGCGCGAAGAATTTCAGCTTCTCGTCCGTCTTCTTGACCGCGACCTTCTGCTGGGGGGCGGCCTTCTTTTCTTCTGCCATTGTTCCGGTCCCCCTTACTTGGTTTCCTGGTGCAGGGTGTGCTTGCGGCAGAAGGGGCAATACTTGTTCAGCTCAAGCTTTTCCGTGGTGTTCTTCTTGTTCTTGAACGTATTGTAGTTCCTCTGTTTGCACTCGCTGCAGCGCAGTACGACTTTGATCCTTGCGTCTGCTGCCATATTTTCGGCACCTCCTTGTTAAATTGCCTCCCTATTCCGGCCATAACGGGTTCTCCCGTCCGGACGGCAGGTAAAAGTTATCCTAGCACATTCCAAAGAAAATTGCAACCATAAATTCCGGGTTTTTGTGGAGGATCGGAAAACTTTCCGCTCCTGCTTGCGTTTGCCCCGGGGACATGATAACATAGTGCCCACAGAGTAGGGACGGCCGCGTCATGTCCGCAGAAGCGGACAGCCAGTGCCGGGGGAACGGGAAGTTGTCCCCCGGACGAAACGGCGGCGCCAAAATCTTTTTCCTTGGCGCTCATGCCTGCGGTGGCCGCCCCGCATTCCGCTGGAGGTAACTGAATATGAAAAACCTATCCCTGCGCAGCATCTGCCACCTGGCCATCCTGACGGCGTTGGAGGTGGTGCTGAACCGCTTCCTGTCCATCCAGACGCCCTTTCTCAAGATCGGGCTGTCCTTCGTGCCCGTGGTCATGGGCGGCATGCTCTACGGCCCCGTAGGCGGGGCCCTTGTGGGCGGCCTGGGGGACATGATCGGGGCGCTGCTGTTCCCCTTCGGGCCCTACCACCCCGGCTTCAGCGTCTGCGGCGCGGTCATGGGCGCGGCCTATGGCCTTTTTATGTACGTGCCCTCCCGCCGGTTCGACAACCGGGAAAAGCTGGCATTGTGGCCCAACGTGATCGTGCCGGTGGTGTTCAACTGCGCGGTGGTAGGTCTTTTTCTCAACACCCTGTGGGTGTCCCAGCTCTACGGCAGCAGGACCTACTGGGGATGGTTCGCCTACCGGGTGCCGGATGAGATCGGCATGGCCGTGGTGAAGACCATCATCATCCCCTTCCTGGCCCCTCTGGCCCGGCGGCTTTATAAGCTGGGGTACGTGAAAAACGACGGTTAAGGAGTTTTGACTATGCGCGTCATGGCGATCGATTACGGCGACGCCCGCACCGGCGTCGCCGTATCGGACCGGCTGGGTCTGATCGCGGGGGAGACCTTCGTGATCGCCCAGTGGGACCCGGAAAAACTGGCCGACGAGCTGGTATCGCAGGCCCAAAGCCGGGGCGTGGACACGCTGGTGCTGGGCCTGCCGAAAAACATGGACGGCACCGAGGGCCCCCGGGCGGAAAAATCCCGAGCCCTGAAGGCCATGCTGGAGGCCCGGGGCATGCGCGTGACCCTCTGGGACGAGCGGCGCACCACTGTGGACGCCCACCGGATCCTCCACGCCAACGGCAAGCGGGAAAAACAGCACCGGGCCACCGTGGACGCCGTGGCCGCCGCCCTCATCCTGGAGGGCTATCTGGGTTCGCTGAGATAAACATCGCATAGAACAAGGGCGCGCCGCATTTTGCGGCGCGCCCTTGCTTTGTTTGGCTCCGGCTCACTCCTGCCCCAGCGCGGCGTCGATGGCCTCGCTGTAGTGCTCGAACATCTCGTCCGCCCCGTTCGCGCCCAGGGACGTGGCCGCGATGGTCCCGTCGGGGGCGATGATCACCGTATAGGGGATGGCCATGGTGGGATAGAGCTGGCCGATGGCCCCGTCTGTGTCCAGGACCACCGGGAAGTCATAGCCGTTCTCTTCTATAAAATCGGCTACGGTCTGGGCGTCCTCGTCCAGATCCACCGCCACCAGCGCCAGAGAGTCCCCGTACTTCTCGATCAGCCGGGGAAAGGCGGGCATCTCGCGCACGCACGGCCCGCACCAGGAGGCCCAGAAGTTCAGCAGGATGACTTTCCCCTCGTGCTCGGACAGGGTGAATTCCCCGCCGCCCAGAAGCTGGCCGGTGAAATCGGAATACCTCTGCCCCACCAGATCGTCCTCCGGCTCTTCTTCCTCTTCCGGCTCTTCTTCCTGCTCTTCCTCCGGTGCCGGTTCTTTCTCCGCTTCCGGCGCCGCTTCCGTTTCCGGTGTTTTCTCTGTTTCCGGCACGTCCTCGTGTCCGCCGCAGGCCGCCAGCCCCAGACACAGGGCCGCCGCCAGGATCAGCGCTCCGATACGGAGCAGCCGTTTTCTTCCGCTGGTTGACATATGCGTTTCTCCCTTCCGAAATAGATCGCGTTTTTCGGGCATACCGCCCGGCACTCTCCGCAGTGGATACACTCCCGGTCGCCCACCCGGCGCACGTCCATCTTGCACCGCTCCACGCACAGTCCGCATTCGCAGCACAGCCTCTTATCCACCCGCACCGCCACCAGCGCCACCCGTGCGAACAGGGAATAGATCGCTCCCAGCGGGCACAAAAACCGGCAGAACGCCCGGTAGCAGAACACGCACCCGACCAGCACCGCGATGCATACGGCGCTCTTCCAGCCGAACAGGCCCCCTACGACCCCCCGGTATTCCGGCCGGGCCGCCACCAGAGACCAGCCGCCCTCCAGCGTTCCCGCCGGACAGATGTATTTGCAGAACGCCGGCAGGGGGTACCCCTCCGTCCAGGCGTACCAGACCGGTATGGCCACCACGAACACCGCCAAGATCCCGTATTTCAGCCAGCTCAGATACCGGGTCCACCGGCTTTTTCGGATCTTGGGCGTGGGTATCTTATGCAGCAGCTCCTGGATGAGCCCGAACGGGCAGGCAAAGCCGCACACCACACGCCCCAGCGTCAGCCCCACCAGCACCAGAAAGCCCGCCACGTACAGCGGCGCCTTCCGGGGCAGGCGGCTCAGGGCGTTTTGCAGCGACCCCAGAGGGCAGGCCGCCACCGCGCCAGGGCAGGAATAGCAGTTCAGTCCCGGCACGCACAGGCCTTTTGTGGCGCCGCGGTATAATTCACCCTTGCCGAAGCCGGCCATATTGGCGTTATAGATCAACGCGCTGGCCAGCTGGATGAGGCGTCTTTTCAGCGGACGGTCACCCAATGCCCACACACTCCAGACACAGCCGGACCGCCTTGCGCATCGTGTCCTGCATGTCCCCCTGGAGGATCCCGGCGGCCAGCGCCAGCACCCCCGCCGCCGCGATCAGCAGCCGGGCCGCGTTTTTCCTCGTCACCGCTTCCCCTCCTCAGCTGTAAAGGTCCAAAAATTCTTCCAAGCACAGGCCCTTTTCCATCATATACGCCGCGGCCTCCGTCCCCACGTACCGCAGGTGCCAGGGCTCGTACTCCACGCCGGTGATCCCGGTCTTCCCGTCGGGATAACGGACCACGAAGCCGTATTGGGCGCAGTGCTCCTCCAGCCACAGCATCAATCCGCTGCCCCCGATCCAGGGCTCCATCTCCTGGTCCCAGCTCTCCAGGATGTCGGCGCACAGGCCGGACTGGTGCTCGCTGGAGCCGGGGTAGTTCACCGCCAGCCGGGTGGCCGCGTGGGCCTCCTCCTCGGTCATGCCCTGGGCCAGGTAGTTGTTGATGTGGTTCCAGTAAATGGCATATTGGGTGTCATAGTCCCGGTAGCCGGAGCAAAAATATACCCCGTATCCCGCGGCTTTGGCGTCGGCGATCAGCTGGGTCATGGCCGGGGCCACCCGGCTGTCCATGCTCTGTCCGTCCGCCACCTCCGTCAGCGCGGGGGGCGCGAAATCCTCTCCCAGGGGGTGGTCGTAGTCGATCAGCCGCAGCTCCCAGCCGGACAGGTCCACCGCCGGCGGTCCCGGCGTGGGCTCCGGCGTGACCGGCGGGACGGTGACCGCGGCGGCGGTCTGCGCGGGGACCGTTTCCGCAAAAACCGGTCCCGCCGTCGCAGAGACCGGATCGTCCGCCGCCTGGTCCTCCCGGGCCTGCAGGCTCCGGGACACCCCCCAGATCACGGCCGCCAGCACCAGCAGCAGCACAACGGCCCGGACCCCGGCGTTGCGGGGCCCGGTGTTTCGTTTCCTTTGCGTTCCGCTCATAGGCGACCTCATATATCAATAGGTACTGGTATTATATCACCGGCCCTTCCCGCCGTCAACGAACCCTCGTGCCGGAAACAGGCGCTTTCACTCAGCAGACCGCCCCCTGGACAGCAAAAGACCTCACGCCTTTGCGTGAGGTCTTCGGGCTGTTTTCAAATCATTCCGCGGCGTTGAGCTTCTTGGCCATCGCGGATTTCTTGTGGGCCGCGTTGTTCTTGTGGATAAGGCCCTTGGCGGCCGCCTTGTCAACGGACTTCACGGCAGCTTTATAGGTCTCAGCAGCCTTCTCTCCGTCGCCGGCCGCAACAGCCGCGTCGAACTTCTTCAGCTCGGTCTTCAGCGCAGACTTCGCCGCCTTGTTCTTGGCGTTGGCAGCCTTTTGAAGCTGATCTCTTTTGGCCGAGGACTTGATGTTCGGCATCGATTCGCACCTCCCTATAAAAGTCTGAACATGATGTCCGCAGATGAAGATTATAACAACAGTTTTTCGGAATTGCAAGTATTTTTTTCATTTTTTGGCTAGAATAATAGCAAACAAGATGGGAGTGATGGATATGGTGGGCTGCCGCACCGACCTGGCCACCGAGGAGCTGCCCCAAAACGGCGGGGAGCTGCCCGGCGTCAGAAGCAGGCAATATGAGCGGGACGGTTTTTCCGTCACCGACGTGGAGGTCCTGGACCAAGAGGGGTCATGTGCATTATGTAAACCCATTGGTCGCTATATCACCGTGGATATGGACAGTTTTTTCCGCCGGGAGGAGGATTCCTTTCCCCGGGCCGTGACCCTCCTGGCCGCCTGCATGGGGCAGCTGCTGCCTCTGGCGCCGGACGCCAACATCCTGGTGGCGGGGTTGGGAAACCCGGCCATCACGCCGGACGCGGTAGGGCCGGAGGCCGCCGCCGTCACTCTGGCCACCCGACATTTGAAAGCCCAGCTGCCGGAGGATTTCGCCATGTTCCGGCCGGTGAGCGTGTGCCAGACCGGGGTGCTGGGCACCACCGGCATGGAGAGCTCGGAGCTGCTGCGGGCCATCTCCGGGGCCGTATCCCCCGCCGCCATCGTGGTCATCGACGCCCTGGCGGCCCGTTCTTCGGAAAAGCTGTGCCGGACGGTACAACTCACCGACACGGGGATCATCCCCGGCTCCGGCGTGGGCAACGACCGGGCGGAGCTGAGTCGGAGCAACCTGGGCGTGCCGGTGCTGGCGGTGGGCGTGCCCACTGTGGTGGACGCGGGCAACGGCCTGATCGTCACGCCCCGGGAGATCGACAAATACGTCAAGGACGCGGGCAAGCTCATCGCCTACGCCCTCAACATGCACTTCCATCCCGGGCTGTCCGTGCCGGACATCGACATGTTCGTGGGCTAGCCGCTTATCCGCTGGCCTCAGTCGATCCACCGCCGGGGAGGGGCGCGTCGTTGTTTCACGTGAAACATCCTCTCTGCCCGTTCCCAAATTGTTTCATGTGAAACATTGCCAAACGGCGTCGTTTCTGTTATAATTGCCTGGCATCCGCAGAGAGGGGGCGTGTCCATGGGACGGGTCGTATGCTTTGCCAACCAAAAAGGCGGGGTCGGCAAGACCACCACCTGCGTGAACCTGTGCGCCGCGGTAAAGGATAAGCGGCGGAAGATCCTGCTCATCGACGCCGACCCACAGGGCAACGCCACCACCGGCATGGGGGTGGACAAGCGGGTCAACCCCACCCTCTACGACGTTCTGATCCGGGGCGTCCCCCTCCGGGACGCGGTCGTTCCGACAAAATACGGGGATGTGATCCCCGCCAACCTGGACCTGTCCGGGGCGGCGGTGGAGCTGGTGGAGGCGGCAGACCGGGAGACCGTGCTGAAGCGGGCCCTGGCCCCCCTGCGGGACGAGTATGAATACATATTTATAGACTGTCCGCCCTCCCTGGGACTGCTGACCCTCAACGCCCTGGCCGCGGCGGATACGGTCCTGATCCCCATGCAGTGTGAATTCTACGCCATGGAGGGCCTCACGGATCTGATGACCTCCATGCGCCTGACGAAGAACCGGTTCAATCCGGGCCTGAAGATCGAGGGCATCGTCCTGACCATGTACGACCGGCGGCTCAGCTTTTCCGGGCAGGTGGCCCAGGAGATCCAGCGGTATTTTGGCCGGGCCCTCTACAAGACCGTGGTGCCCCGAAACGTGCGCATCGCGGAGGCCCCCAGTCACGGCAAGCCCGTCAGCGCTTACAGCCGCCTGTCCCGGGGCGCGGAGGCCTACGACTGTCTTGCCATCGAATTTTTCCGGCACAACCACACCATCGATATCTAAGGAGGCGCAAATGGCACCGAAAAAAGGATTGGGCCTGGGCACAGGCCTGGGCGCGCTATTTGGAGAAGAGCCGTCGCCGGAGACCCTGCCCATCAGCCGGGTGGAGCCCCGGACCGGTCAGCCCCGGACCCGCTTCGATGAGCCGGCGCTCCAGGAGCTGGCCGACTCCATCGCCCAGCACGGCCTGCTGCAGCCCATCACCGTGAGGAAGCTGGATTCGGGATATTACCAGATCATCGCCGGAGAGCGGCGCTGGCGGGCGGCCCGGCTGGCGGGACTGACGGAGGTCCCGGTGCGGATCGTGGAGGCGGACGACCGGCAGGCCCAGGAGCTGGCGCTGGTGGAAAACCTTCAGCGGGAGGACCTGAACCCCATGGAAGAGGCCCGGGGCTACCGGACCCTCATGGAGGAGCACGGGCTGACCCAGGAGGCCGTGAGCCAGAGCGTGGGCAAAAGCCGCTCCGCCGTGGCCAACGCCCTGCGCCTTTTGACGCTGCCGGACGCCCTGGCCGCCATGGTGGAAAAGGGAGAGCTGTCCTCCGGCCATGCCCGGGCGCTGCTGCCCATTCGGGATGAGGCGCTGCAGCTGGAGGCCGCCCGGCAGGTGCTGGCCAAGGGCCTGTCTGTCCGCCAAGCGGAAGCCCTGGCCGCGGCACTGATCCGGGCGCCGAAAAAAGAGAAGCCCGCGCCGGCGGTGGATTACGCCGCCCATGTCAGCGAAGAACTGGGACAGGCCCTGGGCCGAAAGGTACATATCGTGGACGGCCGGAAAAAAGGCCGCATCGAATTGGAATACTACGGCGCCGACGACCGGGAGGCCCTGCTTCAGGCGCTGTTCACACTGAAAAAACAGAGAGGGAGTTAAAAAGCCATGCTGGACATCAAATTCGTGCGGGAAAACCCCGAGGCCGTCAAAGAGAACATCAAAAAGAAGTTCCAGGACGCCAAGCTGCCCCTGGTGGACCAGATCCTGGAGCTGGACGTACAGCTCCGGGCCGCCAAGACCGAGGCCAACGATCTGCGGGCCAACCGCAACAAGCTCTCCAAGCAGATCGGCCAGCTCATGGGCCAGGCCAAAAAGGACCCCTCCAAGGCTGCGGAGGCCGAGGCAGTGAAGGCCCAGGTGGCCCAGCAGGCCGCCCGTCTGGCGGAGCTGGAGAAGCTGGAGCCGGAGCTGGAGAAGAGCCTGACCGAAAAGTTGATGGTCATCCCCAATATCATCGATCCCTCCGTGCCCATCGGCCCGGACGACAGCTGCAACGTGGAAGTGGCCCGGTTTGGCGAGCCGGTGGTCCCGGATTTTGAGGTGCCCTACCACACCGATATCATGGAGCGGTTCAACGGCATCGATCTGGAGGCCGCCCGGCGGGTGGCCGGCAACGGCTTTTACTATCTGAAAGGCGATATTGCCCGGCTGCACTCCGCCGTGCTGGCCTATGCCCGGGATTTTATGATCGACAAGGGCTTTGTGTACCACATCCCCCCCTTCATGATCCGCTCGGCGGTGGTCACCGGGGTCATGTCCTTCGCGGAGATGGACGCCATGATGTACAAGATCGAGGGGGAGGACCTGTACTTGATCGGCACCAGCGAACACTCCATGATCGGCTCGTTCATCGATCAGATCATCGACGAGAGCCAGCTGCCCATCACCTACACCAGCTATTCCCCCTGCTTCCGGAAGGAAAAGGGCGCCCACGGCATCGAGGAGCGGGGCGTGTACCGCATCCACCAGTTTGAAAAGCAGGAGATGATCGTGGTCTGCAAGCCCGAGGACAGCATGGCCTGGTACGAGAAGATGTGGCGCTACTCCGTGGAGCTGTTCCGGTCCATGGACATCCCGGTCCGGCAGCTGGAGTGCTGCTCCGGCGATCTGGCGGATCTGAAGGTGAAAAGCTGCGACATCGAGGCATGGAGCCCCCGGCAGCAGAAGTATTTTGAGGTCTGCTCCTGCTCCAACCTGGGGGACGCCCAGGCCCGCCGCCTGCGCATCCGGGTCCGGGGCGCCGATGGGAAGCTGTACCTGGCCCACACCCTCAACAACACGGTGGTGGCCCCGCCCAGGATGCTCATCGCCTTCCTGGAGAACCATCTGCAGGCCGACGGCTCCGTCACCATCCCCGAGGTCCTGCGGCCTTACATGGGCGGCAAAGAGCGGCTGGTCCCCAGCAAATAACGGAAAATATAAGCTCGTCCGCACCTGGAAGCAGGTGCGGACATTTTTTGCCGGCGGCTAGCGTCATGATTCTTTTTCCCGGACGCACAGGCTCTCGATCAGTTCGTGGCACTGCCGGCGGTCCCATACCACCGGGCTCACCAGCCGAGGGTTGGCCATGGCGGCGGCCAGATCCCCGATCTCATCCGCCTGCTCCTCCGTCACGCCCTCCAGCGTTTCTCCCAGACCCATCCGGAATACGGTCCCCCGCAGCCGGGCCACCAGCGCTTCCGCCCGGGCCTGCCGGCTCCCGCCCTCCGCCAGATCCGCCATCACCGCCAGAGAGGCCAGCCGGTCATGGGCGCGATTTCCATATTCTTCCAAAACCGCAGGCAGAATGGCGGCGCAGGCCGTGGCAAAATCCAGGCCGCACACCGTCTGGGCCGCCCGGATCATAGCCCGGGCATAACCCCCCGCCCCGGTGCCGGCGGCGGTCCGTCCCGCCGTGCGGGAGGCGGAGAGCAGATCCGTCCGATCCTGGACGGTCCCGCCGCTGTTCCAGCAGGGCTCCAGACTGGTGAAAAACAGCTCCACCCCCTGGGCGGCGCGGGTCATGGCGGCGGTATCTTTGGCCGGCGCGGCCAAAAACGCCTCGATGCAGCGGCACAGGCCGTTCAACCCCGCGTCCGCCACCTTGTTCCGGGGCGCGTCCCACACAAGCTCCGGGTCGGACACCGCCACCACCGGCAGCAGCGCCTCGCCCTCCAAATAAAAGACCGTGCCGTTCTCATCGGTCACCGTGGCGCCGGCCATGGATTCCGCGCCGCTGCCAGCCACCGTAGGCACGGCGATCACCGGGGGCAGCTTCCAACGGGGGACCCGGCCTTTCCCCGCCATGTCCAGCACCGAGCGGCGGCCGCTCTGGGTCCGGGCCGCGGCGGCCTTCACCAGATCCAGCACGACGCCGTCCCCCAGGGCGATAAAGCTGTCGCAGCCCCCGTCCCGGAACGTCTGGGCCATCCGCTCGGCCTCCGCCGCCGTGGGCCGGGCCGGCAGATCCTCCATCAGCTGAAAGGCCACGTCCTCCCGTTCCAGGGTCTGGCGCAGCTTGTATCCGGCGGCGCCGTCGTCTGGCCCCACCACCACCAGCGGGGCCCGGAGCTGCCGGTCCCGCAAGATCTGGCCCAGAGCAAACACCGCCCCCGCGCCGGTTTCCAGCACCTGCTTTCGGGCCGGGCGCAGACGCCGCCCCATCCGGCGGACAGCCTGCGCCGTCCGGCACAGGACCGTGGTCGCTATGCTCATGGACATACCTCCCAAAAAATTGGAAATAACTTCAATTTTTTCTTATTATACCATGGTATGCCCTTCTTCGCAAGAGGGATTCCCGGTCCGGGCAGACGCCGGCCATTCGAGCGGTTTTCCGTGGTTTTTAGGGTGACAAATCGCCGGGTTATTGTTATAATAAGGAAAAAACGGAGGGACTGCATTATGAAGCTGATCTGGCGCGGGCACAGCTGTTTTCAAATAGAGGCGGAGGGCTATTCGGTGGTGTTCGATCCCTATGAGGACGGAAAGGTGCCCGGCTGCGGGCCGCTGCGCCTGCGGGCGGACGCGGTCTATTGCTCCCATGAGCACGGGGACCACAACGCCCGGGGCCTGGTGACCCTTACCGGGCGGGGCTGTCCCCTCTCTGTGGAGGCGGTGCCCTCTTACCACGACGACAAGCGGGGGCTGCTCCGGGGGAAGAACACCATCCACATCCTCTCCGCGGAGGGGCTGCGGGTGGCCCACATGGGGGATCTGGGCCACAAGCTGAACGCCCGGACCCTGGAGGCCATCGGGCCGCTGGACGCGGTGCTGCTGCCCGTGGGCGGCCACTTCACCGTGGACGCCGCCACCGCAAACGCCGTCGCCCGCTCCCTGGGGGCCCGGGTGGTGGTGCCCATGCACTACCGGCTGGGGAATATGGGTTTTGACGTGATCGGCACGCTGGATCAGTTCACCGCCCTTCGCGACGATGTGCGGTACTACGACACAAATACTTTGGAGCTGGGGCCCGATACCCCGGCGCAGACGGCGGTGCTGGCCTATGAAGAATAAACGGTACTATGGCATCGACATCGGCGGGACCAGCGTAAAAGTGGGGCTGATGGAGGACGGGCGGCTGTGCCGGACTTGGTCCGTGCCCACGGACACCGCCGACGCGGGCCGGCACATCCTGCCGGATATCATC
>CANQUE010000031.1 GCA_947626905.1 uncultured Oscillospiraceae bacterium
TTACACCCCACACACATACTCTTTCCTCCATTATACCAAAAACTCCCCTGTTTGGGGAGTTCTTTGACAGACTGAGCACAGAGAGCAGAGATGCTCTCTGTGCTGTTTTGCTCCGGGCACTGCGAGCGATCATCGTGGCGTTTTCTCAAAATTTCTTGACAAGAAAACTTGGCGGCGCTATAATGATGACAAGAAAACTTGGTGCGGAGGTGTTTTTATGAAAAAAGAGGATATCTTAAAAGCAAGCCGCGAAGAGAATAAAAACAGGGATCTGGCCGAGATAGAGGTCATGCGTCAGGCGGGGACCTGCGCGGGAAGCGTAGGCGCGTTGGTGTGCTGTGTTATTTCTTTGCTGTCTTCCCGGCTTGCGCATACCATGCTCTATAGTCCGTGGGCGATATATTTCAGCATCATGACGACGCAGTGGTCGGTCCGTTTTATCAGGATGCGGCGCAAGAGCGATCTGGTGTTGGCGATCCTGTTTCTGAGCCTTGCCGTTTTGGCTTTTGTGGGACTGATCGGCCGCCTTATAGAAGTGAGAGCATGAACGACGGACTAAAGCTGAAAAACCGTCTGAAGCAGGCGCGCACGGAAAAGGGGATGTCTCAGGCCCAGCTGGCGGAGTTGGTTGGCGTATCGAGAAATACCATCAGTTCCATCGAAACAGGGCAGTTCAATCCCACCGCCAAGCTGGCCCTGGTGCTCTGCATCGCGCTGGACAGGAAATTTGAAGAGCTGTTTTATTTTTGATTGGGGGGGCAGATATGGAAAACGTCATCCTACTGGTCTTGGGGCTGGCTATTCTCGCTATCGGGTGCGTGAACATCAAGGGCAATATCAGTACGATCCATTCGTATAACCGCAGAAAAGTAAGGGAAGAGGACATCCCGAAGTATGGGAAAACGGTCGGGACGGGTACGGTCATCGTTGGCGCTTGTTTGGTTATTTCTTATCTCCTTACATTCTGGTCAGAGGCGATGCCAGGTTTTATCATCCTTCCGGGGGTCGTAGCAGGCTTAGGTTTTATCCTATATGCCCAGTTCAAGTATAACGGCGGCCTGTTCTGATCAGGCGCATCCGCCGCAGATCGGCTCTCAAGAGAACGACACGCAGATACGGTGCGGCGCCTTTTCGGCGCTGCACCGTATCCTTTGCTTTTCGCCGGGACGCCGGCCGGGATCAGGCGGTATACTGCCGGATGTTGTACAGGCAGATGCAGATGATCACGGCCATCAGGCAGATGAACAGCTTGTCCACCGCCGCGCCGTCCATGCGCTTGTTGAGGCTCCGGCCGGCGATGCCGCCGCCGATGCCCCCGGCGATCATCAGCGCCAGCGCCGGCCACTGAAAAACCGGGACGGCGCCGGTGAGCAAGGTCACCAGAAAGCTGGCCAGCTGGCTGAAGAAGATGATGGAGAGGCTGCTGGCGGCGGCGGTCTTGGTGTCCATGCTGAAAAAGTAGAACAGCACCACCAGGTTGATGGGCCCGCCGCCGATGCCCAGAAAGCTGCTCATCAGCCCCAGGGCCAGGCCGATGAGGGCGCTGAGGACGGGGCTGCGCACCTGCAGCGTGTGGATGCGGGCCTTTTTGAGGGTATAGAGGAGCGTGCCCAGAGTGATGAGGGCCAGGCAGACCGCCTGGATGGCGCTGACGGCCTCCGGCCGGGCGGCGGCGCTCTTCACCAGGGAGAACAGCTGATTCCCGGCCAGACCGCCGATCACCGCCCCCCCGATCAAGGGCGCGCCGGTGCGGCCGTCCAGATAGTGCTCGCCGGCGATCCGCGAGCGGATCACGGAGAAGGCGCTCATGGACAGCACCGTGCACCCGGACAAGAACTGGATAGCGGACACCGTTTCCATGTGAAGCAGGTCCAGCACCGGCTTGATGATGACCCCGCCGCCGATGCCGCAGATCGCCCCCACCACGCTGGCCAGAAAGGCCACCAGGAAGAACAGGATCATGACGCCTGCGCCCCTAAATAAAGCCGGATGATCTCCAGGTATTCCTCGGGGTAGAAGCCGATCTGGCCGGTGAACCGGGTCAGGGCGATGAGGCCGCCGTCGATCTCGTCGATGGAGGCCAGCATGGCGGCGTTCTCCGCTTTCAGGCCGCCGCCGTAGACCACATCCATGCCGCCGGTGCGTTCCTTGACGAACCGGGCGATCTTCTGGATGTAGGGCTTATCCGCCGGGGTCTTGCCGGGGCCGATGGACCACACCGGCTCGTAGCCGATGACCACCCGGTTCTTGTCCACGCCGGCCAGGCCCGCGTCCAGCTGCCGGCCCAGGACGGCCTCCCAGTCCGGCTGCTCCTCGCTGGTCTCCCCGATGCAGTAGAGCACGGAAAGGCCCTGATCCAGGGCGCATTTTATCTCCTGATTGAGGAGCCGGTCCACCGCGGACATGTCGCTGACGCCCGCCTCGGCCAGGACGCCCTTTTTGTCGTTGCGCTCCTCGCAGTGGCCGATGAGGGTGCTCTCGCAGCCCATGGCCTTCACGATGGAGGCGGGCCGGTTGGTGGTGAAGGCGCCGAAGTTGCCGCCGGGGGCGGTGTTCATCCGATAGACCCCCTGGCTGCCCAGCTTCACGGGACTGCCCGGGCACCGGGCCGCCGCGGCGGATAGCAGATGGGCCTCCGGCAGGTACTGGACAAATTCCACCTGGGCGGGATCGTATTCTTTCAGCCCCTCCTGGGTGGCGCTGACGATGGCCGCGCCCCAGTCCGCCACCGGGGCCAGCCGGTTCACGCCGCCGTACTCCGCCGGCACGTCGAAGCGCTTCAGATTCAGATAGATATGCTTCATGCTCTCACCTCAAAAATGCGTACTCCGGCCAGTCCCCGCCCATGAGGGGCAGGGCATAGTCGAAAAACTCGTCCGCGATGCGGTTTCCGTCCTGGATCCACTCCAGGGGGAATGTCTTTTCCGCGTTGGCCACCTCCGCCAGGGGGACCAGCTCCATGGAGCTGGAATAGGCGCCTGTCCGGTCCGCCCGGATGGACACCATGCTGCCGCTCTGGCCCCGCAGCGCCGCGTTCACCGCGTACCGCCCGGCGGCGTATGCCTCCTCCCGGTCCACCGGGGAGGCGTAGGGGATGGAGGCCCGGCCCAGCAGACCCGGCTTCTCCGCCCGGGACTTGATGTTCAGCTTCCGCATGATGACGTCGGAGATGTGCTGGGCGGTGCCGCCGGGGATGACGTGGCCGAAGCCGTCCACGATGCCGGTGTCCGCCAGGGGCTTTCCGTCCGGCCCCCGCAGCCCCTCGCTGACGGTGACGAGAAGGCCTTTGCCCTTGGCCCAGGCCCTTTCGATGTCGGCCAGCATCCTGTCCTCGTCCACCTTGAGCTCCGGCAGATAGGTCAGCACCTGGCACCGGGTCAGCCGGGCCGCCAGGGCGCTGGCGGCGGTGACCCAGCCGGCGTTGCGGCCCATCAGCTCCAGCACCACCACGTGGATGGGCAGGCCGGAGGCGTCCAGGGCCAGCTCCGAGGCGCTCAGCGCCGCGTACCGGGCCGCCGAGCCGAAGCCCGGGCAGTGGTCCGTGTGGGTGAGGTCGTTGTCCATGGTCTTGGGGATGCCGATGACCCGCAGGTCCAGCCCCTCCCGCTCGGCCAGCTGGCTCACCTTGTGGCAGGTGTCCATGGAGTCGTTGCCGCCGTTATAGAAAAACGCGCCGATGTCGAACTTCTTCAGGGTCTGCAGCACGGTGGGATAATCACCGTCGGTGAGCTTCCGGCGGCAGGAGCCGATGGCGGAGGCGGGGGTATGGCCCAGGCGGGCGATGACCGTCGGGGAGACCTCCGTCAGGTCTATGAGGTCGCCGGCCAGGATGCCCTCCGCCCCGAACCGGGCGGCATAGATCCGATCCACTTTGCCGGAGACCCTTGCCGCCTCCACGGCCCCCTGCAGGGAGCCGTTGATGACGGCGGTGGGGCCGCCGCCGTGGGCGATCAGAATGTTTTTGCCCATATCAGACGCCCTTCTTCCGGTAGTATTCCGCCATCTCGTCCAGGGTGACCGGCCGGATGAGGGGGGCCCGGCCCACAGAGTCGAACTCCACGATCAGGGTGCCCACCACTTCCTTCACGCCCCGCTCGATGCAGTCCACGATCCGGGCCACATCGTCGTCGGGCACATTGCCATACATCACCGTGTCCATGATGGGCGGCAGGAACACCCGGGGGTCGAAGGCGGAGGGGTTGGCGCAGAGCAGCTCATAGATGGGGCCGATGGAGGGGCTGGAGCGCAGGCCCGGCTCGTCCCGGAACAGCTCCCGCAGATTGCGGGTCACCGCCAGGCGGATGTCCGTGTCCACGTTGATCTTGCGGATGCCCAGCTTGGAGACCTCCTTCAGCTGCTCCTTTTTGATGCCGTAGGCGTCGTGGATGTCCCCGCCCAGGGCGTTGATCTCCGAAACGATGTACTGGGGCACGGTGGAGGAGCCATGGCTGACCAGAGTGCCCTCGATGCCGGCGTGCATCATACACTCCTTGGTGGCGATGGCGATTTCCTTGCGGATGACCGTGTCCTTGCCCTTGTTGGCGCCGTGCTTGGTGCCGTAGCTGATGGCCAGGGCGTCCACCCCGGTCTTGCGGAAGAAGTCCACCGCGTCCAGGGGGTTGGTGTAGGTGCTGGTGGCGGCGAACACATGGTCCTCCACTCCGGCCAGGACCCCCAGCTCGCCCTCCACAGTGACGCCCCGCTCATGGGCGTATTTGACCACCTCCCGGGTCAGCTCCACGTTCTCGTCGAAGGGCAGGGAGGAGCCGTCGATCATCACGGAGGTATAGCCTCCGGCGATGGCGGCCTGACAGGCGTCGAAGGTCTTGCCGTGGTCCAGGTGCAGGGCCACGGGGATGGGGCTGTGTTCGGCGTATTTCTTTACCGCGTTGGCGATGTTCTGGGCGCCTTTTTTCTTGTCCTCCAGGGTGCCGTTGGCAAAGTCCGTCCGGCCGCCCATGAAGGCGTTGGCCAGGTCCGCGCCCTGCAGGATCGCGGCGGCGCGGAACATCTCGTGGACTTCGATCACTGCCTTGGCCTGGCACACGGCGTTGACGTTGAACGCTCCCTGGGCGTAGTTGTACGTTTCGGTGGCGTCCAAAATGGCTTTCATTGGGACCAGCGGCATAGCAATTTCCTCCTTATCGATCCGGTCGCGGTTTTGTCGTATTGTAAATTTTCCACAAATATTATCATACCTTGCCGGCGGGGAAAAAGCAAGAGCGGCTTTCATAACATTTCCGCGCAAGGCGGCCTGCCGGGACCTGACGAGGCCTGCGCCCCGTCCATTGACATGCCGTTTGGGCTATGCCGCCGTGGCGCATCGGATATCCGACAAAAAGACCGTTGGCATTTTCACCGGGGAGCCGGTGTGCCAACGGTCTGATCTTTGGCGCGGGTCCGCGATCCTATCGCGGGGTCAGGATATGCCAGATATCCGTTCCGATAAAGCCGCATTTTCGATATAGGCGTTCCGGGGCAGAGGGACCGCTGACCTTTCCAGAAACCGTCGCGAACTTTGCCCTATGCCGCATTTTGGCGAGCAGCGTATTTACCACGAGCTGGCCGTAACCGCGGCCCCGATATGGCGGAAGGACCTGTATCCACTCCAAGACCGATTCGCCGGCTTCCTCATCATGGTCCGCTATGCCGCCTGCGAGGACAGTCTGGGTGTTTTTGTCTTTCAGCAAGATCCACAAGTCGGGGCAGTAGACGGGGGTATGCCGGTAACTCTCGATTTGTTCAGGGGTGACGCTCAGGTCTGTATAGCTTCTGTTGATGAGCCGGACATGTTCAGATACCGAACCGCCAGAGACGATCTCGACCCCTTGCACAGCCATTTGCCGGATGTTTTTCAGATCGTGATACAGCCGAAAGTACGGCTCATCGCGGTGATCCAGGAGCAGATCGTCCGTCATCTCTCTTTGATGGACGATCAGCATATTTTGGGGCACGGCGATGCGTTTATACTTCCAATACGGAATGCTTGTGGTCCCGCAGGGATCAAGCAAATACTGTTGTAATGAGATCATTCTCCCACCTGCACAAGACACGGGCTTGCCGGACAGTTTCCTGTTCGATATGGATATTTCAGCATTTTATGGGCCGTCCCAAAAGGCGGCCGTTTTGTTTCAGCGGTAGTTGCGGCTGTGGTAGGGGATCTCGTCCACGCCGGAGAGCATGTTGAGCTTCAGCGCCAGCTGGAAATAGTACCCCGACAGCAGATTGGCCGCGTCCAGCAGCGCCGGCGGCGCCTCGTGGCCCTGGCGGATATGCCGGTAGATGAGCCGGACCAGCTCCTTGGCCCGGACCCGGAGCACATGGGCGGTGCAGGCGGCCTGGCAGCCTTGGGTGAGCACGAAAAGGCCGCACCGGCCGGCGCACTCCCGTTCCAGCCGCTCCACCGCTCCCCGCAGCCGGGAGAGCTCATCGTCCGTCACGGAGAAAAACGTGCGCAGGGTGGGGTTGATGTGGTAGATCAGCTCGCACAGCCACAACAGCTCCTCCCCCAGGGCCCGGTCCGTCACCTGGGCCCGCAGCAGGCCGGTAAGGCTGGCCATCTCGTCGGTGAGAAGCTCAAAATCGCACCGCAGATCCTCGCTCTCGTCGCACAGGAAGGGGTACGCCTCATAAGGGCTTCGGTAAAGTTCCATGTCCGCTCACTCCCATCGTTTTAAGGTGGCCCGCATATACCCGGCCACATCCATACCGTATACCCGGCCCAGCAGATCCCGGTCCAGGGCCGCCGCCGGGCCCAGATAGCGGACCTGGCCGTCCTGCATCAGCAGCACCCGGTCGGCAAAGACCAGCGCCAGGGAGATGTCGTGAAACACGCCCACCGCGCCCCGGCCGGGCCGGGCCGTCCAGGCCCGCAGGCTCTCGGTCAGCTCCACCTGGTATTTCAGATCCAGGTGGTTGGTGGGCTCGTCCAGCAAGATCACCTCCGGGTCCTGGGCGAAGACCCGGGCCAGGAACACCCGCTGCAGCTGCCCGCCGGACAGCTCCGTCACCGCCCGGTCCCGGGCCTGCCACAGCCCGACCCGCTCCAGGCTCTCCCGCACGGCGGAGCGGTCCGCGTCGCTGTCCCGGTCCAGCAGCCCGCCCTTCCGGTGGGGGTAGCGGCCCAGCATCACCGTTTCATATACCGTATAGGAAAAGTATACCGGGGCCAGCTGGCTCATCAGGGCCACCTTCCGGGCCAGCGCCCGCCGGGGCAGGCAGGCGGCGTCCGCCCCGTCCAGGAGCACCTGCCCCCGCCGGGGCAGCAGCCCCGCGATGGCCCGCAAAAGCGTGGTCTTGCCGCAGCCGTTGGGGCCCAGCACGCACAGCCGCTCACCCTCCGCCAGGGAAAAGGACACGCCCTGTACCACGTCGGGCCCGCCGTAGCCGCAGAACAGGTCTTTCACATCCAGGATCAAAGCCGTCCCCTCCTTCTTCCGGTGAAGTATACATACAGGAAAAAGGGCGCGCCCAGCAGCGCGGTGATGGAGCCGATGGGGATCTCCCGGGGCGGGACCAGCGTCCGGGCCGCCAGGTCGCACAGGACCATGAACGTACCGCCGATGAGGGCGCTGGCGGGCAGGACCCGCCGGTGGGACGCGCCGAAAAACCGCCGGGCCACATGGGGCGCGATCAGATCGATGAACCCGATGATCCCCACGAAGGCCACCGAGGACCCGGCCAGCAGGGACACGGCCACGATGAGCCGGCCCCGGGTCCGCCGCAGGTCCACCCCCATGGCCTGGGCCTGCTCCTGGCCGAAGGTCATCACGTCCAGCGCCCGGGCATGGCCGAAGAAGAAGACCAGCCCCGCCGCCGTCACCGGCAGCAGCACCCATACCGCGCTCCACTCCCGCATGGAAAAGCTGCCCAGCTGCCACAGGCCGATCCGCTGGGCATAGGCGGGGGAGAGGGTGGCCAGCAGGTCCATGATGGCGTTGAAAAACAGACTGGCGGTCATGCCGATGAGCACGATGGTCACGCCGCCGGCGCCCCGGTCCAGCTGCCCGGCGAACCACAGCACCAGCCCGGCCGTCCCCAGGGCGCAGACCAGGCTCACGGCGGGCAGGATCACTGTCCCGGCGGCGCCGGCGGCCAGGCCGGTGACGATCACGACGGCCGCGCCCAGACCCGCCCCGGAGGACACCCCCAGCCCAAAGGGAGAGGCCAGGGGATTTTGCAGCACCGACTGCATCACCGTGCCCGACATGGCCAGGGCCGCCCCGGTGAGGAAGGCCAGCGCCACCCGGGGCAGGCGCATATCCATGACCATGGCCGGATAACCGGGGCCCATGGCCGGGGGCAGGGGGGAGCCAAAAAGCCGGTTGGCCAGGATGGCCAGGATGTCCCCCGGGGGGATGGGCACGCTGCCCAGGGCCGCCCCGGCCGTCAGGGCCAGGACGGCCGCCAGGGCCAGCAGCGCCATTTTTCGCCCGGCCTTCACTGGGCGAAGTACTCGGGGTAGACCGCCTGGGCCATCTGCTCCAGAGCGGTGACGATGTTGTGGTCGGGCAGGGAAGAGGCCATGTTGTCTATGGAGTAGACCTGGCCGTTGGCCACGGCGGGCACCCCGGCCCAGCCGTCCCGGGAGAGGATCTCTCCCACCGGGTCGTCGATGTAGTTGACGTTGGTGAGGATCACGTCCGGGGCCGCGGCCACCACGGTCTCCCCCTCTACGGACAGCCATCCGCTCTGGCCGGCGAGGATGTTCTCCGCGCCGATGAGGGAGAGCATCTCGTCCAGGTACACGCCGGAGCCGAAGCTGTACATATAGGGCGCGGCGGAGATCTCAAAATAGACGGTCTTTTTTTCCTCGATGGTCTTGCCCACGGCGGCGATGGCGTCGATGGAGGCTTTCATCTGATCCGTCAGGTCCCGGGCCTGGTCGCTCCGGTCCAGGAGCCGGCCCAGGAAGGCGATGTCGTCGTAAATGCCCTGGATGCTCTCCGCGTTGGGGACGCAGGCCACGCACACGCCGGCGTCGATCAGGGGCTGATAGGGCTCCTGCTGGTCATAAAGGGACATGTTGGACACCAGCAGCACGTCCGGAGCCAGGGCCGCCAGACTTTCCATGTCCGGGTTCACCAGATCGAACACCGGCGCGTCCGGGTCCAGCCCCTCCAGACCCACGCTTTGGGTATCGTAGGCCACGATGTCCTCCCCCCGGCCCAGGGCCACCACCATCTCCGCCAGGGAGGGGGCCAGAACCGCGATGGAGCCGATGTGTTCCGGCGGGGTGATGGCCGCGCCGCTGGGGTCGGTGAGCGCCGCGGCCTGCGGCTGCTGTTTCTGGCTGCCGCAGGCGGCCAGGGACAGGACCATGGCCAGGGCCAGCAGCAGCGCCGTCAGTTTTTTCATGGGATATTCCTCCTGTGATCTTCCCGGAAAAAAGAACACCCTTTCCTCGAAAGGGTGTTTTATGCAATACTCGACCTTCAGCGGGTGCTCTGCTCATCCTGCCCGCTGGGGCGCTTATGCACAAATCCATCCATCGTGAACTCGCGCAGGACAGCTCAGCATTCCGACTTAGTACCCGATGGGTCCATCACGGCGGCGGGACCGCGGAGGAGTCGCACCTCCATTCCCTGACAGACGGCTGCCCGTAGAAGTATTCTTTTTTCCGGTGGTATCTTTGCCGCGCCCGCGTCTGCCGGGAGCGGCCGTTTCCATTGTATTGGACCGGGGGCGGCTTGTCAAGAGCCGGCGGGGAAGCAGTTGCCAAAAGCCGCTTTTGCGGTTATACTGTTGTCCGGCCCCGACGGGCCGGATAACGTGCGACGGGAGGAACCATGCGGATCGGACGGGTGGAAATACCGGGCAGAGCGGCGCTGGCCCCTATGGCGGGGGTGACGGACGCCGCCTTTCGCCATGTCTGCCGGGCCCGGGGCGCGGCCCTCACCTGCACGGAAATGGTCTCCAGCCGGGGCCTCGTATACAACGACCCCAAGACGAAGGAGCTGCTGTTCTGCCCGCCCGGGGACGGGCCGGTGGCGGCGCAGATCTTCGGTTCGGACCCGGCGGTGATGGCCCAGGCCGCGGCCATGGCCGTGGAACTGTCCGGGGCGGATATCCTGGACATCAACATGGGCTGTCCGGTGGGGAAGATCGTCAAGAGCGGGGACGGTTCGGCGCTGATGCGGGACCCGGAGAAGGCCGGGCGGATCATCGAGGCGTGCGTGTCCGCCGTGTCGGTGCCGGTGACGGTGAAATTCCGCAAGGGCTGGGACGGCGGGAGCGTGAACGCGGTGGTCTTCGCCAAGGTCTGCCAGCAGGCCGGGGCCGCCGCCGTGGCCGTCCACGGCCGGACCCGGGTACAGATGTATTCCGGCCCGGCGGACTGGGATATCATCCGGGACGTGAAAGCGGCGGTGACCATCCCGGTGATCGCCAACGGGGACGTATTCTCCGGGGAGGACGCGGCGCGCCTGCTCCGGCGCACCGGCGCGGATATGTGCATGGTGGGGCGGGGCGCCTTCGGGGACCCCTGGATCTTCCGGCGGATCAACGCCGCCCTGGAGGGCCGGCCGGAGCCGGCAGACCCGCCGCTGGGGGAGCGGCTGGATACGGCGCTGGAGCAGGTGGAGCTGGCCTGCCGGTGGAAGGATCCCCACATCGCCTGCCTGGAGGCCCGCCGCCAGCTGTGCTGGTACTTGCGGGGCGTGCCCTGGTCGGGACCGATCAAGCAGCAGATGGTGAAAGTTTCGGATATAGAGGACGTCCGGGCCGTGGTGGCCCGGGCAAAGAGAGAGTTGAGGTGACGCAGCCGTGACGAGAGAAGAAGAGCAGGCCGCCGTCAGCCGGGTGCTCTCCGGGGACGCCAACGCCTTTGAGGCGCTGGTAAAGGCCAACGAGCGGGGCGTGTATAACCTGGCGCTGCGGATGCTCGGCAGCGAGCAGGACGCCCTGGACGCGTCCCAGGAGGCATTTTTCCGGGCCTATCGGTCCCTGGACGCCTTTCGGGGGGACAGCAAATTCTCCGTATGGCTGTATCGGATCACCGGGAATGTGTGCCTGGATATGCTCCGCCGGGCGGGCCGCCGGATGGAGTTGTCCCTGACGGTGGAGGAGGACGGGGAGGAGATGCCCGTGCCCGACCGGCGGGGCGACCCCCAGGAGGCTCTGGAGCGCAAAGAGCTGCGCCGGGCGGTGCGGGAGGGGCTGAGGACCCTGGAGCCGGCTTTCCGTCAGGCGCTGATCCTGCGGGATCTGAACGGCCTGACATACGATGAGATCGCCCAGGTCACCGGCCTGGAGCCCGGCACGGTGAAGAGCCGGATCTTCCGCGCCCGGCGGAAGCTGGCGGCCTATCTTCGGTCCGGAGGGAACTTTTCCGCCGCCGGGCCGTCAAAGGACCAGACGGAGGAGAGAGGAGGCGAGGACCGTGACCGGCTGTGAACAGTACGAGGAGAAGATCTATGCCCTGCTGGACGGGGACCTCGCTCCGGAAGAAGAGGCGGCGCTCCTGGAACATATGGCTCGGTGCCCGGACTGCGCCCGGCTGTATGAGGCCGCGTCCGCCGCGGCGGAGATCCTCCGCAAGGAGCAGGCGGAGCCGCCGGCCGCGCTTGCGGAGGGCGTGATGGCCCGGGTGGCGGCCTATGAGGCCCAGAAGAAAAAACCGCAGCCCGCGGGCAGAGTGAGAACGCTGCGCCGCTGGCTGCCTCTGGCGGCGGCCGCGTGCCTGGCGGTGGTGATCGCGGGAGCGGTCCTGCCCGGGCTGCTGGCCGGAAAGCGCACGGGCGGCGCGGCGGCGGACAGCGCCGCGCCGGAAGCGGCCCAGGCCCAATATGCCGGAGATGAAAACAAAGCCGTGAGCGACGCCCAGCAGGCGGATGTGCCTGAGACCGTGAGCCTGACCTCGGACATGGACGCGGCGACCGAGGAGGCGGAAGAGGATGGGGCGGCTCCCGCCCCCGCCGCCGGGGACAGCGCCAGCGCCGCAGACAGCGCGGACGCCGGCGCGGCCATGCCCATGCCCGCGCCCATAGAGGAGCCCACCGCGGCGCTGGGTTACACGGTATACGACGCCGGTGGCGTCGCCGTGGGCGCGGTGACGGACACAGCGGGGCTTTTCGCCCTGCTGGAGGGGGGGACGGCGGCGTCCGGCGGCCCGGCGGATTATGAGCCGCTGTACACCCTGACGGTGGACGGCGTGGGCTATGTCCTGGCCGGCGACGGCGAGGACGGGCTGGTCTGGTGGACGGACGAGGGCGGCCCGGTCACCCGTTCCCCGGGGGCTCTGTCGGAATTTTTGGCGCTGATAGGATAAGAGAGAAAAGGGGCGGGCAAGGGCCGGATATCAAAGGTTGCTCTGCTTTTTGTTGGCGCTTTTTCGCAGCCAGCTGCCCAGCTCCGTGATGGCCAGCAGGGTGGCCGCCAGGAACGCCCCGGGGATCAGGATGATCCACCAGGCGCCGGAGGTGAGGGCGTTGTCCGCCAGGGACAGCATACTGCCCCAGGAGATGATCTCCAGCGGCAGGCCGACGCCCATAAAGCTCAGCGTGGACTCCGCCACGATGGCGGCGCGGACGTTCATCACCACCATGAACATGATGGAGGAGAGGAAGTTGGGGGCCAGATGCCGCCGGAGAAGGTGGAAAAAGCCCCCGCCCATGCACCGGGCCGCGATCACATACTCGCTGCGCCGCAGCTGCCGCACCTCCGTGCGGACCAGCTTGGCGATGCTCTGCCAGCTGGTGACGCCGATGACCAGGGAGAGGCTCATCACCCCGGCCTGGCCCAGGACGGCCTGGAGCAGCACGACGGTCAGAAGCGACGGGATGCTGAGAAGGATGTCGGTCAAGCGCATGAGCAGCCTGTCCAGCCACCGGGGGGCCAGACCGCTGGCCGCGCCCACCGCCACGGCGATGGACGTGGAGATGGCGGTGGCCAGAAAGCCGATGGCCAGGGACACCCGCCCCCCGGACCAGATCATGGAGAAGATGTCCCGGCCCAAGGTGTCCGTGCCGAAGAGGAATTCCCTGTCCGGCCGGCGGGCGTAGTTGGCCAGGTCCATATAGGCCGGGTCCTTGGTCATGATGACCTGGCAGAAGAGGCACCCCAGCGCCATCGCCGCCAGAAATCCGATCGCCAGCAGAGGCTTGCCCTTATACCACTTTGGCTTCGGGGCGGCCGGGGCCGGGGCCGTGGGACGGATGCCGGCCAGGGCGAATCTCTCATCCACGGTCCGACACCTCCTCCACGGCCTGCCGGGCTCGGATCCGAGGATCGATGCGCTCGTTGACGGCCTGGGCCAGCATGTTGCACAGGATGACCACCGCGCCGGACAGCAGGCACAGCACCATCAGCAGGTTGTAGTCCTGATACCGGGCGCTCTCGTAGCTGAGGGTGCCGAGGCCCGGATAGGAGAAGACCGTTTCCACGATGTAGGTCCCGCCCATGATGTGGGGCACGGCGATGGCCATGATGCTCAGATACGAGGGGATGGCGTTGCGCAGACAGTGGCGGAAGAGGATGCTCCGCTTTGCCAGTCCCTCGCTGCGGGCCAGCAGCACATAGTCCGCCCGCACCTCCTCCAAAAGCCGGTTGCGGATCATGTAGGCGTAGTACCACAGGTGCCCGGCCACCACCACCGTCATGGGCAGGATGAGATGCCGGGCCCGGTCCCCGGCCGACCCGCCGTCCCCGATGGACCAGGCTCCGGAGCTGGGCAGCACCCGCAGATACACCGCGAAAATGAGGATCAGCAGCAGGGACAGCCAGAACTCGGGCACGCAGCTGAGCACGGTCCCGGCCTTGCAGACGATCCGGTCCAGAGGCCTGTCCTCGAACCAGGCGCACAGGATCCCCAGCCCCAGCGCCAGAGAGAAGATCAGCACGAATCCCAGCCCGCCCAGCAGCAGCGTGTTGCCGGCCCGGCCCCGGATGACCTGCCACACGTCCGTCTTGTACTTGAAGGAGATGCCGAAATCTCCGTGAAGAGCGTTTCGCAGCCAGCGGATATACTGCACATGGATGGGTCTGTCCAGACCCAGATCCGCCTCCGCCTGGGCCCTCTGCTGAGGGCTCATTTTTTCTGCCCGCTCCCCGTAATAGGACGCCAGCGGGTCCCCCGGCGCCAGCCGGGCGATCCAGAACACCGCCGCGGACAGGATGAGCAGGCTGATGAGGAATGCCAGCAGCCTTTTCAACGCTCTCATGTCGCCGCCTCCGGTTCTCCGCTGCCCAGCACGAAATGCCCCGGGGCCACCTGGGCGAAGACGCTTTGCGCCCCGAGGCAGGTCCCGTCAAAGGAAAAAAGTGGCCGGCCCCGCTCCCGCCGGGGGTCCGGGATGGGGATGGCGGCCAGCAGCGCTTTCGTATAGGGATGCCGCGGCCGGGCGAACAGCTCCTCCGTAGGCGCCAGCTCCACCAGCTTTCCCTGATACAGCACCCCCACCCGGTCGCAGAGGTACCGCACCACGGCCAGATCGTGGGCGATGAACAAAAACGTGAAGCCGTGTTCGGCCTGCAGGTGCTTGAACAGATTGATGATCTGGGCCTGGATGGACACGTCCAGCGCCGCCACCGGCTCGTCTGCCACCAGCAGCGACGGCTCCATGGCCAGGGCCCGGGCGATGGCCACCCGCTGGCGCTGTCCCCCGGACAGCTCCGGGGGGTACTTGTCCAGATAGACCGGGTCCATCCCCACATAGCGCAGCTGGAACGCGGCCTCCTCCCGCAGGGTGCCCCGGGGCGGCGTGATATGGTTCACCGCCATGGGCTCGGCGATGATATCGGCCACCTTCATGCGGGGGTCCAGGCTGGAGGCGGAGTCCTGAAAGATGATCTGCCGGTCCTGCCGGAGCAGCCGCCGGTGGGCCCGGGCCCGGGCTGGGTCGCACACGTCCACGCCCTTGTAGACGATCTGCCCCGACTGAGGCCGAAGGATGTTCATGACGCACCGGGCCAGGGTGGATTTGCCGGAGCCGGATTCCCCCACCAGGCCGAATATCTCCCCGGCCCGGATCTGGAAGGACACGTCGTCCACCGCCCGCAGGGACCGGTCTTTGGTCAGGCGGAAGCTGCAGCCCAGATGGCGCACGTCCAGCAGCGCCTCCCCGGCCGGCGGCGCATGCCGGGGCGCGGCGCCGGCCGGCCCCGTGTCCGGCTCAAAGGCCCCGGGGTCCACCTTCGGGGCCCGGGGGTCCAGCAGCCATGTGGCCGCGAAATGGGTGTCCGTCACCCGGAACATGGGGGGCGCCTGGTCGTAGTCGATGGCCAGGGCGTACCGGTTGCGGCAGGCGAAGGCGTCGCCCTTGGGCGGCGGCGAGAGGGTGGGCGGCATGCCGGGGATGGCGTAAAGGGGCTGCCCCGGGGCCGCCAGAGAGGGCAGGCTCCGCAGCAGGCCCCAGGTATAGGGGTGGCGGGAGTCGGCAAAGATCTCCTCCGCCGTGCCGGTTTCCACGATCCTGCCCGCGTACATGACCGCCACCCGGTCCGCCGCCCGGGCCACCACGCCCAGGTCGTGGGTCACCAGTATGGTGGCGGTGCCCAGCTTTTTCTGGATGTCCCGCATCAGGTCCAGGATCTGGGCCTGAACGGTCACATCCAGGGCGGTGGTGGGCTCGTCGGCGATGAGGAGCTTCGGCCGGCCCGCCAGGGCGACGGCCAGCACCACCCGCTGACGCTGGCCGCCGGACAGGTCGTAGGGATAGAGCTTTGCCCGGGCCTCCGGCTGGTCGACGCCCACCAGGGCCAGCAGCTCCAGCACCCGCCGGCGGACCTGCTCTTTTGAGAGCTTCGGCTGGTGGACCAGCACCGCCTCGGCGATCTGCGCGCCCACGGTATAGGTGGGGTCCAGACTGGTCATGGGGTCCTGAAAGACCATGGAAAAGACCCGGCCCCGGAGCTTTTGCATTGCCCGCTCACCGAAGGACCGGATGTCGGCCCCGTCCACGGTGAGCCGCTCCGCGCCGGTCCGGGCGTTGGAGGGCAGCAGCTTCATCAGGGCCTTGCACAGCACGCTCTTGCCGCAGCCGGACTCTCCCACGATGGCCAGGATCTCTCCCGGGGCCAGGTCGAAGGACACGTCCCGCACGGCCTCCACCGTTCCGGCGGGGCCGTCAAAGGTCACGGACAGATGTTCGACCTGCAGCAGCTTTTCCATGTCGTCCCCCTATCTTCTCAGCTCTCGATCTCCCACTCGGTCACGTTCCAGAAAATGCCCACCCCGTGGTGGCCCATGACCTTGTCCGGGTCGATGCCCCGGATGGTATCCTTGGCCACATAATCCGCGTCGATGTAGCAGATGAAGGCATAGGCCGGGTCCTCCGCCAGGGCCTTCTGAAAGCCGGCATAGGCCTGGGCCCGGACCGCCGGGTCGTCGGACTGGCGCGCCTCGGTCAGGTACCGGTCCACGTCGGCGTTGGAGTAGCCGCTGTAATTGGCGCCCTTGTCCGTGCCGAAGACCTTATAGGTGTGGTCGTCCGCGTCAAAAGGACTGCCCCAGCCGATGAGATAGGCCATCTGGCCGCCCCAGTCCACCACCGCGGGGATGTCCACCGTCACGTCCAGACCGATCTGGCGCAGCTGCTGGGCCGCGGCCTGGGCGATGTCCACCCGGACCTGGTCCCCCGCGCCCACGCTGATGACGAAGCCCAGCTTCTCGCCGTCCCGGTAATAAAAGCCGTCGGCCCCCTTCTCCGCGCCCGCCTGGGTCAGGATCTGTTCGGCCCGGGCCGGGTCGTAATCGTAATGGTCCACGTCCGGGCAGTTGTATATGTTCCGCTGCAGGGGGCCGTAGGCCGCCTCCCCGTGGCCCAGGATCACGCTGTTTACGATGGCCTCCCGGTCGATGCCGCAGCAGACGGCGGGGATGATGTCCCGGTTCTCGGTCCAGTAGGGGTTGTGGAAGTTGAAGAGGATGCCCCGGTAATCGGAGGTCTTCATATCATAGACGGCATAGCCCTCCTGGCCGGCGAAGCCTTCCGCGTCCCGGGGCGTCAGCAGGGCCAGGTCCAGCTCGCCGGAGCGCATCTGCATGGCCCGGGCGTTGTCGTCCGGCACGATCTTGAAGACGATCCGGTCGATCTTGGCGGGGGTCTTGAAATAGTCCTCGTTTTTCACCAGCGTGATGGCCTGGCCCTCGTCCCAGCTTTCCAGCTTATAGGGGCCGGTGCCTATGGGATGGCGGAAAAAGTCGGAGGTCTGGAAATCCTCCCCCTCCAGCAGATGCTTGGGCAGCACCGCCATGGTCATGTAGTCCAGAAAGGCCGCGTTGGGCGCGTCCAGCGTAAAGCGGACGGTGTGCTCGTCCAGCACGTCGATGGCGGTCACGTCCTCGTAGTTGGGGGCGTTCTCCGAGCCGTTGGCCGGGTCCATGATGGCCTCGATGGTGAATTTCACGTCCTCGGCGGTGACGGGCTGGCCGTCGTGCCAGCGGGCGTTTTCCGCCATGTGGAAGGTATAGGCGCAGGCGGCCTCGTCGAATTCCCAGCTCTCCGCCAGCCCCGGGACCACGGCGTTGTCCCCGTCGTGGGCGGTGAGACCGTCGAACAGCAGGATGTTGATCTCCCCGTGCTCGTCCATGGCCGGGTTGATGCGGGTATAGTCGCCGCTGGCGTATACCAGGGTGGAGCCCTGGTCCTCGCCGGCCGGGGCGCCGCCGCAGGCGCACAGACCCGTGAGCAGGGCCGCCGCCAGGATGAGGGAGAGGAGCGATCGGAATTTGTTCATGGTTTTACCTCTTTCTTTTTCTGCCGAAAACCGGTATAATACCTTTGTGTACGGTGATTTTACCAGAGCCTCTGACCGGGCACAAGCCGGGTGGGGGGATATGTTTTGCGAAAAAAGCCGCAAGGAGGGCCGGATATGTCCCAAGACGGAAGCCATGAACAGGACCACGCCTATTGCCATGCCCACGGCCTCGCCCACAGCCACGGCCATGTCCACGAGAACCAGAAAGCGGTGCTGGACCGGCTGGCCCGGGCCATCGGCCATCTGGAGAAGGTGAGGCGGATGGTGGAGCAGGGGGAGGACTGCTCGGAGGTGCTGGTACAGCTGGCCGCGGTGCGCTCGGCGCTGAACAACACGGGGAAGGTCATCCTGCAGGACCATATGCGCCACTGCATGGTGGACGCCATCGCCGCCGGGGATCACGATGCGGTGGAGGAGCTGTGTCAGGCGGTGCAGAAGTTTATGAAATGAGATCGAAGCGGACCTGCCGCGGGTCGTCCCGCGGCAGGTCCGCTTGCTTGAGGCCCGCCTTTCCCGGGGAAAGACGGGCGGTATATTGGAAAAACAGCGAGGGAAAGGGGGCGGCCGTATGTACCGCTTCGACCGCAGGGAATACGAGCGGCGCATGGCCTGGTTCACCCAGGCCAGGTTCGGGCTGTTCATCCACTTCGGCCTGTATGCCCTGCCGGGCCGGGGCGAGTGGGTGCGCAGCGACGAGCAGATGCCGGCCCAGGCCTACCGGCCCTACTTCGACGCCTTCGACCCCACAGGCCTGGACGCGGGGGCCTGGGCCCGGGCCGCCCGGGCGGCGGGGATGCGCTACGCGGTGCTCACGGCCAAGCACCACGACGGGTTCTGCCTGTTCGATTCCGCCCTTACGAACTATAAGTCCACTAACACGCCCTTCGGCCGGGACGTCGTCCGGGAGTTTTTGGACGCCTTCCGGGCGGAGGGGCTGCGGGTGGGGCTGTATTACTCTCTGCTGGACTGGCACCATCCGGACTATCCCCATTACGGGGACCGGTACCACCCCATGCGCAACGAGCCGGACGAGGCCGGCGACGGCCGGGACTGGGAGCGGTACTTGGCGTATATGCACGGCCAGGTGCGGGAGCTGTGCACCAACTACGGAAAGCTGGATCTGATGTGGTTCGATTTCAGCTACGACGGCATGACGGGGCCCCAATGGCGGGCGGAGGCCCTGGCGGACATGGTCCGCACGCTCCAGCCGGGGATCGTGCTGAACAATCGCCTGGAGGTCAGCGGGGAGGGCTTCGGCTCGCTGTACACCGGCGAGCCCACGCCGTGGCACGGAGATTTCATCACGCCGGAGAAGATGATCCCCCCGCAGGAGCTGCGGGACGGGGCGGGCCGCCCGCTGTGCTGGGAGAGCTGCGTCACCATGAACAACAGCTGGGGCTATACCCGGACGGACGGGTATTATAAGCCCGCCGGGCTGCTGATCAAAAAGCTGGTGGAGTGCGTCAGCCGGGGCGGGAACATGATCCTGAACGTGGGGCCGGACGAAACAGGCCGGTTCCCGGCGCGAGCGCAGGCGATCCTGGGGGAGATGGGCCGGTGGATGGCGCAAAACGGGGAGAGCGTCTATGGCTGCGGCCCGGCGGAGCTGCCCAAGCCGGACTGCGGCCGGTTCACCCGGCGGGGGGATACGCTGTATCTGCACGTATACGAAAACGCCCTGGGACCGCTGCCGGTGCCAGGGCTGGACAAAAAGCGGGTGCGGGCGGTGACGTGTCTGGCGGACGGGCGGGAGGTGCCGGTATCCTCCAGCTGGGTCCACAGCGATTGGCCGGAGATCTGCTTTTTGGATCTGGGGCCGGACCCGGTGCTGCCCGACGAAACGGATACGGTGCTGCGGATCGAGCTGGCCCCGGCCTGAGGCCGCCCATCCCCGCCGGCCCCTTCTCTTACGAGAGAGGGGGCCTCTCTATTTGCCTGACTTCCCGGCCCTCCACCTTGTATATCCGATCGCAGGCGGCGATGGCGGAGGAGCGGTGGGATACGATGACGATGGTCTTCTCGCCCTTCAGCGCGTATATGGTCTGCAGGATCTCGGCTTCCGTATCCTGGTCCAGGGCGGAGGTGGCCTCGTCCAGGATCAGTATGGGGCAGTTTCGGTAGAGGGCCCGCGCCAGACCGAGACGCTGCCGCTCGCCGCCGGACAGACGGATGCCCCGCTCGCCGACGGTCGTGTCCAGGCCGTCGGGAAGCCCCCGGATCATCCGGGCCAGGGAGGCCCGTTCCAGCGCCTCCCACACGTGGGCGTCGTCGATCTGGTCCGGCTCCTCGCCCATGGCCACGTTGTCGCGGATGGTGTCGTCCAGAAGGAAGGTGTCCTGGGGCACATAGGCGACTTTTTCCAGGAAGCTCTCGTAACACCGGCGGATCGGGACGCCGCCTGCCAGGACCTCCCCCTGTTCCGGGACCAGCAGCCCCAGAAGGACGTCCAGCAGCGTGGTCTTTCCCGCGCCGGAGGGGCCGATGATGCCCACCGACGAGCCCGCCGGTATCTCCATATCCACGTCCCGCAGGACGGTCTCCGGGCTGCCCTCGTAGGCATAGGACACATGGCGCAGCACGATGCCCTGGCCGATGTCGGCCTCTGCCTGGGGCATTTGGGCGTCCGGGGCCGGCCGGGCCGCCGTTTCCTCCATGGCCAGGCGGATCGCCTCGATGGAGGCCCGGGCGTATCCGATCTGGGTCAGGCTGGCGTTGATCCCGCTGAAAGTGGGCAAAAGACGTACCGCCGTCCATGCCAGCGCGGAGAGGCTGGGCAGATAGTCCGGCAGCTGTTTTCCCCCCGATACCAGATGGAGGATGTACAGCAGCACGGTCAGCACCATGACGCACTCGATGCACAGGGTGGGGAGCTTGACCCAAAACCGCCGCAAATAGTCTGCCCGCACATAGACCGCCTCGGACTCGGTGAAGTGGACCTCGTAGAAGTCCTCCCGCCGCCCGATCTTGATGTCCTTGATCCCTCCGGTGATGTGATGCAGCCATTTCCAGCGCTTCAGGTTTGCATCCCGCTGCCGCTGGGACATTTTCTTTATGGGCCGGACGAGGATGACCCGGGTCAGCACCATAAGGCACACGATCCCTGCCGCCACGAAGGACGTCATGGCCGGGTCGATCAGCAGCAGGCACGCCCCCATCCCCAGCAGCACCGGCGCTTCCATGAGGATCCGCATGCAGGCGTCCAGGCCCGAGGAGAACTGGACCATATCCTGGCCCAGGAGCGTCCGGAACTCCGCCGTGCTGTGCCGGACGAAATAGAGATAGGGGCTGTGGATGATCTGCCCGCACAGGCGCAGGGCCACTTCCTGCTGGGTGGTGCAGACGTATTTGGCTACGACGTAGTTTTCCCATGCCAAATACGGCAGTTTGAACATGTACAGACCGATCAGCGCCAGGAGCATCACCACCGTCAGGGAGGTCTCCGACTGGATATGCAGCGCCTCCCGCAGCCAGAGTATGATCTGGCTGTCCCGCAGCCAGGCGGCGTCCACGATGGATGCGCAGACCGAAACCACCACGGTAAGGCCGGCCATCTCCAGCAGGGAGGCCAGCAGCATTACCGGCACCAGCGCCAGCAGTTGCTTTTTCCGCTTCGGCCCGATCAGTTCGGCCAGCGTTTTGATCATGTCCGTTTATCCTTTCTGCGCCGGGCTGGGACCGGGGAATGAAGGCCCCACGGGCTCCGGGCCGCCGTCATTTCTCCTTCGGGGCCCGGCACACCGCGCACAGCTCCCGGAGATTGCGCTTTCCGTTTTTGAAAAGGCCGCGGAAGAGCCGGAACACCCAATAAAAGGGGGTCGCCCACGGGTGGTCGTATACGAAGGGTTCTTGCTGCCTGTACCAATCCCGGCCGGGAAATATCCGCCCCAGCAGGTATTTTGCCCGCGTGCTCCGGCGCGCCGGCCCGGCGCCCACCTGTCCCTGCAGCTGCCGCAGCCGGCTTTGCACGTTGCTGTCCAGCGTGCCGTAGACGCCATAGGACTCTATCAGCTCCAGGGCCTGCCGCTCCGGTCCGGTCAGCTCTCCCGGCCGGGGACCGAAGGTCTTCTCCCCCAGGGAGCGCAGCAGCGCCTCAAAGTCCCTCAGCCCCAGCTTTTCCAGCTCCGCCGCGATATAGTCCTCGTCCATGTCCGGCTTGGCCCGGCGGTAGATGTACACGTCCAGCACCGTGCGCAGCCCCGCGCCGCCGCCGGCGTAGTGGCCATAGGAGTGGGCGAGAAAATAGTTGTAAAAATCCTCGTCGCTGAAGTGGTAGCCGAAGCCGTTGTCCCCGTCCTTTATCAGCCGCTGCTTCACGTTTTCGTAATAGTTGGTGCAGGCGGTCTTCACCGGGGTCTCCCAGCTGGCGAACAGCCGCCGGTGCATGTTGAAGTTGTATACCGGCGGCTTGTGATAGGTGTCATGGATCCCCCGGAGCAGGTTCTTCACCTCAAAGCCCTGGTTTTGCATGATGTCCCGGACGTCCCGCCAGCGGTCCGCGTCGAACAGCACGTCCACGTCCGCGAACTGCCGGGCCCCGTACTGGGGATAGAGGCCGTTTATGACCGCGCCTTTGAGGGGCATGTACCAGATCCCGTTTTCCTCCAGAAGCGACAGGACTTTTTCCATCTCTGCGCGCATGAGGATCATCCGGCGGATCGACCGGGCCTTTTCCAGCTGGAATCGCTGGGCCGTTTCCGCCGGGCACCGGGCCATGAATCCGGTGCTTTCCAGCGCGAAACAGGCCGCCGCGGACAGGGCGTGCCTGTCCGCGGCCAGAAAAAGCGCCTCAAAGTCCGGCGTTTCCTCGATCTCCGGGGAAACGCCGTTCACCCATGCCGCGATCAGACGGCACAGCGCGTCATATACCTTTTCCGATGCCTCATGGCTCATGGATCTTCTCCCATTTCCTTTTCACCCGGCCCGGCAGCGCCCTGCACCACAGCAGGAGGGCCCGCACCGGGAAAAGATCGCACCACAGGTGGACGTACAGCCGGTATCGCCGGTCCGTCACCGGGATCTGCTTCCCGTCCCGGACGAAGGCCGTCAGCACGCCGAGGATCTGCCGGTCCGTCACGCCCCGCTCCCGCCGCCACTGGTGGTCGCCGCAGAGCACATAGCCCTCCGGGCGGACCTGGAGGATGCGGTGCAGGATGTACTTTCCCGAATCCCGCCGGTATAGGGGGACGTCGTATTTTTTGAGCGGGCCCGCCGGCTTTTCGATGATGAGCAGATCCCGCTTTTGCCGCAGCATGGGCAGCATGCTGGTCCCCACGCAGGTATAGACCAGCCGGCCCCTGCGGGCCAGCTCGTCCTCAAAGGAGCTCTTGTCCATCGGCGGTGCTCTCCGGCTGCTTTTTCGACGGATCGTAATCCCAGATCGAATAGGACATAGTACCTCTTGCGACCTTGAGGCCGTGGATCCGGGTGAACCGGTCTCTCATCCGCATCTCCCAGCCTGGCCTTCCCTCCAGGAAATGGCCGCTTTCCCCGTCGTAACAGTAAATGAACGTGATCGGATGGGTCAGCGTGTCCTCCAGCCGGTCCAAAAAGGCCAGAAAGGTCTTCGGCAGGAAGGGGCGGCTCAAAAACAGAACCGTATACGGATCGTAATCAAACTGCAGGGCGTCGCCGGTGAGCACACAGAGGCGGTCATACTTTTCCGCCCACTGGGCGGCCATCCGGCTCACCTCTTCGTTGTGCTCGATCCCATAGATCCGGCAGGGGGCCTTTTTCTTGACGAGAAAGGCCAGCACCCGGCCCTTCCCGCAGCCCACGTCCAAAAAGACGTCCGACGGTTCCAGGCGGACGTGGGAGAATATCCGGTTCAGGATGATGTAGCGGGTGGGCGAGGTGTTCGTTCCGCCCACGCCGTTTTTGTCGTCCCGGAAAATGCTGGGGACCGTTTTCACCAGGCTCTGCCCGCAGATGCGCCGATCGGTGAGCTCGTCCGCCGCCCGCAAAATGCGGTAGCATAGCCAGAAGTCCGCCTTGGTGATGAACGTATGGAGGTCCACGCTTTTACTCCTCCAGGGCCCCGATGGAGCGCAGTTTTTCCAGGACCCGGGCCACGTCCTCTTCGATGACCTGGCGGGACGCGTCGAAGCGGGCCGCCATCGCGTCTGTGATCTGCTCCGGAGTGGTGGGCGTTTTCAGCTGCTCGATGATGAACGCGGCGGTCTTGTTGCTGCGCACTATGCCGGAAAAACCCTCGGTGGCCACCATGGTGTGGCCTTCGCCGGAGGAATAGGTGACGAATGTATCCTTCAGTTTCATAAGCTTTCTCCCTTGCTCATTGTTTCAAATGCCAGCCGGGCGGCCTCCGGCTCCATATTGCAGCCCAGGCGGTACAGGCGCGCGCCGTGGGCCAGACCGTCCACCAACGGCAGGGTCTTGGCCAGCTCGTCCGGCGCGTCGGGGCGGTAGCTCTGGGTGAGCAGCGCCGGCCAGGCCTCCCGGGGGGAAATGGGCCGGATGCTGTTGCGCTCCGCCCGCTCCAGCAGGCAGACGGCCCGCAGGGGCACGGCGATGTTGCTGCTCAGCCGGTGATTCCCGTCCCAGGGCGTGCCGTAGACCGTGACGCCCCCGGGCCCGATCTTCAAAAGCGGCTTGTCGTCGTTCACCATGACGGCCCGGTCCCCCAGGAACTGCCGCCACAGCCGGGCGTGAGTGGACTTGCCGGTGCCGCTTTTGGCGGCGAAGACATATCCCATGCCGTCCACCGCGATGGCGGAGCCGTGAAACAGCAGGATGCCGTCCTCCAGCAGGCGCCTGGCCAATTTCCGGTACACCGCGACGGACTCCAGGTATCCCTCCGAGTGATCGACGACCGGCCGCCCTGCCATTCGGTCCGCGGCGGCCGCCTTTTCCCGCTCCTGTTCTATGTCCGCCCGGCAGGTCTCGATCAAAAATGACGGCGGCCCGCCGCAGCGGTAGGCCGCGCATAGCTCATGGACCGCGGGGTACAGCGACGCCAAGGCGAAGCGGTGCTCCGCGATACAATAGACCCCTTTCACTGTCTGCTCCCTTGCCGCAAAAATCCCACGAAGAGGGTGGTGTGATCCCGCCCTCTCCGTGATCCTAACCCAGATCTTTCTGGCTGTTACTCACCCTCTTCGACAGATGACGTGATGATGATGTCCGCCACCTCGAACTTCGCGATCTCCATCTTGGGGGCTTTGTATTCTTCCTTCATTTGTATGTCCTCCTTTCCAAAGAGTCAGGTCTATCGTCATTCCCGTGCTTTGGCGGGAAAAGTCCCTGCCAGGGTGATCATGCCCTCAGCCGCTCCCTGCCGCAGGTACGGCCCGGAAGGGCGGACGGCTTGTGCCAGGCGTTGGTGCGGACGTCGAAGGCTCCGTTTCTCCGCTCCACGTGGAAGAAAAACGGGTTTTCCTCCGCCCAGGCCGGATCGGCCTCCGCCCGGCGGTCATAGGCTGCGCGGGCGTCTATATAGCCCTGGTGCAACGTTTCCTCCGCCGCCTGCCGCGCCTTTACCGCCTCGTCAAAGTCCCGGTAACTGCCCAGATAGTACCGCGCCTTCCCAAAGCCGATGGTCGCCCGATACCGCCCGTCCTTCATCCGGAACAGGCCCCGAAAACCCGCCTTGTTCCCGCCCTGCTCCTTCTGCGCCCGGATCAGCCGCTCCAGACAGGTGTTGTCGCTGTAGTGCATGTGCTGGTGCATCCGGGACATCTGCTCCCGGTTCAGACATCCGCAGCTGCGGGTCCGTCCGCTCACCAGACGGGCGGCGCTCACCTCCGCCTCCGCTCCGCAGTCGCACCGGCACCGCCAGACGAGCCCGCCGCCGGACTGGCCGCTCTTTTCCACCGGACAGAGCGCCGTCAGCCGGCCGAACCGCCGGCCTGTCAGGTCCCGGCGGTTGTATCCGCCCTTCCTTTCGCAGCCGCAGCTGCGGGTCTGGCCGTTTTTCAGCTTATAGGCCCGGACCACGCACAGGCGGCCGCAGTCGCACCGGCAGGTCCACTGGGCTTTTCCGGTGTTGTCGTTCTCGGCCCGGCGCAGCACCGTGAGCTTCCCGAACCGCTGGCCCGTCAGATCCGCCAGTACCATGTCCTCGTCCCGCTTTCCCGCCGCGCTCTCCCCGCCGGCGTCATCCATGGCCCTTAACGTACAGGTTGGTCCCCACCCCAAATTCTGCGGAAACAGCCTGTTTTTTCGCTGTTTAATTATATCAAATACCGCCGATCAATGCAATACCCAATGTGGTGACGAAAGCGTACTTTTTTACACAGCAGGCGCTTTTTCGGGCGTTGAGCCATCAGGTGATCGTTATGGCGGGCGGCTGAGGCCGGG